>DAISHS010000137.1:0-10984 GCA_036822415.1 Chloroflexota bacterium
AGCGTGATCACTCGACCGCTGCGCGCCAGGGTTGCCGGGTTGGCCGGCGTAGGCGCCGCCTGCGTCACGACTGTATACCCGACCGCCGGCGCCGCGTCGATCCAAAGCGCCACATGGTCAGGCCCCAGGCGCTGGACAGACGCAGGCAGGGCCGCGGCCGCTGGAAGTGGCCCTTGCAGCTCGATGACTTCGCTGCGCGGCCACGATGTTGGGTTGAAGATGACCAGCGGCGCCGCGACGCGGCCGCTGACCTGCGCCACAATCTGCGCCAGGTTGTCAGCCGCGGCGGCGACCGTTTGCTCATAGCGGGGGCGCTGGCTTTCTTCCCATACCGCGTCGAAGCTGACGCCGGCGATATTGTCATAATGCGCGTTGATGGTGGCCGTGACCCAGGCGGCCGAGGCTGGCGCGCCGGTCAGCAGGCCAAATTTGTCTGCGGCCGTCAGGAAGGCTTCGCTCTCTTTGTCCGCAATCTTGGCCGCGGGACGTGTCCCGTAGAAGCCCTGCCAGATGGGATTGAGATCCGTGGTGTATTGGGGCAAGTCGAGCGACGCCAGGTAATGAAACGCCGTCTCGGGGTCCGCCATGACGAGGAGGGTTTTGGGGTCTGCCTGGTTCCAGCGTTCCACCAGGTCGGGTAGGTAGGGCAGTGGATCGGCGAAATCGGCCCCCATGGGCAGAAGAAGGTATTTGGCTGCGCCGTGGGCCATTTCCCGCTCGATGAGGGCGCGCAGCGCATCCAGTTGCGCGCCAGGATCCTGCAGCTGCGCCACCGACCAGTAGGCGTTGCTATAGAAGAGGTAGGCGGCGAGGACACGCACGTCCGGATCAGCCGGGGTTGCCCAGTAATAGCTGGCTGGCATGGGGCTGCTACAGCGGAACGCGGACTCGCAGACGCCCGGCCCACGACCCATATAAACGAAAGGGATATCGAAGGCGTTCAAAAAGAGCGGCAAAGAGGCGCTGTTGCCGAAGGCATCCGACTGCCAGGCGCTGCGTGGGGCCACACCAAACGTTTGGGCGATCCACTCCTGTCCCATGCGCAGGTTGCGCACCTGAATGACCGGCGCCACCAGACTGGTGTCTGGTTGCGTGATACCGGCCCAGGCAAAGGTCAACTGACCGTTGCGCACGAGCGCAGTCAACGCTGCGCGCTGCTCGGGGTGAGTCTCCCAGAAGTGTTGGACGAAGAGCACCTGTTCGAAGGTGTAGCGGAAGCGCGGGTTGCTCTGTGCGAGGCGAATGGCCGCCGCGATGTTGCCGTCGGCCATCTCGGCGTAGGCGGCATACGTCAGGTGCCAGTCCGTGTCCCAGTGCGAAAAGGGGATCAGGAAGACCGTGCGCGGCGCGCGGGCAATCAGGGTCTGCGTCTCGGCGTCCAGGTTGATCGCCGCCGAAGGCGGCAGCGGAACGCCTGTCGGTCCGGGTTCGGGGCGCCGCGCAGGGGGTGGCGCCGGCGTGGGGGTGGGCGCGGCGCACGCGGCCAGCATGATCAGGAGCAAGGCAAAGACGAGGATGAGGGGCTTGCCCGGCTGTTGCGCCCAAAACGAGAGATGCTTGGCCACGTCTTCCTCGATCTGCCATCGGTCAGGCAGCCCTGCTGCTCGTTCCACTCAGCCTGCCTGCCTCTCAGAATGATGGCATCGAACAGAAGGGTTGTACCGTTAACAACGGTGACTAGAAAATCCCCAGCTCTTCCTTGGCCTCTTCGCTCATCATGCCTGGATTCCAGAACGGCGTCCACACGAGGTCAATGTTCACCTCTTCCAGCTGCGGGAAAATCTGGTGCACATAGCGCTGCGCGTCGCCCAGGATCATCGGGCCGGCCGGGCAGCCAGGGCTGGTCAGGGTCATGGCAATCGTCGCGGCTTTGTCTTCAACCGTAATATCGTAGATCAGCCCCAAATCAACCACGTTTAGCATCAGCTCCGGGTCTTTGACATAAGTTCTCAATACTTCTCTAATTTCATCAGGCGTTGGCATGGCTCTTGTATTCCTTCTTTATCGTTTTTGGTTGCTCAGCGGCCTGCGGGCCGCTTCCTGCGCCGCTGCGCCGTTCACATTCTCAGCGGTGAATTGGGTTTTTGCCGCAAATTTCTGCTCACGCTTCTGGGCGCCGGCTACGCTTCCACCAGCACGTCGTCCTGCTCCACCTTGACCGTGTAAGTGGGCAGCGGCTCGAACGCGGGCATCTTGGTGGCGGCCCCGCTGCGCACATCGAAGCGGGCGCCGTGGCGCGGACACTCGATCTCGTTGCCGAGCAGGTCCCCTTCCACCAGGTTGCCGCCGTCATGCGTGCATACATCTTCGATGGCGTAGAACACGCCGTTGACGTTGAACACCGCCACGCCCACGCCGTCAATCTCGACCAGTTTCTTCCCGCCCACAGGAATGTCAGCCTGCACGGCTACTTTAACAAACTTTGCCATACGTTTGCATCATCCTACTCATCGGCGTCATCCAAACCCCACACGCCCGCCTTCATCACTTTCAGCGGCAGCAGCGCGCACTTCAGGCGCACCGGCCCGATCTCGATGCCGAGGAGATCGAGGACGTTTTCTTTGGTCCAGCGTTTGAGGTCGTCCAGCGAGGCGCCGATAATCTCATCCATCAGCATCGAGGCCGAAGCCTGGCTGATGGCGCAGCCCTTGCCGCGAAAAGCGGCATCCACGACCTTGCCATCGGCAATTTTGAGGTCAATCGTAATGTCATCACCGCAAAACGGGTTGGCGTCGTGATGCGTGATGTCTGCATCCTCAAGCTGTCCGTAGTGATGCGGATGCCGATAGTGCTCCAAGATCTCGGTTCGATACAGTGCGTCCATGCCACTCTCCTACAAGGCAAACATCTCCCTGGCCTTGTCCAGGGCCGCGGCCAGCTGATCCACCTCGGCCAGCGTGTTGTACAGGTAGAAGCTGGCGCGCGCGCTGGCGGGCAGGCCGTAGCGCTCGTGCAGGGGCTGGGCGCAGTGATGGCCCGCGCGAATGGCAATGCCCTCCCCGTCGAGAATGGCGGCCAGGTCGTGCGGATGAATGTCTCCCAGGGTAAAGGCCGCCACCCCGCCGCGCTGATCGGCGCCGGGGCCGAGGATGTGCAGCCCTTCCACCTGCTGCAGCTGCTGCATGGCGTAGCTCACCAACGCATGCTCATGCGCCTGGATGGCGGCCATGCCCAAAGTGCTCAGAAAATCAACGGCCGCGCCCAAGGCAATGGCTTCGGCGATGGCCGGGGTGCCGGCTTCGAACTTCCAGGGCAGGGTATTCCAGCGCGAGCCGTCCAAATGCACTTCTTTGATCATGTCGCCGCCGCCCATGAACGGCGGCATGGCTTCCAGCAGCTCGCGCCGGCCGTAAAGCACCCCGATGCCGGTTGGCCCGCACATCTTGTGGCCGGAAAAGGCCAGGAAATCCGCGCCCAGGGCCTGCACGTCCACAGCCAAATGCGGCACACTCTGCGCCCCGTCCACCAGGGCAATCGCGCCCACCGCATGGGCCGCCGCCGTCAGCTCGGCCACCGGGTTGATGGTGCCCAGGACGTTGGACATGGCGGTAAAGGCAAAGAGCCGGGTGCGCGGCGTCAGCAGGGTGGGCAGCAGGTCCAGGCGCAGAAAGCCTTCGTCATCTACCGGCACATAGCGCAGCGTGGCGCCAGTGCGCTGGCAGGCCAGCTGCCAGGGCACGATGTTCGAATGATGCTCCATTTCGGTGATGAGCACCTCATCGCCCGGCTTGAGATTGGCGCTGCCCCAGCTGTAGGCCACCAGGTTGATCGCTTCGGTGGCGTTGCGCGTCCAGATGATCTCTTTGCTGCTGCTGGCGTTGATGAAGCGCGCCACCTTGGCGCGGCTGCCCTCGAAGGCGGCGGTCGCCTCCTCGCTCAGCGTGTGCACGCCGCGATGGACATTGGCGTTGCCTTGCGCATAGTACGTCGCCAGCCGGTCAATGACCACTTGCGGCTTCTGCGAGCTGGCGGTGCTGTCCAGATAGACCAGCGGCTTGCCATGCACCAGGAGCGCCAAAATGGGGAACTGGGCGCGCACCTCCGCCACGTCGTAAGGCCGCACGGCCGCGGCGTTCACCCGCTCACCTCATCCACGGCCACGAACGCCTGCGAACGTGCTTCTGGCAACGCAATGCCATATTCATGCGCCAGGCGCTGGCGGCGCAGCTCGCGCACCGCATTTTGCGCCGTGGTCAGACCCAGGGTGGCGCAGCGCAGGCGCGTGGCGGCAATCTCACGGCCGAGCAGGTCAATGATCATATCTTGCGGCGCGCTTTCGATGTCGGTCAAGGTTTTGTCTGCGAACATTTCCATCACCATCGACGCGGCGGCCTGGCTGATGGTGCAGCCTGCGCCCTCGAAGCTCAGCCCGCGGATGTGATCGTGCTCATCGCTTTTCAAATAGATGGTGATAATATCGCCGCAACCAGGGTTGCCGCCTTGCATCACCACATCGGCGGGGTCGGTTGGCCCGTAGTGGCGTGGGTCTTCATAATGCTCTAAGATGAAATCTATTTTTGCTTGCCGGTCCACGGCCTACCTCTTTATTCCGAGAGCCATCTCTGCGTCGGCGCCGACCGACCTGGTTTTCGCTGCGGTTTCAAGCGCCGGCGCCATGACAGGTCAATTTTACTGCGTTTGCCACAAAACGGCAAGACTTCCGTGGCCTGTGCAGGCTGTGGAAGTCTTTTGCCTCGTTAGCGTTCGATCGGCACGCCGACCAGGTTGCCCCATTCGGTCCAGCTGCCGTCATAGTTGCGCACGTGGGGATAGCCCAGCAGATAGGTCAGGACGAACCAGGTGTGCGCTGAGCGCTCGCCGATGCGGCAGTAGGCGATGACGTTGTCGTCAGCCTTGAGCCGTTGTTCCTCTTCATAGATGGCGCGCAGCTCCGCGGCCGTCTTGAAGGTCGCGTCCGCGTTGGCAGCCCGCGCCCAGGGAATGTTGCGCGCGCCCGGGATATGGCCGCCGCGCAGCGCGCCTTCCTGCGGATAGGCCGGCATGTGCAGCAGCTCGCCCGAATACTCACCCGGTGAACGGACATCTACCAGGGGGCGCTGCTGACGCACGTGCTCCAGCACCTGCTCACGCGTGGCGCGGATCTGATAATCAGCCCGTTCCGGCGCTTTGTACGTCGTCGGCGCATAGCTCGGCGTCTCGCGTCCCATCGGCCTGCCTTCGGCTTCCCACTTGGCGCGCCCACCGTCCATGACCCGCGCGTTGGTGTGGCTGAACAGATGGAAAACCCAGAAGGCATAGCAGGCCCACCAGTTGTTCTTGTCGCCGTAGAAGACCACGGTGGTGTCGTTGCCGATGCCGTGCCGGGCCATCAGCGCCTCGAACTGAGCGCGGCCCAGGTAGTCGCGCGTCAGCGGGTCGTTCAGGTCGCGCTGCCAGTCAATCTGCACCGCGCCAGGAATATGCTTGATGTCGTACAGCAGAATATCTTCGTTCGACTCGATCAGGCGCACCGTGGGATCGTCCAGGTGTTGCGCCACCCACTCCGTGCTGACAAGCGCTTCCGGGCGCACGTAGCCTTTATCGCTCATGGTTGACTCCATTAAAATGGGGGATAAAATGGGGGATAAAATGGGGGGAAAGATCGGGGGATATAAAGCCCGCGCTGCGCTTAGACGCCAATGCGCTGACCAATGGCCGCTTCCAGCTTTTCGCGCACACCTTCCAACGGAATACGCGCCAGCACTTCCTCGAAGAACCCGGCCACAATCATATGCTCGGCTTGCTCTTTGTAGAGGCCACGGCTCATCAGATAGAACAAGTACTCAGGCTCGACCTGTGACACCGTCACGCCGTGGGTGCAGCGCACATCATCGGCCAGGATTTCCAGGCCCGGCACCGAATCGGCGCGCGCCTGCTTGCTCAGAATGAGGTTTTGATTCTTTTGGTAGGCGTTGGTCTTCTGCGCCAGAGGCTCCACACGAATCATGCCGCGCCAGACCGCATGCGCACGATCGCGCAGCCCGCCCTTGTACAACAGGTCGCTTACCGTATTGGGCGCCACGTGGCGCTGGAAGGTGTCCAGGTCAATATGCTGACGGTCGGTGGCAAACAGGACCCCCAGCATCTCGCTGGAAGCGCCCGAGCCAAGCAAATCGGCCTGCTGGAACGTCTTGGTCAGGCGGCTGCCCAGCTGGCTGGTGATCCAGCGCACATGGGCATCGCGGCCCACCACCGCGCGCTCGCGCGAGAAGTTGTAGACCTGGCTGCCCCAGCTTTGCAGGCTGACGTAGTTGACGCGGGCTGACGGTCGCGCGATGATCTCGACGATGCCGCTGTGAAAATCCTGGCTGCTGCGCTCTTGCAGCGAGACCATTTCTTCCAGGTAAGTCACCTCCGCGCCTTCCTCGGCCACGATGATCGTATGCGAGAAGTTGCCGACGCCGGCCTGCTCAATGGCAATCAGGCTCTGCAGCGGCGTGTCAATGGCAACGTTGCGCGGCACATACAGAAACGTGCCGCCGTTCCACAAGGCCGCGTGCAGCGCGGCAAACTTGTCATCGTCGGGCAAGGGCACCGCTTCGGTCATGAAATACTTTTGCACCAGGTCGGGATGCTGGCGCACCGCGGTGTGCAGATCGCAAAAGATGACGCCCCTGGCCGCAAGATCGGGGCGCAGGTCGGAGAAGAGCAGGTCGGCATCGCGGTGCACGACCGCGCCGGCGTTGGTGCTCAGCGTCGCCAGTTCGGCTTGAATGGCGCCGGGCAGATCAGACTGCTGCGCCACGCGTACGTCCCGCGCGGGGACAAACGGCTGCACGGCAGCCAGCTTGAAGCCGGTCAGGCGCGTGCGCCGCCAGGTTTCTTCATTGCCTGTCGGCATGGGAATCTCTTCGAAAAAGCGCCAGGCCAGCAGGCGCTGATCAAGCATCCAATCTGGCTCACCCTGGTGGGCAGACAGCATTTCCACCGCTTCGCGGCTGATGCTTGTGGGCACGGTTAGTTCTTTTGTTATCACCGTCACAGGTTAATTCCTCTTGTCGTTTTGCCAGTCGGCCCCATCCAGGAACGGTCAGTGGCAGAAACCGGGCTTACGTACAAAAACCCCGGTTTCTGCTGACCCGCGCACGCCGCCCTGGGCCTTGCGCGCCTGACGGAGGGCGTTTTAACCGATCGAGCCTTCCATCTGCAGCTGGATCAGGCGGTTCATTTCGACGGCGTACTCCATCGGCAGTTCCTTGACCATCGGCTCGATGAAACCGGCCACGATCATCGCCGCCGCTTCATCCTCGCTGAGGCCGCGACTCATCAGATAGAAGAGCTGTTCCTCGCCAATTTTGCTCACCGACGCCTCATGCCCCACCTGGACATCGTCCTCATCAATTTCGATGTAGGGGTAGGTGTCCGAACGCGACTCTTCGTCCAGCAGCAGGGCATCGCACACCACGTTCGACTTCGCGTGCAGCGCGCCCTTGGCGACTTTGAGCAGGCCTCGATACGAGGCGCGGCCGCCGTTCTTGCTGATGGATTTGGAGATGATGCGGCTGGTGGTGTCAGGGGCGCCATGCACCACCTTGCCGCCGGCGTCCTGATGCTGACCCTTGCCCGCAAACGCGATCGAGAGGATTTCGCCATGCGCGCGTGGCCCAATCATGTAGACCGCCGGATACTTCATCGTCACCTTGGAGCCGAGGTTGCCATCAATCCACTCCATGCGCGCATCTTCGTGCGCCATCGCGCGCTTGGTCACCAGGTTGTACACATTGTTCGACCAGTTCTGGATCGTGGTGTAGCGACAGTGGCCGCCCTTCTTGACGATGATTTCGACCACGGCGCTGTGCAGGCTATCGCTGGAGTAGATCGGCGCGGTGCAGCCTTCGACGTAATGCACATTGGCGCCTTCTTCCACGATGATCAGCGTACGCTCGAACTGGCCCATGTTCTGGGCATTGATGCGGAAGTAGGCTTGCAGCGGAATGTCCAGCGTGACCCCCTTCGGCACATAGACGAACGAACCGCCGGACCAGACTGCGCTGTTGAGGGCAGCGAACTTGTTATCCGAAGGCGGGATGATCGTGCCGAAGTACTCTTTGAAGATATCTTCGTGTTCGCGCAGGCCGCTGTCGGTGTCCAGGAAGATGACGCCCAGCTTTTGCCACTCTTCACGCAGCGAATGATAGACGACTTCCGATTCATACTGCGCGCCTACGCCGGCCAGGAACTTGCGTTCTGCCTCTGGGATGCCCAGGCGGTCGAAGGTGTTGCGAATGTCGGACGGCACTTCGTCCCAGCTCTTGCCCTGCTTTTCCGACGGCCGCACGTAGTAGAAGATGTTGTCGAAATCAATCTCGCTCAGGTCCGCGCCCCAATTCGGCATCGGCTTGGCCAGGAAGATGTCCAGCGCCTGATGACGAAACTGCCGCATCCAATCTGGCTCGTTCTTGAAGTCGCACATCGTATCAATCAGCGCGTGGTCGAGGCCGCGCCCTGACTTGAAGCTGTATTTTTCGGGATCAGAAAAACCGTACTGATACTCCTGCTTGACATCATCGAGTATCGCGCGATCGGATTCAGTTGCCATCGGTAAGCCTCCCTGTGGTTTCCATTAGTCGTGATGCACCAGGTACTCGGCGACGCCTTCGCCAAACTGCTCGCGCACCCAGTCGTAGCCGCGGGCTTCCAGATCGAGGGCCAGCTCAGGCCCGCCGGAGAGCACGATACGGCCATTGAAGAACACATGCACGAAATCGGGCTTGATGTAGTTGAGCAGCCGCTGGTAGTGGGTGATGACCAGGGCGCCCATGTTGGGGCCGATCAGTTTGGTGACCCCTTCCGCGACGGTGCGCAGGGCGTCAATGTCTAGCCCGGAGTCGGTTTCGTCGAGGACGGCGATTTTGGGGTTGAGCATCGCCATCTGCAAAATTTCAACGCGCTTCTTTTCGCCGCCGGAGAAGCCGTCGTTGAGGTAGCGATTGGCGAAGTTGGCTTCGACGCCCAACATCGCCATCTTCTCGCGCATTTCCTTGCGGAATTCCTTCATCGGCATCAATTCAGAGCCGATCGGTTTGGCCTGGCCATTGCCATTGCCGGCCTGAGCCGCAGCCTTGGCCTTGGCGGTCAAACCGCGCACATTGCTGACGGCGGTGCGCAGGAAATTGGCCAGGCTGACGCCCGGAATCGCGGTGGGATACTGGAAAGCCAGAAAGATGCCGGCCTTCGCCCGCTCGTCAGGCTCCAGCTCCAGGATGCTTTGGCCGTCCATCAGGATGTCGCCGCCGGTGATGACATAATGGGGATGGCCCATGATGGCATAGGCCAGTGTGCTCTTGCCGGAGCCATTCGGCCCCATCAACGCGTGAGTTTCACCCTGACGGATCGTCAAGTTGACACCCTTGAGAATTTCTTTGTCGTTGACCGTTACCTGTAAATCTTTGATTACCAATTCGGACGTCATATGCGGCAAAAAAGCCCCTTTCTTTGATGAGAAAAACTTTTCGTTTTTGTTTTAGTGCGCCACGTGCGCATCGAGCTGAATGACGGCGGAGCGGGGCAGCACGGTGAATTCACACCCGCGATGGCCGTCCATCATGCACTGCGTTAATTCCACATCGGCCGCCAGCACTTCCGCCATCATCGTCTGCTCCATCTGGCAGATTTCACGATGCTCTTGGGCCAGCTCATGGTACGGGCAGTTGTACGACTTTAGAACGAAGCCGCTGCTGGTCGAGTGAAAATCGTTCAGAATGCCCTTGTCATCCATGACCGAGGCCAATGAACGCACCCGCTCTCCCAGGCGGCTGCCGTGCAGCTGCTGATCATATTTGGTCGCCAGGCGGCTGCCCACGCGATCAAGCAATACGGCAACCTGGGCCGGACCAACCTCGGCCAAGAGCTCCTCGTACAGCGACAACACCAATTCGTCGCAATAATCGGCAAAGACCTCGCGCGCCTTTTCAGTCAGCAGGTAGACGTAATGGGGGCGGCCGACGCCTTCACGCACCAAACGCGTATCCACCATGCCGTCGGCCATCAAACTGGTCAACTGTTGGCGAACCGCCGTCTTCGTGACGCCGACCCGTTCTTCGATTTCTTTGATGCTCAACGGCCCATGCCGCTGTAAAATCTCAACGATTTGACCCGCTGGACTATCCTGCAATGCTCGCAGTAACGCCATCTGTTGGCTCCTTTTTTCTTACGGCGTTGCTGTGACCTGTGTCACGGGAAGCATTATAGCGCCTCTGAATAATTTTGTCAAATCTATCTGCTAAAATTATCATTATCCTTTCTAGAACGTTTTTTCTTTTGACTCATCTTCGGTTATAATACGAATCATTGCTGATGAGGAGGACTCACACACGTGGAAATTACCTGGTACGGTCATTCTTGTTTTCGTTTACGCGAGCGTCAGATTACGGCGGTGACCGACCCCTACGATAAATCAATCGGCTATACATTACCGCGTTTGCGCGCCGACATTGTCACCATCAGTCACGATGCGCCTGGACATCACGGTGAACAAAACATTAAGGGCGATCCGAAGGTGCTGAGCGGTCCGGGTGAGTATGAGATTGGCGGAATTTTCATCACCGGTATCTCAACCCTGCACGCGGCGGCCAAACAGGACAAGGGCGGCCAGCCCTCTCTGCCTGAACATAATACGATTTTTGTCTTTGAATTTGACAAGATTACGGTTTGTCACTTGGGCGATCTGGGGCAGCTTCCTACTCAGGCCCAAGTCGAGGCGATGCCGAAAGTGGACGTGTTGCTCGTTCCGGTCGGCGGAGGAGCAACGCTGGACGCCGCCCGCGCCGCAGAGGTCATCAGTCTGCTGGAGCCGAGCATCGTCATTCCGATGCACTATCAGACGCCGCTTTACAACGGCAAGCTCGATCCGGTGGAGAAATTTCTCAAGGCGATGGGGCTACCCGAACCGCCAGTGCAGGAAATGCTCAAAATTACCGCGGCTGATTTGCCCGAGGAAACCCAGGTCATCCTGTTGGAGTGCAAGCAAAACTGAGCTTTACCG
>DAISHS010000138.1:0-10973 GCA_036822415.1 Chloroflexota bacterium
CGCGGTCGCGATCGTCGCGATTGTAAGGCATATCTTCGAACACCAGCATCGCGTCAGGATCGTAGCCGCGATCGGTCAGCCATTCGCGCAGGGTGGCGCGACGGGCATAGGTTCGATTGCTGAAAACCTGTTCTGGGTCGTAGCCGCGGCTAGAGAGAAAATCAATCAGAAAACGCCTGCGGACATCGGCCTCGTCCTCAAGTTCTTCGACCGGAATTCCTTGCTCCGCCACCCAGGGCCATGCACGCTGGGTAGCATCGCGCCAGGCCAGGTCAATCAACCAGGCGCGCGCCAGCTCGGCCTCGATCTCGCGCTCTTTGGCGCCATCGAAGACCGGGGTGTTGGTGCGAAAGCCCAGGCGCTCGGCCGCGTAGCCCAGGTGGGTCTCCAGCACCTGACCGATATTCATACGCGCCGGTACGCCCAGGGGATTGAGGATGATGTCCACCGGGGTTCCATCTTCCAGGTACGGCATATCTTCCACCGGCACGATCTTGGAAATGACGCCCTTGTTGCCGTGACGACCGGCCATCTTGTCGCCTTCCATGATCTTGCGACGCTGAGCCACGCTGACGCGCACCATCTTCTCGACGCCAGCGGGCAGGTCACGGTAGTCATCGCGGCCAAAGACCTTGATGTCCACCACCTTGCCTTTTTCGCCGTGGGGCAAACGCAGCGAAGAGTCCTTGACCTCGCGTGCCTTTTCGCCAAAGATCGCGCGCAGCAGCTTCTCTTCTGGCGTCAGTTCAGTTTCGCCCTTGGGCGTGATCTTCCCTACCAGGATGTCGCCCGGCCCAACTTCTGCGCCGATACGAATCACCCCTTCTTCGTCCAGGTCCTTCAGGGCGTCTTCACCCACATTCGGAATGTCACGCGTGATCTCTTCTGGCCCCAGCTTCGTATCACGGGCCTCGACCTCGTGCTTCTCGATGTGGATGGAGCTGTACTTGTCTTCCATGACCATGCGTTCGCTGATCAGAATGGCGTCTTCGTAATTGCCGCCGTCCCAGCTCATGAAAGCGACCAGGACGTTTTGGCCCAACGCCAGCTCGCCCAGCTCGGTGGAGCTTGAATCGGCCAACACGGTGCCTTCACGCACCCATTGGCCTTTGCGCACAACCGGGCGCTGATCAATGCAGGTGGACTGGTTGGAGCGGTTGAACTTGCGCAGCGCATAGGCGCGGCGGGTGCCGTCCTCTTCCAGGATCGTCACATCGCGGCCGGTCACACTGGCGACCTCGCCTGCCTTGCGCGCCACCACAACCTGGCCTGAGTCCACGGCGGCCTGGTATTCCATGCCTGTCCCCACGATAGGCGCTTCGGGGCGCAGCAGCGGCACTGCCTGGCGCTGCATGTTCGACCCCATCAAGGCGCGATTGGCGTCGTCATGCTCCAGGAACGGAATCAACGCCGCCGACACGCTGACGCTTTGTTTGGGCGACACGTCCATCAGCTCGATGCGCTCGGTTGCCTCGAACAAGAAGTCCTTGCTGTGGCGCGCGGAGGCGCGTGGGTTTTGGAACTCGCCGCGGCCATTGAGGGCCGCGCTGGCTTGGGCAATGGAGGAATCTTCTTCCTCATCGGCCGTCGCGTAGATCACTTCCGTTGTGGCGTGGGGCTTGACGCGCACTTCCTGGTACGCCTCGCTGTAGGAAGCAATCAACTCCGCCAGATCGCTGCTAATCTCGGTCTCTGACTCAGCCACAACGTCCTTCGTGATCGGGTCCAGGATGCGTTCGCGCAACGTGCGGCCAACCAGGCGATCGGCCGTATTGGTTACCGAACTGTAGACCTTGCGGTAAGGCGTCTCGATGAAGCCATACTCGTTGACGCGGGCAAAGGTTGCCATCGAACCGATCAGGCCGATGTTGGGGCCTTCGGGCGTTTCGATGGGGCAGATGCGGCCGTAATGGCTGTGATGCACGTCGCGCACATCGAAGCCGGCGCGTTCACGGCGCAGACCGCCCGGCCCCAGGGCGCTCAGGCGGCGCTTGTGCGTCAATTCGGCCAGGGGATTGGTTTGATCCATGAACTGGCTGAGCTGGCTGCCGCCGAAGAACTCGCGCGTCGCCGCCACCACCGGCCGAATGTTGACCAGCGCCAGCGGGGTGATCTGCTCGGGATCGCGCGTGCTCATACGCTCGCGCACCACGCGCTCCATGCGCAGCAGACCGATGCGCAGCTGATTTTGGATCAATTCACCGACCGTCTTCACGCGCCGATTTCCCAGATGGTCAATGTCATCTTCGGCAAAGACCCCGTTGTTGATCTGGATGATCCGCTTGATCACGGCCACCAGGTCTTCTTTGGTCAGGATGCGGGTTGCCAGCGGCACATGCGTTTCGGCGCCGATCCGCTTGTTGAGCTTGTAGCGTCCCACTTTGCCCAGGTCATAGCGTCGCGGCACAAACAGCAGGTTCTGCATGAAGCTGCGCGCATTTTCCTCGGTCGGCGGGTCGCCGGGGCGCAGTTTCTTGTAGAACTCCAACAACGCCTCGCGCACCCCCTTCTCCGCGTCTGCCCGATTAGGGGTTGAGGTTGGGTCGCGTTCCAGGGTGGCGTTGATGTAGGGGTGATCGGGCACCGTGTCAACGTCCTGGAATAATTCATAGATTTCTTCGTCGCTGCCAAAGCCGATCGAGCGCAGCAAGATGGTTACTGGCAGCTTACGTTTGCGATCAACCTTGACTGAAATCACATCGCGTTTGCTGGTTTCGAATTCCAACCAGGCGCCGCGGCTGGGGATCAGCTTCGCGGCGCAAAGCTCACGGCCTGTCGTGCGATCTTCATCTACTTTGAAGTACACTCCAGGCGATCGAATGAGCTGGCTGACGACCACGCGCTCGGCGCCGTTGATGACAAAGGTGCCGTTTTCGGTCATCAGCGGAAAATCGCCCATGAAAACATCTTGTTCGGGAATCTCGCCTGTCGCTCGATTGATCAGACGTACTTTGACCCACAGCGGCGCTGCGTAGGTCATGTCGCGATCACGACATTCTTTTTCTGAATACTTAGGCTCGCCAAACCAAGATTCACCAAAATGCAACTCTAATTGTTTATTGAAACTGACAATTGGCGAAATCTCTTCGAGTAATTCGCGTAGGCCCTCTGCCTTGAACCATTCGAAGGCTTCCAACTGGACTTCGATCAACGGTGGCAAGGGATGAACATCATGGATACGGCCATAGCTCTTGCGAAAAGCCGGCGTCTTCTGGCGACCAGTGGCAAAGTTCGTCATGCGCTCTCCACTCCTTAGATCAGGCTTGCAACAACCGATGCAACGGTTGTGCAATCGGTCAATCAATTGGCGGGAAATCGGGAGGCAATACTGACTTACGTTTTTATATTGCCCGTCTATAAACAACAAATAACCCATCTTGCGGATAGGTCTTTGTGACCCAGTTCCTCCGCGGATGGGTTTCTCTTGACAACAATGTCAGCAAATAGATGATGGACAACGTGCAAGTACACCACGTGCAAGCGGGAATTGTAACACGAACGACGCAGTGTGTCAAAAATAGCGGCCGTGAGCGCGAGCCTTGCTGCCTGGGACGTCACACGTCCAGGCAGCTGGCGATGAGCGCCGCGGCGTCGCCCTGGCCGCGGCCGGGCCGCAGCCAAACCAGGAACTCGATGTTGCCGGCCGGGCCGGTGATCGGTGAGCGCAGCAAACCCAAGACATCCAACAACTGCTGCTGCGCCCAGGTCAACGTTTGTTCAAGGACGGCGCGGTGCACCAGGCTATCCTTGACGACGCCCCCTTTGCCCACTTGCTGCCTGCTGGCCTCGAATTGGGGTTTGACCAGGGCAATGAGGCTGCCGTGCGGCGGGCGCAGCCAGGGCAGCACGGCCGGGATGACCAGGTTCAGGCCAATGAAAGAGACATCAATCGTGACCAGGTCCACCAGGCTGGCGTTGGGTAGGCTGGTCAGGTAGCGGACGTTCGTGCGTTCGAGCACCGTGACGCGTGCATCCTGCCGTAGCTTCCAGGCTAACTGCCCATAGCCTACGTCAATCGCTATGACCTGAGCGACGCCGCGCTGCAACAGGCAATCGGTGAAGCCGCCGGTGGATGCGCCCACGTCTGCACAAACAGCGCCGCGCACATCCAGGCCGAAGCCGTCCAGCGCGGCCGCCAACTTGACGCCGCCGCGGCTGACATAGGCCGGCCCCTGTTGGATCGTTATCTGTGCAGTGGCCGGGATCAGCGCGCCGGTCTTGTCGGTGACGCGGCCGTCAATCAACACCTGCCCGGCCAGGATTAGCCCACGGGCCTCTATCCAGTCGGCCGCCAGGCCAGCTTCAACCAACAGGCTGTCTAAACGCTGTTTGCTCACCGGTCTTGCTCTAACTCCTGGGGTAGAAAAATGATCGCGAAAATGGCCCGCAGCCAGGATGGTCGGCGCGCCGGCTACGCGGCGCGTCGCTGGCCTGAACGATGAACAGCGACGCAGGCAAGGCGGTTTGACGAAGCAGGCAGTTTACGGTAAGATGTTGTCCTATGTCCGAAGCGATGACGACTCCTTCCAACAACCCAATCATCATTCTGCGCGCCCTTCTCAAGGCCATGCGGCCCCGGCAGTGGACGAAGAATGGTTTTGTTTTTGCCGGGCTGGTGTTCGACGGCCAGCTTTTTGGTCTCGATTCGTTCCTGCGCACGCTGGCCGCCTTTGCCTGTTTCTGTCTTATTTCCAGCACCGCTTATCTGATCAACGACCTGGCCGACATCGAAAAGGATCGGCAGCATCCAACCAAGCGCATGCGACCGCTGGCGGCTGGCATTCTGCCGCCCTGGGTAGCCATCGCGGCGGCCGTGACCTTTGCTCTCGTTTGTTTGCCGGTCGCCTATCTGCTCGATGGCGCCTTCAGCCTGATCCTTTTCGGCTACCTGGCCTTGACCCTTGCGTATACCTTCTATCTGAAGCACATCGTCATCGTGGATCTGATCGTCCTGGCGGCCGGTTTCGTTCTGCGCGTCGCTGGCGGGGTGGCGGTCATCCGCGTGGCGCGCTTCTCGCCGTGGATGTACGTCTGCATGGCGTTGCTGGCCCTGTTCATGATTATGGGCAAGCGCCGCCACGAGTTGAATCTCCTGGCCGAGAGCGCTTCTTCCCATCGCCCGATTCTCGAAGATTACACCGTGCGTTTTCTCGATGAAATGATCGCCATGGTGACCGCATCGCTGGTGATGGCTTATTCGCTCTACACCTTTTCCGCGCCGAACATGCCCGCCAACCACACGATGATGCTCACGATCCCCTTTGTGCTCTACGGGCTTTTTCGCTATCTCTACTTGATTCACGTCAAGGGCCAGGGCGGCGCGCCCGAAGAACTCTTGCTGCGCGACTGGCCCCTGATGATGGATGTCATCCTCTGGGCCGGCGTCGTCATCGCGGCGCTTTACTTCTTTCGTTAAAACAGCTAACCTGCGTAGTAACGACAGCCGACCGGCGTAGTAACGACTTCCGTCGTTCTTCAGCGCAGAACGCGGCGTAAGTTGTGAGGAGCTTTCCCACGAACTTACGCCGCTTTTTTGTACCGCTCAGGCGCTGACCTCTTTGCCGCCATTCTCTTGCAAGAACTGGCGCCACGGCCCGCTCATCCCATCCTCGGTAACGCCGTAATAAACATGGATTGCGTGGCCGGCGCGCTGCACCAGGTCGTAACGCATCTTGCCGGCGCGCTTGCTTGCTTGCCACAGGCCAATATCACCAACCCACTGCACCTGTTCTGGCTTGACCGGGTTGGTTTCGTACTGGGCAATCGCATAACTCCACAATTTGCGCGCCGACTTCGGCGTGACATTGCGGATGATGCCCCCATTGCGCAGGTCTTTAATGACATAACTGGTGCTGCCACGGCCGGATTCGATGTCCAGAATCTCTACGCCTACCAGCGGAGGGCTTAGGCTGCCATCCTCTGGGCCTGGCAGGTCCAACACCATCGTCCCCGGCTCGTCTGCTTCATCGTCGGCGTGGGCCTCGATCTCTGGCGCGGGCGGCGGCAGCTCAGCGGGCGCTGGCAGCGGCGCCGCCGGTTCGGCCACCAGGGCGGCCGCGGTCGTTTCAGCGGCCGCCTTTGCCTTGCGCCGTGGCGGCTTGGCCGGCGTCGTTTTGCTGGCGGTAGCTTCGGCCATTATTTCCGCGCGTAGTTGCTCGCGCAGGGTGACGCGCACGAGCTGAACAATCTCATCGCGCACCGCCATGCTGGTTTCGGCCTCCTGACGCACATAAATTTTATTGTCGTCCAGGCAATAGGGCTTTTCCTTGCCCTCCGGCGCCATCACCCGCAGCACGGGGCGTCCCTGTGATTCCAGCACATCCACGTTGACGTCAAGCGGAGGCACAATTTTGCGCTGAATCTCTACCTTGAGTGTCGCAATCGCCTCTTCTGCTCCTTCGACGCCGATGGGCACGCCCTTGCGTGTGGCGCTGACTCCCACGTAGACGGTGCCGCCGTTGGTGTTGGCAAAGGCCACCACATCGCTCAGAATGGCAGTCAGGCGCCCGCCAGAGCGCGTCCAGGTTTCATGGAACGATTGCACGATGTTGGGGCCTTGATCGCGCGCCGCGGCAATGTAGTCGAACGGTTCTTTCTTCGGGCGATAAGGCCGCGTCAGCGCGAAGTCGCTTCCTTTGATGACCTCACAGATCGCCTCGAACGAAATTTCAGGAAGGGCGATCTCGGTGGCGCGGTCGCCAATGCCCAGGACATGCTTGTCGCCTGCCGCACGGTGCAGACGGTGCGCATCCGACCCCTGGATGCAGTGCATCCGTCGCGGATACTCTGGTTTGGAGCCGTTGTAGAAGCTGTCGGTGGCGCGGCGGCTGCGACTGTCAAGGTCGGTTACTTCCAGCCCGTGCAGATGCACGTCCTGCGTGTAGGCAATTTTCGTCTGACCGCCAAAGGGGAAATCGCGCATGGCGACGCCGTGGGTCGAGTTCGCGTGCGCGGCGATCACCAAACCGCCGGCTTCATCAATCAACTTATAGGCGGTCAGCACGTCGGTGGTGGCGCCAACCTCTGTGGAGCCGCCGTCCAGCTTGGACGGCGGTACGTTGAGACGCAGCAGAAGCAGCTCCAGCTCACGCACAGAGGTCTCTGGCCGGAAGATGGCGAGGACGTGAAAGCCGAAAGTGGCCGTAAATTCAAAACCGGGCAGCACCAACAGCTTATTGCCGATGCGCCGATATTCATCGAGCGTGCGTTTTTCTTGCGGGCGCAGGCGTCCCTGTTGCTCTAGCCAGTCCAGGCGCTCGATGTCCTGGCGCAAATGAGCAATGCCCGCGACGGTGTTGTGATCGGTAATGGCGACAATGTCGAGGCCGCGCGCCTCACATTTTTGTAGCCAGTCGAGATAGGTGGCGTTTGGCTCTTGCCAGTCAGCCGAGGCCGGCGTGTGCAAGTGCAAATCCATGCGCCACCATTGGCGTTTGATACTTTTTTTCGGTGCCAAATTGATTAAACCTCTCCTTTTAGGTTCAACGCAACGAGCGTTTTCCTGAAGAAGGGCGGCTTCTGGCACACCTGACGCACCTGGCCTGAAAAGGTCAATCGCGGCGCGAGATCTCCGATCCGAACCCATGCGCGCCGCGTCCGTTGGTACGTCGCTGCGCCCGTGGTTTACCTCACGGTTGATCGCAAACTGCCGCTGACTTTGATCGCCAGCATACGACCAAGACTACAGTTGGTTTACGTAACAGGACTTACGAGACCTGAGGAGGAGGCCGGGCGACCATTCTGCTGTGGTTAGCAGCAGGATAGGCCCAGGCGCAAGACAGTTATTCATTACTGCGATGCCTGGTTCGCCCCCAAATCAATAACCCGGGGCGCGCGGGGTAAGCACAGTGCAACTATCTTGAGCAATTAGCGCTCTTGACCAATCAAATCAGCGTGTAAGCGGGTTAAATAAACGATGATATTCCATACCAGCTGCGGAGTCCAATATCGCTTGTAAAATACAAGTCTCCAGCAACAGGCGGTGAATACCCTGCAAGTCTGTGGCAGGCGCCCAACGATGGGCAGAAGGCCACTTCTTCAAATACCCCACGTTGATATTGTGACATGCACAGTCACGTGGGCTTAAATACAATCCTCTTTAGGATGCCTGGTTTGGGACACAGATGTTGTTGGCGTGGTTCCCAAAATTCGTGCTAAGTACCTCCTTGCTCGCTTTTTTCAGCCGATGTGGGCGCTCAGGCTGCGGTCGCGCCGTTTGCGCTCTGGCCCGCCGCGCTGACGCTGCTCGCCAGCCGCACCGGCTCCAGGGCCGTCTCGAACACCTCGGTCACTGATTCGACCATCACAAAACGTATTTTTTGACGCACTTCGTCTGGCAGGTCATCGAGATCAGGCTCGTTGCGTTTGGGCATGATGACGGTGTCAAGCCCGGCGCGTGAGGCAGCCAGCGCTTTTTCCTTCAGGCCGCCAATCGGCAGCACCTGGCCGCGCAGGGTAATTTCGCCGGTCATGGCGACATTGGAGCGCACCAGGCGGCCGGTCAACAACGAGGCGAGGGCCGTGGCCATGGTGACGCCCGCCGAAGGGCCATCTTTGGGCACCGCGCCGGCCGGGATGTGCAGATGGATATCGCTTTTGTTGAAGAAATCGTCGTCCAGCCCCAGCTCAGCGCTCATGGAGCGCACAAAGCTCAAGGCGGCCTGCGCGGACTCCTTCATCACTTCGCCCAGCTGTCCGGTCACGGTGAAGCCTTTGTTGCCGATCATGCGCGTCGCTTCGATGAAGAGAATGTCGCCCCCCACGGCTGTGACGGCCAGGCCGGTCGCGACGCCAGGGCGATCTGTCCGTTCGGCCACCTCGTTGTAGAATTTGGCTTTGCCCAGGTGCTCGGCCAGGTTATCTACGGTGATCGTGACGGCTGCGATCGCGCCCTTGTCATCGGCCCCACGTTCGGCCGCGCGGGTGGCAATTTTGCGACAAATTTTGCCGATCTGCCGCTCCAGGGCGCGCACGCCCGCTTCGCGCGTGTGATCCGAAATCATGCGGTGCAGCGCGGCCTCTTCAAAAACAATCTCACTCGCATGCAAACTGTTTTCACGCAACTGCCGCGGGATCAAATAGCCCTGGGCGATTTTCACCTTTTCTAATTCGGTGTAACCGGAGAGCTGCAAAATTTCCATGCGGTCGAGCAGCGGCTCAGGAATGGTTTCCAGCCAATTGGCCGTCGTGATGAAGATGACTTGCGATAGATCGAACGGCACGTCCAGGTAATGATCGCGGAATTCGCTATTCTGCTCAGGATCCAAAACTTCTAGCAGGGCTGCCGACGGGTCCCCGCGAAAATCATGCCCCAGTTTGTCAACCTCATCGAGCATGAAAACCGGGTTGCGGCTTTCCACGCGCCGCAGCATTTGCAGGATGCGCCCCGGCATGGAGCCAATGTAAGTGCGGCGGAAGCCGCGCACTTCGGCCTCGTCATGGATGCCGCCCAACGCCAGGCGCACGAATTTGCGCCCCAGCGCGCGCGCAATCGAAAGGCCGAGGCTCGTCTTGCCCACGCCGGGCGGGCCAACGAAGCACAAAATAACGCCTTCGCGCTGCTTGCGGATCAAGTCGGGGTGTTCATCTTCAACCGTAAACTGCCCTTTGCGTTCCACACGTAACTTACGCACCGCGAGGAATTCCAGGATGCGCTCCTTGATCTCCTTGAGGTCATAGTGATCTTCGTCCAAGACCTGACGGGCGTGCGTGATGTCCAGGTTGTCTTCTGTCACCTGCTGCCAGGGCAGGCTAACGATCCAATCCAGGTAAGTTTTGATCACCCCGTACTCAGCGGCTTGCGGCGGCATCTTACGCAGCCGTTCCAGCTCGCGTTTGGCCTCTTTCTGCGGCTCTTCCGGCATTCCGGCCTTGCTGATGCGCTCTTCCAACTCTTTGATCTCGGCCGCTTGCTCATCCTCTTCGCCCAGCTCTTTCTGAATGGCCTTCAGCTGCTCGCGCAGATAGAACTCGCGCTGCATCTTCTCCATTTCGTTCTGAGCTTCGGATTGAATCTTGCGCCCCAGCTCCAACACTTCCAGCTCTTTGGAGAGCAGGGAGTTGAGCTTGATCAATTTGTCGCGCACATGGTTGATTTCCAGGATTTCCTGGGCGTCAGCCAGCTCCAGGCGCAGGCTGGACGCGATCAGGTAGACCAACTGGCGCGCATCCTCCACATTCATGGCGGCCATTTCCAGCTCGTCTGGCAGGTGCGGCACCAGCTGGATCAGGCGGCGGAACAGGTCTTGCGCGTTGCGCGACAGGGCTTCAACCTCGACCGAATCCTCTTCTTCGTCCACAGCGGCCATGACCTGCGCGCGCAGGAATGGCTCCTCTTGAATGAAACGCGTCACCCGAATACGTTCCAGCCCTTGCACAATCAGGCGGATGGTGCCATCGGGCGCGCGCAGCAGGCGATGAACGACGGCCGCCGTGCCAATTTCATACAAATCGGTCGGCGCCGGCTCTTCGTTTTCAGGGTCACGGCTCGTCACCAGACCGATCACGCGGCTATCGTCCGCCGCCGATTCGATCAAACGAATCGAGCGCTCCTGCCCAACCGTCAAGGGCAGCCACATCATCGGATAGACTACCACCCCGCGCAAAGGTAAAATCGGCAAATCGTTTGGAATATGGCTATCGTCATCGAACCCGTTGACGCGCGGCGTCGAAGCTGGCTCGATCACGATGTTATTTTCATCGGTTGATTTCTTACGTCCCCGATCGCGTCCAAATAGCGGCACGATCAACCTCCTCATTTTGACGACAAAGTACAAGGACTCATTGTACCACAAGCCGCGGGGAGCGGCAATCAGGGGTCTGTGGAAAATCCCCACGCCCCGCGGACGCCGCGCAAATTTTGCGCGCCGCCCAGCGCCGGCCAGTGATTTCGGTAAAACAGGCGATATGGAGTAAAATTGAGGGCAGAGGGCAGAGGGCAGAGGGCAGAGGGCAGAGGGCAGAGGGCAGAGGGC
>DAISHS010000139.1:0-10866 GCA_036822415.1 Chloroflexota bacterium
GCGGCGCACGGTGCGCATGCCTTTGCCGCCGCCGCCGGCAGACGCTTTGATCAGCAGGGGATAGCCAATCTGCGTGGCGATGGCCGCCGCTTCCTCGTCGCGCAGGCCCTCCGGCGTGCCAGGCACCACCGGCACCCCTGCGGCCCTCATGCTGCGCCGCGCCTCCACCTTGTCGCCCATGGCGCGAATGGCCGCGGCCGGCGGGCCGATGAAAGCAATCCCTTCGGACTCACACGCCTCGGCAAAATCTTCATTTTCAGATAAAAAGCCGTAGCCAGGATGAATGGCCTCCGCGCCGGCCTTGTGCGCCACTTCCAAGAGCTTGTCAATCCGCAGATAGCTCTCCCTGGACGGCGCCGGGCCAATGTTGAACGCCTCGTCGGCGTAGCGCACATGTAACGCATTACGGTCGGCGTCAGAATACACGGCGACGGTGGCTAACCCGCGTTCTTCACACGCGCGCAGGATACGCACCGCAATTTCACCGCGATTGGCGACCAGAACCTTTTTGAACATAAAATAGTTTGCCTCCTGTTGCGATCAGGAACGATCTTGTCTCGATCACGCGTTGCTGCCGTGCAGGTACAAGGTCAAGTACACCAGGTCGGGGCTGAACGGCAAAGGCGCAAGCTCCTGCAACAAGCGAAGTTCGCCGAAACTCTCTTCGGTGCTGCGCAAACAGCACTGCTGAATCTCCTGCACGATGGCCGTCAGGGGTTGCCCCAACAGTCGCGTATCCGATTCGGCCATCACCAGGGTCAGGGAGACCAGGCCGCTCACCCACAGCCCGTTGAGCGGCAGGTCAGCGCTGTCAGGGAGACAGGTAAAGCGCACGGGCACGCCGCAGTCCACTTCGAATTCGAGCAGCGTGTCACCGTCAAGCTCGTAATCGGTGATGCCGGTAATCACGCCGGCCAGGGCGAAGAGGCCGGGCGCCAGCTGCACGAGGCGCGGCTGTCCCTGCACCGCGCGCTGCAGCTGCCCCAGGCCGCCGGCGGCGCCGAAGGCCACAGCCCCACCATCCAGGATGACAGTAATGAGTGAGCCAGCGCGCAAAGCAGGGCTGCCAGCGGCGGCAAATTGCCAGTCAGGTAGTTCGACGTCTAGTTGCATAGCAGTTTCCGAGTTGCCAGCTTTCAGAGCGGAATGTTGCCGTGTTTCTTGGGCGGGTTCGTGTCGCGCTTATTTTGCAGCATCTCGAGCGCGTTGATCAGCCGCGGCCGCGTTTCGCGCGGCTCGATGACATCATCAATGTAACCACGGCTGGCCGCGACATAGGGATTGGCAAATTTGGCGCGATATTCGGCCACCAGGCGCGCCTTTTCCGCCTCGGGGTCCGCGGCTTCCATCAGTTGACGCCGGAAGATGATATTGACCGCGCCCTCTGGGCCCATGACCGCAATTTCAGCCGTCGGCCAGGCCAGATTCAAATCCCCGCGAATGTGCTTGCTGTTCATGACGCAGTAGGCGCCGCCGTAAGACTTGCGCGTGATCACCGTGATCTTGGGCACGGTCGCCTCGCACAGGGCGTAGAGCAGCTTGGCGCCATGGCGAATGATGCCGCCGTGCTCCTGGGCCATGCCGGGCATGAAGCCAGGCACATCCTCGAACACAATGATCGGGATGTTGAAGCAGTCGCAGAAACGGATGAAGCGCGCGGCTTTCCACGAGGCGTCAATGTCGAGGACGCCGGCCAGCACCATCGGTTGATTCGCGACGATGCCAACGGTGCGCCCGCCCAGGCGGGCAAAGCCGATCAGGATGTTGCGGGCAAAATGCTCGTGTACTTCCAGGAAATCGCCGTCGTCCACGATGCGCTGAATGACTTCCTTCATGTCATACGGTTTGTTGGGGTTGTCGGGGACAAGCCGATCCAACTCCTCATTCATGCGCAGGGGATCATCGGTGGGCGTGCGCTGCGGCGGGTCTTCCAGGTTGTTCTGCGGGAAGTAGCCAAGCAGCTTTTGACTGAGGAACATGGCTTCTTCTTCGCCCTCGGCCACGAAATGCGCCACCCCGCTCTTGTTGGCGTGGGCCAGGGCGCCCCCCAACGTCTCGAAGGTAACATCTTCGTGCGTCACCGTCTTCACCACTTCAGGCCCGGTCACGAACATATAGCTGGAGTCTTTGACCATGATGATAAAGTCAGTGATGGCGGGCGAATAGACGGCGCCGCCCGCGCAAGGGCCGAGGATCACGGAGACCTGCGGCAGTACGCCGGAAGCCAGGGTGTTGCGCAGGAAGATATCAGCGTAGCCTCCGAGGGAAACCACGCCTTCCTGGATGCGCGCGCCGCCAGAGTCATTGAGACCCACGACCGGCGCGCCGTTCTTGAGGGCCATGTCCATGACTTTGCAGATTTTTTCGGCATGGGCCTGCGACAAGGAGCCGCCAAAAACGGTGAAGTCCTGTGAATAGACAAAGGTCAAACGTCCGTCAATCGTGCCATAGCCGGTCACCACGCCGTCGCTCAAAATGCGCTGATCGGCCAGGCCGAAGTCGGTCGTTCGATGGGTGACGAATATGTCCAATTCACGGAAGCTGCCTTTGTCGAGCAGGAGTTCCAGGCGCTCACGTGCGGTGAGCCGCCCCTTTTCATGTTGGCGAGCGACGCGTTCGGCGCCGCCCCCCAACTTGGCCTGCTCTTTCAATTCTCGTAATTCTTTGATCTTTGGGTCGAGCGTCACTGGGCTGACCTCCACATGAAATTAGGATTTGGCGTTAGATGCTTGAAACACGGGTGCTTTGCGTGCAGCCAGGAGGGCTACTCCTGCAGAGAGCAGCCACGTCATGATGATCGTGTGCCACTGCATGAGCCATAAAGGTACGCTTGGATAGAAAAATGGATATTCGCCCAGGCCATAATCCACAAAATCGCTCAGTACAAACCAGGCCAGGGCCAGCAGGGCATGACGCACCTCGCCGCGGAACTTAGTCAACAAGTAGATGCCTTGGACGATCATGCCGAGGTGCGCAATGGTCATGACGATACCTTCCAGGGTGAGGGAGGCGCCCAAACCCCAGTAGGTCAACCAAAAAGTCACCGTCCAGACGCCATATTTGATCAGACCAATGGCGGTGATGGTGTAGAACCAGTTCCACGCTTTGTGGCGGCGCAGGCCAACAAAGGCAACCACAAAAAGGAAAGCAAAGAGTGGACAATCGGGAATGAAAATCCAGAGGAGAGGCGAGGGCGCGCCCAAGCCATCCTTGCCCACCAGGAAATGCGGGCCATACCAGTAAACGGTGCCGACGACAAAGCCGATCAGATTCAAGATCATGATCGTCCAGGCAAGGTCGCGGCGCTCTAATAGAGCGAAAATTTGGCGCAGGGGGCGATTGACATGCAACATTCCCTCTTCCCTCTTCCTTCCTGCTTCTTCCCTCTTCTCTGTGGTAGGGGCGATCCCTTGCGGTCGCCCAGGGCAGGCGCAAGGCACTGCCCCTACGATGACAATGTCTCCGTTTCGCCCAACACACGAACGGGGACGCCGCCCACGATGGCGCCAGGGGCGACATCTTTGTTGACCAGGCTCATGGCTGAGACGATCGCGCCATCGCCGATGACAACCCCGGGGAGGATGGTGCAGTTGGCGCCGATGACGACATCCCGGCCAATCACCACGGGGCCTTTACGCCATTCCCGGCGCAGGTATTCGTGCGCCAGGATCACGGTGTTGTAACCAATGATCGCATTGGCGCCAATGGTAATTTCTTCGGGGAAGAAAATGTCCAGCACAACGGACAAAGCCACGGAAGCATCCTGGCCCACCGTCACGCCCACGGCCTGATACATGCGCCGTTTGACATTGAGCCAGGGCACATAGCGCGCCGTAAAAATCACCACCCAATTGCGCACCACGCGCCACAAGGGCACCGTGCGGTAGAGGTGCTGCAAGGTGTTGCGCGCGTCTGGCGACGGCCGAATCTGCAGGCGCGCCTGGCGCTTGTTCCCCGGTTCCGCCACCGTCTATCCGATCTCCAGAACCAGTTTGCCAAAGTGCTGGTCGCTCATCATCTGCTCCAGAGCCTGGGGATACGCCCGCAGGGGAAAGATTTCAGCCACAGCCACCTTGATCTTGCCGGCAAAGATCAAGGCCATGACCTGGTTGAAATCAGTCTGGCTGCCCATCGTCGAGCCGATGATGTGCAACTGACGGGCAAAAACAAGGTTGATCGGCGTGATGGCATTGTAGCCCGCCGTGCCGCCGACGGTCAGCAGGCGGCCGCCAGCCCCCAGGCTGCGCAGGCTGTTGAGCCAGGTTGGCTCGCCCACGTTGTCCACCACCACGTTGACCCCGCGCTTATTGGTTTTAGCCCAGATTGCCTTGCCCCAATTGGGCTGCACGCTGCGGTCTATGGCCCAATCGGCGCCCAGGGCCAGGGCCGCCTCCGCCTTGCCGGCGTCGCCCGCCACCACATACACCGTGGCGCCGGCAAACTTCGCCAGCTGAATCGCGGCCGTGTTGACGCCGCCGCCGGCGCCGACGATCAAGACAGTTTCGCCCGGCTGCAGATGGCCTTTGGTAAACAGCATACGCCAGGCCGTGACATAGACCACCGGCGCTGCGGCCGCGGCCAGCATGTCAGCATGGTCAGGCACGGCCAGCAGGTTGCGCGCCGGCACCCGAATGTATTCGGCGTAATTGCCGGGCGCATGTTCGCCCAGCATGGCAAACTCATCGCAGTAGGGGTGTTCGCCGGCGACGCAATACGCGCACTTCCCGCACCACAGGGTTGGGTTGTACGTCACCCGTTGGCCCAACTGCCACCCGCTGACGCGTGCGCCCAGCGCGGCAATGACGCCGGCGCCGTCCGCGCCGAGGATATGCGGCAGCTTGAGCTGCAGGCCAGGCCAGCCCTTGCGCACGAAGTTGTCCAGCCGATTGAGCGCGGCATACTGCACCCGTACCAGCACATCGTCAGGGCCTGGTTCTGGCGTCGGAATGTCATCCCGGATTTGAATCACTTCCGGGCCGCCATGTTCGTAAAAAACAACCGCTTTCATGACTTTCACTGTTTCGCTGAAAAGCCTGTGCGCTGAAGCATGGCCGGGTTAGCGCAACCCCAGTTCGTGGCGCGCAATCACCAAACGTTGGACTTCGCTGGTGCCTTCGTAGATTTCAGTGATCTTGGCGTCGCGGAAATAACGCTCCAGGGGCATTTCTTTGCTGTAGCCCATGCCGCCATGAATCTGCACAGCCTGGTGCGTGACGAACATCGCCGTCTCGCTGGCATGCAGCTTGGCCATGGCCGCTTCCAGCGTATAACGTCCGCCCGTCGCTTTGGTCGCCATCTTCGTCAGCGCGGCGTTATAGATCAGCAAACGGCTGGCTTCGATGCGCGTCTTCATATCGGCGATTTTCCATTGGATGCCCTGGAATTCACCGATGGCGCGGCCAAAGGCGTGGCGTTCCTGCGCATAGAGCACGCTGGCTTCATACGCGGCTTCAGCGACGCCCAGGGCTTGCGAGGCAATGCCAATGCGGCCGGCGTCGAGCACGGTCATGGCGATTTTGAAGCCCTGGCCTGGCTGACCGATCATATTTTCGGCTGGGCACTGATAATCTTCGAAGATCAACTCAGAGGTCGCGCTGGCTCGAATACCGAGCTTTGGCTCCACCTTGCCCCGGATGAAACCGGGGCGATCGGTGTCAATCATGAACGCTGAAATGCCGTTATGGCGTTTCTCCGGGTCGGTCATGGTGAAGAGCACCACATAATCTGCAACCGGCCCGCTCGTGACCCACGATTTGCGCCCGTTGATGGTGTAGTAGCTGCCGTCTGCGCTGCGGACGGCGCGGCTGCTCATACTGCCGGCGTCTGAACCTGACATCGGCTCGGTCAGGGAATAGGCGCCGATGGCCTCTCCGCTGGCAATCGGTCGCAGGTATTTCTCTTTCTGCGCTTCGGTGCCAAATTTGAGCAGGCCATGGCCGTAGAGCGAGTTGTTGACCGAAAGGATGGTGCTGGTCGCCACATCGGCTTTGGCTACTTCTTCGATGGCCAGAACATACGCCAGCGTATCCAGCCCGGCGCCGCCGTATTCTTCCGGCACCTCGATCCCCATCAGCCCCAGGGCGCCCATCTTTTTCACAATCTCAAAGGGAAATTCGCCGGTTTCATCGAAATGAGCCGCAACCGGCGCAATTTCCTTCTGGGCAAAGTCACGCGCCACATCGCGAATCATGCGTTGCTCGTCGTTGAGCTTAAAGTCCATCTATGACCTCCACATGCCTATCGGCGCGAGCAAGCCCGCGCCTTGATCGAATTTTTAACCTGCGGGCAACGTGCAGGCAAATTAACAACACCCCCAAAAATTGCAAGCCGGCTCAGATGAGTCAACCGCCCGTGGCGAGAACGCCCAGCACCGCCCACAACAGGCCGCAGCCCAGAAAGAGGCCCAGCAAGACCGGGAGGGCGATAAGGGTAGCAATGAGATTGCCCAGCCGTCTGCCAGCCGCGCGCGATAAAATGAGCGTCAGACCCAGGCTAACAACCAGTGCAAAAATGGCGGCAATGAGTTGAGCAATCCAGGGGGTTATCACCCACAGGGCCGTAAACAGGTAAAGAACAACGGCGCCCATGATCAAACCGCAGCCGGCGCTTAACAGGGCGAATCCTAATCGTTTCAAACGAATGTTCCTCTCGCATGGTTGTGAGATAGTTTCATTTTACACTATCCGAGGCAAAATCACAAGGTAAATTAGCAGAAAGGGGACAATCGCGGTCGCCTCGGGGAGTCAGGAAATGGCCGTTGGATTCAACACCCCCAACAAACGGTCGTAGGTGTCGCTCAGCACCTCTGGAATGACACGCGTGGCGCCGGTCACGGTGATGTAATTAGTGTCAGCGCCCCAGCGCGGCACGATGTGCATATGAACGTGTTCGGCCACGCCCGCGCCCGCAGCGGCGCCCAGGTTGACCCCCAGGTTGAACCCATGCGGCTTGAGCGCCTCACGCAGCGCACCCAGCGCCCGATTGGCCATGATCATCATCTCGGTGAGCGTTTCGGCCGGCAGATCCTCCAGGCTGGACTTATGGGCATAAGGTGCAATCAGCAGGTGCCCATTGTTGTAAGGGTACAGGTTCATCATGAGATAGTTGTAGTGCCCGCGTAACAAAATCAGTTCGTCCCGGTCACGAGCGCCAGCAGGTTTGTCACAAAAAACACAGCCGATCACCGGTTGCTGAGAATGATCTCGAACGTAGGTCATGCGCCAGGGTGCCCACAGGATTGACATAATCGCTACCTTTGCCGGATGATATGCGAAGCCATTGGGTATGCTTTCAGTGTACCAGATGTGCCGCGCAGCGTCAATTTGGAGACGCAAGAGGGCGCATTTCACCCCTGGCCTGCGCCTCCAGCCGAGGGTTTCGTCACGGTTGCCGCGCCTTCCGCCCGGCCAGGCGCTGCAGCGCCCTCCCCTGTTGAATGTCCGGCGCAGGAAACGGTGCAAGTCTCACGATTCTTCCGCGGTTTGCGGAAGCTATCTTCCTTGACCTGCGCACAAAAACGATGTATGTTATGGGCATGAGCAAAGACTTGCAAGAAAAGCCCGACGACCTGACCGAGGCGCTGACTGCGGGCAAACCGTTGACCCTGCCGACGCGCGTTCTGGGGCATCCCCTGCGTTATGTGCCGGTGATTGCTTCCACGCAGCCGGTGGTGCACATGGCGGCGCAAGAAGGGGCCAGGGAAGGGTTTGTCGTTGTAACCGATGAGCAGATGGCGGGCAAAGGCCGCTTGGGGCGCACGTGGCAGGCGCCCTTTGGCTCCAGCCTGCTGCTTTCGATGCTCTTTCGCCCGCCGCTGCAGCCGCAACAAGGCGGGCGCTTGACTATGTGCATCGGGCTGGGCGCCGCGGCCGCCGTCGAAGAGGTGACAGGCCTGTCGGTGCAGTTGAAGTGGCCCAACGACCTGCTGCTGCACGGCAAAAAGCTGGCCGGGGTCTTGACCGAAACCCAACTGAATGACGACCGCATTGCCTATGCCGTCGTTGGCCTGGGGTTGAACGTCAACCTGCTGTTGCCGCCCGATCATGACTTAGCCGCGACAGCGACAAGCCTGCGCCTGGCGCTCGGACGGCCGATCAGCCGCCTGGCGCTTTTGCAGGCCCTCCTGCGTCATATCGAAAATTACTACGAACGCCTGCAAGCTGGACATTCGCCCTACGCCCTATGGTCGCAGCGCATGGCCTACCAGGGGCAAACCGTGCAGGTGACGCTGCCGCACACCGTTCTGGTCGGCGCGCTGACCGGCGTCAATCCTGATGGCGCGCTCCTCGTACAAGATGAGCAAGGCATGACCCAAACGATATGGGCCGGCGATGTCATGCTGCTCCGTGAAGCGCCATCCACGCACAGGAATCTACCATGAGTATTCAGTTCGATTGGCACGATGCGGAAGATGAACGCTGGGCGCACGACAATGATGATCGGCGCTCAACCCAGCACGATTGGCGGCCACCCGATGCCCAAGAACAAGCGCCGACTCCCGCCGCGCGGCAAAAAGCCAAAGGGCGTCAGGTTGCATCGCAGCGTACAACGCACTGGGAGACGATGCGCGTCGTGCGCTATTTGGGCCTCGGCGTCCTGATCGGCGCCATCATCAGCATTGGCGTCATTTACGCCGTGGCGCAGCGTAACCGCGCGGCCGCGCGCGCTGATCTCCAGGCCATCATCACCGTGGAGGCAAACGCCCTGGCCGCCGGGGATGCGGAAATCTTCCTGGCCTTTCAGGACGACAGCGACGCCGCCTGGCAAAATCTGCAAAAGACGCAGATGGATCAACTGCGCCGCAGCGCGATCAGCGCCACGTTGACCCTGGACGACTTCGTCTTGACGGGCGATGTGGCCTGGGCCACCGTGCGCTATCAGCAGGATAACGTGGATTATCAGCGTGTGCAGTTCTACCGCCTGGTTGACGGCCAGTGGAAACGCACCGCCCCCGACACCGCGTACTGGGGGGAGGAGAAAACCCTGGAAACGCCCCATCTACGCTTCACCTACCGTGAAAAAGACGAAGCGCTGATTAAAGCCCTGAGCAGCGTCGCTGAGGATTTCTACAGCCGCACCCATCTCGCTTTCAATGTGGGCGCCAGTCCGCAGCTCGAATTTTACTTCGACCCTGAGGCGCAGCCGGCCCAGGCCCGTTTCAACGAAGGTCGCTTCCATCTCTCTTCTCCCCAGTTGACCGGCGTGCGCCGCGATGGTCAATTGCCCGCGGAACTGGTGGAGACCGTGGCCTATGACATCAGCCTGCGCCTGGCCATGGAAAAGTCAGGGTTGTTCCTGCGCGGGCGCAACTTCGCCAACGGCAACTGGGTCATGCTGCAGGGCGTCGTCTTCTGGCAACTACAGCGCCTGGCGCCCAACAACAGCGTGACGCAAGAAATGGCCGCCCAGTTTGGGAAGATGGCCTCGCAAGGGCAATTCTTGCCCATCAGCTCGCTCTGGCCGCCTTTCCGCTTTGGCAGCCTCGAACGCACCTCAGCGGCGCTGGCAGAGTCGTACAATGTCGTCAACTACCTGGCGGACAGCACCGATCCGGGACGCATCCCGGTTCTCTTACGTGCGCTGGGCGACGGCCTCACGGCCAGCGTCGCCTTCGAACGCCTCGGCCTCGACCTGCGCGACTTTGAGCAGCAGTGGCGCTCCTACGCGTTGGCGCCCTAACGGTCATCTGCTATAATGTTGCCAGGCAGATTGGACCGTGCTTGATCGTGGGGGTTGAGAAAAAGGACCGGGTGATTCGATTCTTCGCTGCATGTTATCGGCGTCTTGTTGCGCGCACGGTAATCTCCGCCTCCAAGCGATCCTCCCAGACGCACACGCACGGCGCCCGTGGTCTGTTGTGGTTGGTTTTGGCTTCTCTCTTGATCGGCCTGCAGCTCGAAGCCGGGCGCGCAGCGCCGCTGCCTTTTCAGTCCAACTCCACCAATCCGACAGCCACCCCCACACCGACCATCACGCCGACCTGGACGCCATCGTTTACACCCGGCCCAGCCACCATCACGCCCGTTCCCACCACCCCGTTGCCTTTAGCCACCACACCGGCGCCGCTGCCCACCACGCCCGCGCCGCTGCCGCCGACCGACACGCCCACGCTGCCCGCGGCCACAAGTTCTGTGACTCCCACCCTGCCCGCGCTGACGGACACGCCAACCCCCACTGCGCCCGCGCCGCCTCCAACCAGCGTCGTGTCACCTACGGCAACATTGCCATCGGAAACAAGAGGGTCAGCGCCGCTGCCGCCGCCCCTGCCGCCGCCCTCGACGGACAGCCTCTTGACGCAGGCTCCCGTTCTAACCCCCACGCCCACGGCCGCCGGCGCGGGGCTTTTTGCGCAAACGTTCATTCAGGCGCTCAGCTTTGTCTGGCTTGGTTGTGGCATCCTTGTGATTTTGGCCCTCGGCGCGGGCATGTTTTTACTGCTGCGGCGCCGACCGGCTGAGTAAGACGGCCATGCATCCGGCCCTGGAGCCTTCAGCTCGCCCCACCGCCGCCGTCGAAGCGCCCGGCAGCCGGCGGCGCGGCCGCGGCGCCCGCTGGCTGCTGCTGGGCATCATCCTGCTGGCCTTTGCCCTGCGTGTCTATCACCTCAACTTTCAGAGCCTATGGCGCGACGAAGTGGACGCCATCCTTTTTGCCACACGTCCGCTGCCCGAGCTCTTGAGCACTTTCAGCAAACCAGGCGAGAATGGCCCGCTCTTTTTCCTGCTGCTGCGACCCTGGCTGCGCCTGCTGGGGCAGAGTGAGTTTGCCCTGCGCTTCTTTGCCGTGCTGTGGGGAACGCTCAGTGTACCGCTCACCTGGCTGCTGGCGCGCCGCTTGCTGCGCATTGCCGGCGGCTTGCGCAGCGCT
>DAISHS010000140.1:0-10858 GCA_036822415.1 Chloroflexota bacterium
AACGATTGCAAAGTCCACCTGCGTGGACTACGCCCCGAAACTGAAATGCACCCCACCTTTTGACGCCGCCCTCTGCTGTTTTAACGACCGGCGCAGGCATTTGGTGCCGCCAGGAACGCTTTTGGCCGCAAACGGCTCTCTGTATTCTGGCAGCACGCCCCTGTATCGGTGTTTAGCGTTGTCCCGCAGCTTTGGGCCATCGGGCGCCGGCGAGGATGTCCATGCGCGCCGTTGCCCGCGGCGCCCTTCTTCGAGCGACAGGGCTTTGTCTGCCCGTGGACGCGGTGGTATAATCTGATTACGTTTTACCTGGTAGAAAGGCTGCGCATGTTTGAGGTAGTGTTTTTGGGTACGTCGGCGTCAGCGCCATCGGTCCAGCGGGGACTATCGTCCGCGGTGGTGATGCACGGCGAGTATCGCTTTATGATTGATTGTGGTGAAGGCACGCAGCGACAGCTTCTGCGCAGCGGTTTGGGCTTCAAACGACTGGACCGTATTTTAATCACACACGGCCATCTCGATCACATCTTGGGCCTCGGCGGCCTGGCGTCCACCCTGGGGCGCTGGGAAACCCTGGAACGTCTCGACATCTTCGGCGGGCGCTATGCGCTCAAGCGCATTGACGGCCTGCTGCGCGTGGTTTTTGGCACAGCTCGCTTGCCGATGACCGTTTCCCTCAATCCGCTCGACAATGACCCCGTGCTGGAGACGCGTGATTTCGTGGTCAGCGCTTTCCCGGTCAATCATCGCGGGCCGGACTGTTTCGGTTTTCTGTTCGAAGAGCGAGCGCGGCGGCCTTTTCTGGCCGAACGCGCCGCCGCGCTGGGGGTGCCGGCCGGCCCGGTGCGGCGCCACCTGGTGGAGGGGCAAAGTATCACCCTGGACGATGGTCGGGTCATCCAGGCCGATGATGTGCTTGGGCCAGTCGTCAACGGCGTCAAGCTGGTTTTCATCAACGACATCAGCGAGACAGCGGGCCTGGAAAACATTGTGAACCAGGCCGATGCCCTGGTCATCGAATCTACCTACTGCCAGGATGAGCTGGCGCTGGCGCGCGAATTTGGTCACCTGACCGCGGCTGACGCGGCGCGCCTGGCTGCCGCCGCCAACGTGAAGCAATTGATCCTGACCCATCTCTCCCGCCGGTATCATGCCCAACAAGTGCTTGACGAAGCACGCGCCATCTTCCCCGCGACCAGCGTGGCTAACGATTTGGATCACTTCAAGATTGTGAAGGGCAAACCGGTCGAGCTGCTGCGCGCGGAATTACCATGACCTCTCTTTACCCACTCACGTTCTCGCCCGTTCTCAAGCATTATCTGTGGGGCGGCCGCAATCTGGAAAAACTGGGGCGTCAACTTCCGGCCAACCAGGTCGTGGCCGAAAGCTGGGAAATTGCCGGCCATGTGGATGGCACCACGATCGTGGACAACGGCCCTTTGGCCGGTCAGTCGTTGACGGCCGTGCAGCAGGCGCTGGGACTTGACCTGATCGGGCGACGCAACGCCTGGGCGCAGGCACGCGGCAAATTTCCCCTGCTCGTCAAACTCCTCGACGCGCACGCCCCCCTGTCTGTTCAGGTGCATCCCGATGATGCCTACGCCCTGGCCCATGAGGGCAATGAGCTTGGCAAAACCGAGATGTGGGTGGTGCTGCACGCCGAGCCGGGCGCGCGTGTGATCTTGGGCGTCAAGGCAGGAAGCAACGCGGCCAACTTCCGCCAGGCCCTGACCAGCGGAGACCTGGAGCCGTTTTTACACGTGCTGCCGGTCAAGACGGGCGATCATCTCTGCGTCCCGGCCGGCACGCTCCACGCCATCATGGAGGGATTGATCCTGGTCGAGATTATGCAAAATTCCAACACCACCTACCGCGTTTACGATTGGCAGCGCGTCGGCGCCGATGGCAAGCCGCGTGCGCTGCACGTAGACAAGGCGCTGGCCGTGATTGATTTCGAGCGGGTGGAACCGACGGTCGGTCAGGCCAGGTTGCTGGATACAGCCAACGGGGTGCAGCGCTGGGAATTGTGTCGCAACCGCTATTTTGTCACCGAACGCGTGGTGATGGCGCCCGGCGCGGTTTTCGACGGCGTCTGTAATGGGGATAGCCTGGAAATTTGGGGAGTGCTCGCCGGCCAGGTGAGCCTCGACGAGCTGCCGCTTCCGGCCGTGCGCTTTTGCCTGCTGCCGGCGGCGTTGGGGCCATTCCGCGTGCGGGCCGCAGGCCCCGCCACTCTCCTGCGAACATACGTAGCATAAAGAAACCCCGGCTTCTTGCGCAAGAAGCCGGGGTTTCTTTTTCAGATGACGGTTGGCGGCGTGTACTCGCCCCATTCCTGGCGCAAGACGCCGCAAATTTCACCCAGCGTGGCGTAGGCGCGCACGGCATCCAGAATGGGCGGCATCAGGTTGCTTTGCGCGCCGCCCGGCGCCTGCGCCACGGTGCGCAGCTGCGCCAGGGCGGCGGCGACGGCCGCTTGATCCCGCGCCGCGCGCAGCTGTTCAAGCCGTGCATGCTGCACGCGGTACGTCTCTGGATCGGGCCGGAAGATGCCCACGGGGCGCTCCTCGCCCGGCGATTGGAAGGCATTGACGCCGACAATCAGCTGGCGGCCGCTCTCCACGGCCTGCTGGTACTTCCAGGCGCTGTCCGCAATCTCCTGCTGCATCCAGCCGCTTTCGATGGCCTGAATGGAACCGCCCATCTCCTTGATCTTTTCGATCAAGACTCGCGCCTCCGCCTCCAGCCGATCGGTCAGCGCCTCCACGTAGTAGGAACCGGCCAGAGGGTCAATCACCTCCGTGGCGCCGATTTCATGCGCAATGATCTGCTGCGTGCGCAAGGCCGTGGCCTGCGCCTCTTCGGTCGGCAGCGCGAGGGCTTCATCATAGCAGCTGAGCGCCAGGCTCTGGATGCCGCCCAAAACGCTGGCCAGGGCCTGGAAGCCAGCGCGTGCGATGTTGTTGAGCGGCTGCTGCGCGGTCAACGTTGCGCCGCCGGTCTGCACATGGGTGCGCAACGTCATGCTGGCCGGCTTTTGCGCGCCATAGTGATCACGCAGGATGGCGGCCCACAGGCGGCGCAAGGCGCGATATTTTGCCACTTCTTCGAAGAAGTTGTTCTGTGTGTTGAAGATCCACGAGATACGCGCGGCAAAGTCGTCAATGTTGACGCCGCGCGCCAGCACCGCGTCGGCGTAGGACATGGCGTTGGCGATGGCAAACGCCATCTCCTGACTGGCCGTGCTGCCGGCATCACGAATGTGATACCCGCTGACGCTGATGGCGTTCCAGCGCGGCGTCTGCCGGGCGCAGTAGGCGATGGTGTCCGCGGCCAGGCGCACACTGGGGCCAGGAGGGAAGATGTAGGTGCCGCGCGCCACATACTCTTTGAGAATGTCGTTCTGAATGGTGCCCGTGAGCTTGCTGGCCGCTACGCCGCGCTTCTCGCCCGTGGCGATGACCATGGCCAGCAGCACGCTGGCCGGCGCGTTGATGGTCATGCTGATGCTGACCTTGTCGAGCGGGATGCCATCCAGCAGCGCTTCCATATCGGCCAACGAGTCAATGGCGACGCCGGCCTGGCCTACCTCGCCCGCAGCCAGCGGATCATCGCTGTCATAGCCTATTTGTGTCGCCAGATCGAAAGCGACGCTGAGGCCGGTTTGGCCCTGCCCCAGCAGATACTTGAAACGTTCGTTAGCTTCAGCCGCCGTGCCATAGCCCGCGTACTGGCGCATGGTCCAAAAGCGGCTGCGGTACATGGTGGGCTGCACCCCACGCGTGAACGGAAACTGGCCGGGAAAACCGAGGCGTTCCAGGTACCAGCCCTGGTCAGCCTGCGGCGGCGGCTGCGGGCCAACATCCAGGGGCGTGTATAAACGCTGCAGCGACTGCGTTTCCGGGCGCTCAGGCGCCCGCCGGATGGACTCCGCCAGGTCGCCCGCTTGCCAGCGCTGCAACCCCTCGGCCAGTAGATTCTGATCAGTTTCCTGCATAGAGCACCCCTGTTTGACAGCGCAGATTACGCGTTCTTCTTGTAAGCTCGATTCTGCACGATCTTGACAAACGAGCGGCCGTGCAGCTCCGGCAGGGTGATGCCGGTCGCGGTGGCCTCTTGCTCGGTGATGGCGCCGCAGGCGATGCCGCGCAAGAAGAAATTGAGCAAGCCCTGGCCCGTGGCCGCGTCATCGAACATGTTACCGCTGAGGGTAGCCTGCGCCGCCGCATCCACAAACCGATTCAAGCGCTTGCTGGCGTCTTCCAGGCTTTCCAGGAAGAAGGTGTAAACGGCCGCATAGCGCACCGGCAACTGCGCCGGGTTTAGATCCCAGCCCTGGTAGTAGGCATGGCGCAGCGAATGAAGGATGTTGTCGTAGTGCAACTTCCACGCCGCGTGGACGACCGTCAGGTTTTCGGCCTCTTGCTGGGATGTGAGCGGCTTGTCTTTGGTGCCGCGGTGCGGGCCAATCGGCATGACCGTCGTCGCGCCGTCGCTGACGCTCACGCCCGTGCCAGCCAGGCTCACCTGCAAGACATGACGGGCAAAATCGGCCGCCGGATGGGTATGGGTCTGGTAGTGCGCGGTGATGTTGCACAGCGCCGTGTAGTCATACGTGCCATAGGCGCAGTAGCGTACGCGTCCATTGCCCGCGCGCACCAGGTGGTTGACGGTATTTTCGCCCAGGTGATTGATGATGGCCTGCGGCGTTTCGATCATCAGGTCCAGGCCGATGGCGCCGGGCGCAATGCCATTCTTAGCTTCCAGCAGGTCCAGCAGATCGGCCAGGGTTGATACCTGCTCCGGGATGGTCACCTTGGGCAAGGTCACGACAAAATTGGCCGGGACCTTGCCGCCGCTGGCCGCCGCCAGAGAAGTGATGGCGAGATCGAGCGTGCGCATCCCGCGCTTGTAGCTTTCCTGGGTAAAGGGCTTGATACGAATGCCAATGAACGGCGGCAGGGTGCCCGCGGCCATGCCTGCGGCCAATTCCTTGCCCACATTGATGGCATGAGCATCTTCTTCGTCGTCCGGCCGATTGCCATAGCCGTCCTCGAAGTCGACGCGATAATCTTCCACCGGCTCGGTTTGCAGCTTCTCGCGCACGCGCTTGAAAACGGTGTAAGCCATCCAGGCTGGCTCGTGGGTGAAACTGGCAGCCTGGGGATCTTTCTCGATGATGGCGGCCAGGTGCTCGATGTCGCTGCTGTTTTCGGGCAGCATCGCGGCGCCGGGAAGCCCCAGCGCTTTGGCAAAGGTTACGAAGTTGGGCGCGTAGGCATCCAAATTACGCAGGCCAATGCCGCCCAGTTTGAGCGCGGTGTCGTTCTTGAAGAGATGCGCGCCGCCATAAACGGTATGCACCGGCTGGCGAGTCGTCATATCGCCGGGGTAGTTGTTCGTAAATTGCTGATTGGCTGCGGTCAGGCGCTCGACAATCGGCGCCATGTCCACTGTCGAAAGAGACTGTGTGCTCATAAAAAACCTTTCAGGACAACAGGCGCTTGGCAATGACTTCGGCCTGAATTTCGCTGGTGCCTTCGAAAATCTTGAAGACACGGCCGTCACGCCAGAAGCGATGGGCCGGATATTCGAGTGAATAGCCGTAGCCGCCAAAAATTTGCAGGGCGTCGGAGGTCACGTGTTCGACCATGTCTGCGCAGAAGAGCTTGGCCATGCCGGCCTCCAGGTCGCAGCGCTGACCCATGTCCTTCATGCGCGCGGCGTAGTAGGTGAGCTGGCGGCCAGCCTCAACTTGCGTGCGCATGTGCGCCAGTTTGTGACGGATGACCTGGAATTCGCTGATCGGCTGACCAAACTGCTCGCGCTCCTGCGCGTACTTCAGCGCAGCGTCGAAAGCAGCCTGGGCCACGCCCACCGCACGGGCCGCCGTTTGGATGCGCGCCCATTCGTACGTTGCCATCAGCTGGTAAAAGCCCTTATTTTCCACGCCGCCGATCAAATTCGCAGCTGGAACCCGGAAATCCTCAAAGCCGAGGCTGAACGAGCGCATGCCGTAGTAACCGACGGTGGGAATATACTCCCCGGACAGCTGCGGCGGATGGAAATGATCGCCCGGCTCTTTTTCGACCAGGATGATGCTCAAGCCCTTGTGACGCAAAGAAGCATCGGGATGCGTACGCGCGAGGACGGTGAGAATGTGGGCGCGATTGGCAAAGGTGCACCAGGTCTTGGCGCCATTGAAGACGTACTCATCGCCATCACGCACCGCGCGCAGCTGCATGCCGGCCGTATCGGAGCCCGCGTTTGGCTCTGTAAAAGCGGCCGCCGTCAAAATTTCGCCGGAGACGATGCCCGGCAGGTATTTTTCCTTCTGCGCCTGTGTGCCATGCGCCAGGATCAGGGTGCCGGTGATCAGGTTGCGCGTGAGCACGCTGCCCACGCTCAGCCAACCGCGGCTCAACTCTTCGGTTACCAACGTCATGCTGACGGCATCCATGCCGGCGCCGCCCCACTCTTCCGGGAAAGACATGCCGAAAAAGCCCAGGTTAGCCATCTGCTTGATGAGATCCATGGGAATCTCTTGGGCGCCCCGGTAGTATTCATCGGCAATCGGCATCACCTTTTCGTCGGTGAACTTGCGGACGGTCTGACGCACCGCTTCGTGCTCTTCAGTTAGAAAGGACATAGAAAACCTCTTTGTTGTGTTACTGGTTAGGCTGGATCACGGGGCGCCGCTGGATTGCTGTAGCCCATCATTTGACGGATGATGTCCGTCATCGAAATCACGCCGACAGGGCGCAGGTATTCGCCTTCCTCCTGGATCACGACGAGGCGGTGAATACGATTGCGGGTCAGGGTGGTTATCACGTCCGAGACGGGTGTGTCGAGCGTGCAGGTGATGAGATCGGGCGTCATGATGTCGGCGGCCGTCAAATAGGCCAAATCGGCCGGCGATCGTCCCTGGCGCGCCAGGACCATGTCAGTCTGCGAGATCACGCCGACGGCATAGCCCTGGGGGTTCACCACCACCACGGCGTGGATATGATTCTCGACCATGCTGCGGGCCACTTCGTCAACCGTGGCATCCTCGCGACAGGTGATGACGCCGGCATGCATGACCGCGCTCACCGGGCGTTGATCTACGAATTCACCGCCGGCCGGAATGCCGGGGTGCGGGCGAGCATAGACATCTTCAGGTTCCATGACAGCCTCTGCGACCTCGGGTGCCGCCTCTTCGGATGTGATTTCGTACAAGCCGCGCATGGCGGCGCGCTGATCGGCCGTATTCAACAGACCGGTGCTGATCGCGCCGACCAGGATGGACATGTTGCCGTGGGGGTGACGATTCTCGTACATCAACTGATGGGAATAGGGCAGCTCGTCCCAGGTAAACGTCTGGGACAGGCAGGGATCAACCTTTCCTTCGATGACCAGATCGTTGATGCCCTTTGCCTGTTCGTCGTTGGCAAAGTGCGAGCCTTGCAGCCGCTTCTGGCGCATCCAGAGGTAGCGCAGGTCAACCGTGGCATTGTAGCCGGTGGTGCCGGCGCAAATGACCACCATGCCGCCGGTGTCGCACACGAACATGGAGGTTGGCACGGTGGTCTCGCCTGGGTGCTCGAAGACGATGCGCGGGCTGCGCCGCTCACCGAGCACGTCCCAAATGGCTTTGCCGAAGGCGCGCACCCCCTTCAGCCACGTGTTGTAGCCGACGTTGTCTTTCCAGTGCGGCAGCATGCCCCAATGATGGAAGTCTTTGCGGTTGATGCAGCCTTTGGCGCCCAGGCTCAAGCAGAAGTCCACCTTGCTCTCGTCAGAAATCACCGCGATGGGAATACCACCCGCGGCCTTGACGATCTGAATGGCCTGCGAGCCAAGCCCGCCGGCGCCGCCCCAGATGAGAACGACATCGTCCGGCCGCACATCGTGGGGCGTCCAAGCGTGCAACATTCGGTAGGCGGTTGCGCCCACCAACATATAGGCGGCGGCGGCTTCCCAGGTCAAATGTTTGGGTTTGGGTAGACACTGATGCGCCTGCACTTTGGTGAACTGGGCGAAGCTACCCCAATTGGTCTCGTAACCCCAAATGCGGAAGCTGGCTCCAAACATGGGATCGCCCCCGGCCTTGACCACTGGATCGTTGCGGTCCCAAATGCCACAGTGGATCACCACTTCGTCGCCTACTTTGACATTGGTGACATCCTTGCCCACTTTGTAGACAATGCCGCTGCCGTCGCTGCCGCCGATATGAAAAGGCTCCTTTTCGCCCGCCTTCATGCGCGCGCCAATGACATCCACCGGTACGCCCAGCGCGGCCCACACGTTGTTGTAGTTGACGCCGGCCGCCATCACGTAGACAAGCACTTCATCATCGGCTGGCTCTGGAACGTCGAGCACTTCCACCTGAAAGGCTTTGTTTGGTTCACCGAAGCGCTCTTGCCGAATCAACCAGGCGTACATCTGCTTCGGGACATGCCCAATGGGCGGCATCTCGCCAATATGGTATAAGTTTTTCATGGATTCTGTACGGTGAGCAGTGCTTGATGGCGTCGTGGCGCCACTCGGTTTGGCAGCAACTTCCACAGGTAGCTTCTCCATTCATCACCTCCGTAGCAATTATCGCTTAGCCAAAGCGCCGTTTATAAATCGTATGCCCCGATGTGGACTTTGGGCATGGCTAATTTGCTGGCAACCCAGGTTCATGTCGAGCGCAACCCGATCAAGCGCGCGCCGCGGCTGGTTGCCGAAAGGGAGCACAAAAGCAAGGTCTTTCATAAAATAGTGTAGGTCATCATGCCCACAATTGTCAAATTTTACAACGCAATGCGTCATAAAAGCATGGCAAAAATGCTCCGTCGGGCAGCGCGCCGCAGCGAGTTATCCAGATAGCTCAAGAGCAACGGTCAAAACAAAATGATCGGAAAATAGTAAACAGCGGGCGTCGGCGTCGGCGATGGCGTCGGTGTGCGCGTGGGAGTGGCCGTGGCGGTCGCCGTCGCCGTTGGCGTCAGGGTAGGTGTGGGAGTGGCCGTGGCGGTCGCTGTTGGCGTTGGCGTGGCGGTTGGCGTTGGGGTCAGGGTGCGTGTTGGCGTGGGCGTGGCGGTTGGGGTCGCGGTCGCCGTCCATGTCGGCGTCAGGGTCGGGGTGGGGGTAACGGTGGGCGGCGGGCCGTCGCGCAGACGCAGCGTCACCACCCCGCCCTGGTCATCGGCCGCCACCAGGAGGTCGCCGGCCAGGCGTGTGCGCCGGGCCAACCCGGCGGTCGCGGCGGCGGCCAGCGATTGCGGCGCGGCCGGGTTGCTGACATCGAACAGCGTGATCCCGCGGGCATGGTTGCTGACCACGGCCCAGGAATTCGCCACACTGACGCCGATGGCGTCGGGGGTGTAAAAGGCGCCGCGCAGAATGGGCGCGGTCGGATGGCTGACATCATAGATGAACAGGCCATCCTCCAGGTCGGCCACGTAGACCAGGCTGCCCAGCAGCGCGACGGCCGCGGCCCAGCCAGAGACCGTGGTTGTGCTGCGCACGACCGGCGCGGCCGGGTTGGCAAGGTCCACCAGCAACAGGCGTTTGCCCGCGGCCACCACCGCCAGGCCGCCGCTGAGCGCCACGTCATCGGCCGGAAACTCCGTCGCCAGCGTGCTGCGCAGCGCAGGCGCGGCCGGATCGCTGATATCCACGATCACCAGGCCGCCCCACGCATCGGCCACCGCCGCCAGCGCGCCGCTGACCGCGACGCGGCGCGCCTGGCCGGGCGTGTCGAGGCCCCCGCGCACGAAGGGCGCCTGCGGGTTGCTGACATCCACCAGGCGCAGGCCGCGTTCCCCAACGGCCACCGCCGCCAGGCTGCCGGTCACGTCAACCCCAAACGCCGCGCCCAGGGTTTCGAGCTCTCCCAGCCGCTGCGGCTGCGCTGGATCGCTCAGACCGAACACCTGCAAACCATCGTTGGCCGAGGCGACAAAAGCCAGGTCGCCGGCCAGCGCCACATCCTGCGCCGCGCCGGGAGGATCGTACAGCCCCACCAGGACCGGCGCGGCCGGCTGGCTGATGTTGACCAGCAGCAGGCTTTCACGATCCGCAACGAAGGCCAGGCCGTTGAGCGCCTGCACATTGACGGCCAGTTCCCGGTAAGCCCCCACGAGCGTCGGGGCGGCCGGATTCCCCACATCCACGATCTGCAAGGCTTCGCTGTCAGCCACCAAGGCCAGATTGCCAGTCACACTGACCGCGGACGCCAGACCGGGGGTATCGAGCTGCCCCAGGCGGCGCGGCGCGGCTGGGTTGCTGACATCTACGATGCGCAGGCCCTGGCCCTGGTAAGCCAGGTAGGCGCGATCGTTGACCACGGTCACCCCAACGGCCACACCCGCCGAGCGCAGCGTACTGCGCACCGTGGGCGCGGCCGGGTTGCTGACATCCACGATGACCAGGCCATTGAAATCATCGGCCAGATAGGCCAGGCTGCCCGCCACCTGCACGGCATGGGGTGTGCCTGGCGTGCGCAGTTCTGTCAGCAGCGTGGGCGCGGCGGGATTCGTTGCGTCAATGATGGTCAGGCCGCGGCCAAAGCTGGCCACATAAACGATGCCATTGGCCGCGCTGACCCCTTCGGCAAACCCAGCCGTCGCCAGGCGCCCGCGCACCGTGGGCGCAGCCGGGTTAGCAACATCGAGCACGCTCAGCCCATCGGCGCCGCTGACCACAAAAGCCAGGCTGCCCACCACGCTGACGCCCTGCACGATGCCGCCCAGCACGGGGCTGCGCCCCAACATGACCGGCGTCGTCGGTTGGCTCACATCCAGGATCTGCAGCCGGGGGCCGCTGCCAACGTAGGCGCGGGCGCCGACCACGGTCAGCGCCGCGCTGCCGCTGCCGCCGAGCTGGCCGA
>DAISHS010000141.1:0-10754 GCA_036822415.1 Chloroflexota bacterium
ATGAGGCAGCCGTGGCGGCCGCCGTTGTCTTGGGCGGCGCTGACGCCGTGGGCTGACGCGGGGACGCGCACGCGCTGGCCAGGCCCACAACCGTCAGCAGCGCGCAGGCCAGACGCCAGCGCCAATGCTTCATGTGGACGCCCGCGTGCTTTTGGGACAAACGCACGAACAAACTTTCACCCCTTTTGCGGCGCTCTGCGCTCGCAGCGGCAGATCAAGGCAAGCTGTCGCCGCGCCGGCTCACTGGCGGCGCACGCGCAGGATCGGGCTGATGATGACCGTTTCCGCGGGCAGGGCCGTCAGCCCATTGACGCGATTGGCCTGGCTGCTCAAGGCCTGCTGCGCGGCCTGGTTTTGCGTGGCAACCACGAAGGTCTCGTAGCTGTAGCCGGGCGTGGCATACTGGGCATCCACCTCCCAATGCCCGGCCGCATCCGGGGTAATTTCCTTGATCGGGAAGAAACGGCGTCCAAACGCGGTGGAGCGCTCGACCAGAAACGCGTGCTGATCTGGAGCCAGGCCAGGCAACGCGCCGGCGACCGCAACCGTCTGGGGAACGACGGCCCCATCGAGCGGCGAGGTGATGAGGGCGACCCCCTGCGCCAGGGCCGTCACGTTGATCACATCGTAGGCCTCGACCGCAAAGCCCTGCTGATCCAGGGGCATGGCGGGCGCCGGCTGCGGCAGCAGCGCCATGTCACAGGACGCGGGTTGGTGGCGCATACTGACGCGCAGGTAGAGCGTCACCCGTGCGCTCTGGGGCGTCGTGGCGATGCGCACGCGCAGAAAATGTTGATCGCCCGCGCGCCAGGGTTTGCTCCACAGCTCGGCCACCGGCCGCTGCACAAGCAGCGTTTGCGCGGGACACAGGCTGCCGGCCTTCAGCACCTTGTTGCAGGGAGAGGAGGCATCAATCACACGCGCATTGGGATCATTGTACTTGCAGTCAGCCCAGTCAATCGGCAAAATGCGCACGTCGGCGTCCACGACGGTCATGTCGCCGCCATCGGGCAGCGAAAGCGTGATGGAACCGCCGCCATTGGCCGCCGCGCCCAGGTTGCTGACCTGCACCTCGACCTCGAACGGCTCGCCGGGAACGAACGTGTCGGGAATGTGTACAGCCTCGATCACCGGGATTGGCCTGGTCTTGGGCTGAGTCTGCGCCTGGCTGCGCGCGGCCGCGCGCGCCGCGTCATGGGCTGCGGCCGTGGCCCCGGCCGCCTGATCCCAGGCGTCTCGCCACGTCTGAGCGATCGCCGTCGCCGTGGCGCCGCGGTCGGGGGTCGCGGTCGGCGCAAGCGGCGTGGGCGCAGCCGGCGCCGGGGTGTCTGACGCCGGCGCGGCGCGCAAGGTGGCCGTGGCGATTGGCGCCGGGGTCACGGTAGGCGCGGCAAGCGGGTTCTGTTTGCGGTTGCCGAGGCTGATCAGGCCCACGGCCAGCAGAACGATTGCGGCGGCCCCGATCGCCATCAGCGTCCACCCTGGAACCGGCGTTCGTTTGCGCGGGAGCGGAGCCGCCGGCGCAGAGGGCCGCGGCGGCGGTTCTGGAGGCGCGGCCACGGTGGGCGGCGTATCGGGAGCTGCCGGCTGGGACGGGGCAGCCGCCAGCGTGACGGGGGACGGCGTCACGGCCGGCCCCTGACCGAGCGCGGCTTGAACTTCCTGGCGAAATTCTTCTACGCTGGCCGGGCGGTTCTGGGGCAGCGTTTCCAGCCCATGCAGCAGGGCCTTTTCCAGGGCCGTGCTGAGGCCGGCGTTCAACACGCGCGGAGGCTTCAGCGCCTCGCCGGCCATACGCCGCACGCTGTCAGGCGGCGTTTCGCCCGTCAACATGGCGTACAGGGTTGCGGCCAGCGCGTAGATGTCTGAACGATAGTCGGTGTGCGCCGCGCCGCCGTACTGTTCCCAGGGCGAAAAGCCAGGGGTCACGCCTTGCGCGCCGGCGATCGTACTTTGACCGCCGCCGCCCACTTTGCTCAGCCCAAAGTCCACCAGAAAGGCCTGCCCCTCCGGCGTCACTTTGATATTCTGCGGTTTGATGTCGCGGTGCAGGACGGGCGGCTGCTGGCTGTGCAGGTAGCTGAGCGCATCGCAGACCTGCCCAAACCAGGCGTCAACCGCGGCCGGCGCCTGACGACCGCGCGCGGCCAGCAGCTCGGCCAAATTGACGCCGGGAATGAACGTCATCACCAAGTATTGCGCGCCCTCGGCCGTGATGAAATGATCGCTGACCTTGGGTAAATGCGTATGGTGCAAGCGGGCCAGGACCTTTGCCTCACGCTCGAACTGGCTGCGCGACTCCGGCGTGGTCAGTGTATTCTCTTTCAACGCCACCCACTGCTCCAGGCGTGTATCCCAGGCGCGGTAAACGGCGCCCATCCCGCCTTTGCCCAGCAGCGATTCGAGACGGTAGCGGTTTTCTAAAATCGTGCCAGGGGCCAGCGGATTGGATAGCAGAGGCATCAGAACCTCCTTATGCGGCAGGGACATCCATGAGAATCAAGAGAGTGAGCAAATTATAGTCTAGCCAGGATGGGCTGTCAATTGGTTCAATTCGCCGAGGCGCATTTCAAACTGGGGGCAGATCGGGCGACTGCAAGTCGCTGCAACGATTGCAAAGTCCACCTGCGTGGACTACACCCCGAAACTGAAATGCACCCAATTCGCCGAGGCGCTTCAGCCTGCCAGGTAAACGCCGCCCAGCACCAGCAGCGCCCCGCCGATCGTCTGCAGGGTCAAGGTCTCGCCCAGCGTGATGACCGCGATCAGGCTGGCAACGACGGGGATGAGGAAGAGGAAGAGGCCGGCGCGGCTGGCATCCAGGCGGGAAAGCATCTGCCACCAGGCCAGGTTAGCCAGCGCGCTGCTGCCAATGCCCAGGGCCAGCAGCAGCGCCCAGGTCTGCAGCGGCCCGGGCAGCGCCAGTCCTTGCCAGAGCGCCGCCGGCAGCAAAAAAAGGGCGCCAAAGCCGGCCACCAGGCCGGTCATCACGGCCGGCGGCGTGCGCGCCACCAGCGGCTTACCATAGATCGAGTAGAGCGCGGCGCACAGCGCGGCCGCCGTCATGATGAGGTCGCCGGGGAGGGTACTGGCGCCCACGGTGAGCGCCGCGCCCTGCCCCACGATAACCACCATGCCGCTGAAAGCCAACGCTAGGCCAAGCCAGCCGCGCCGATGCAGCCGTTCGCCCAACCAGGCCACGCCCAGCAGGGCGGTCAGGAGGCCGATGGAGCTCATGATGAGGCTGCTGTTGATGGCGGTGGTGCGGGTCAGGCCGATATTCTGCAAGCCATACGTCAGGCTGACGCCGAGCAGGCCGAGCAGGGCCAAGCGCCAGCCATCCCGGCGCAGGGCTTGCTGCACCTGCGGCCCCTGCCCGCGCAGCGGCAGGTAAAAAGCAAAGAACAGGGCCGCGCACAGCCAGCGCCAAAAAGCCAGGCTCCACGGGTTGAGCTCCAGCAGGGCCAGCTTGGTCCAGGTGAAGCTGGCCGACCAGAAGAAAATGCTGAAGATGGCGGCCTGCGCGTTCCACAGCTTACGGGACATGGGCGGTCTCGGCCTTGCGGCCGCCGACGTCGGTCGGCACCTCTTCCAGGCGCAGCGACAAAACCTGCGAGGCGTTGTCCGCGCCCATGGAAACGCCATAGATGGTTTGCGCGGCTTCGACGGTGCCCCGGTTGTGGGTAATGACGATGAACTGGGTGTCGCGGCCCAGGCGGCCGAGCGCGTCACGAAAACGCCCGACGTTGGCCTCGTCCAGCGCCGCATCCACCTCGTCGAGAATGCAGAAGGGCGGCGGGCTGACGCTGAGGACGCTGAAGATCAGGGCCGCGGCCGTCAAGGCGCGCTCCCCGCCAGAGAGCAGCGCCAGGCTCTGCGGACGCTTGCCCGGCGGCCGGGCAATGATCTCGATGCCGGTTGTCGCCAGGCTGTCGCCATCGGTCAGGCTGAGGCGCGCGCTGCCGCCGCCAAAGAGCATGCTGAAGTATTCCTTGAAGCGTTCGGCAATCGCCCGAAAGGTCTTGCGGAACTCCCGCTCCATCACCTTTTCCAGCTCGACGATGATCTCGCGCAGGCCATTGGCCCCTTTTTCCAAATCAGCCACCTGCTCGACCAGGAAGGTATGGCGCGCGAGCGTTTCTTCATACTCGCCCGGGGCGTCGGGATTGATGCTGCCCAGGCGCGTCACCTGCTGGCGCAAACGCTGCACCTCGGCCTCCAGCCCTTCCGGCGGGGTTTCGATCACCGGCAAGGCTTCGACCAGGGCGCCCATGGGCAACGGCGGCTGATCGGGCATCTCCGCGCCGCGTTCGAGCTGCACCAGCCCAAAATCGTGCTCGATGTCACGACGCAGGCGCGCCAGCGCGTCCTGGCGTCGTTCCAATTCCAGGCGAGCCTGGTTCAGCTGCTGCTCGACGCTGCGCGCCTGCTGGCGCGCACGGCCGGCGGAGATTTCTTGCTGCGCGTGCGCGGCTTCCACCTGCGCCAGCTCGGCCTCGGCCGGGTCAATCTGATCCTGGTAGGTCTTGATCTGCGCGGCCAGGTGTACATTCTGCGCGGCCAGCTCACTCACATGCGCGCCCAAACGCTCCAGCTCGGCCTCCCATTCGGCGACGCGGGCGCGGCGAGCGGCCGCCTGCGCCGCGGCCTGCTCACGCGCCATTTGCGCCTGCTGCGCCAGCGCCTCCTGCGTGGAAACCTGCGCCTGCGCGGCGGCCTGCGCCGCCCGTGCACGCGCCAGCGCCTGATCGAGGTCATCGGCCGCCAGCTCGGCCAACGCCTGCCGGGCCGCGGCGATGGCGCCCTGGGCAGCGGTTTGCTGGGCTTCGTGCTGCGTCAGGGTGACCTGCAGCGCGCTGGCCCGCGCCGTCAGTGTGCGACTCTCGTCGGCGGCCTGCCGCGCCAGGTCGCCATGCCAGCGTTCGGCCTGGCGCTGGCGATCGAGATCGCGCTGCACCTGGTTGAGCGTTTCACGGGCGGCGGCGCGCGGCTGTTCCTGCTGCGCCTGCACCCGCTGCAGATGGCGCTGCGCGTCGAGCGCAGCCTGGCGTTTTTGTTCCGCCTGCCGCACCTGAGCTTCGACCTGGCGACTGCGCGTTTTCAGCGCCTCCAGGGCCGCGGGCATCGCGCGCCATTCGCGCTCACGCGCCAGCACAGAGCCATCCTGGCGATTGCGCGCCGCGCTGCCGCCGCTGACGCTGCCGCCGGGGCGCACCAGGTCGCCTTCCAGGGTGACGAGCGTTGGCTGCGGGCCGCTGCTCAATCCCTGACGTACGCGGCGCGCGGCGGCCAGGTCTTCGGTAACGACAATGCGGTTGAGGAGATACTCGACTAAGGGCGCCAGATGCGGCTCGGCCTCCACCAGGTCGGCGGCGACGCCGAGCACGCCCACGCTGCGAGGAAGGCGAATGGGCGGCGCCGGGCGGATCGTATCCAGGGGCAGAAAGGTGGCGCGCCCGCCGTCGGTGCGCTTGAGAAAGGCGATGGCGGCCTCGGCCACATCCCACGTCTCGACCACGATGTCCTGCAATTGGCCGCCCAGGGCCGCTTCGAGCGCCGTTTCCAGGTGACTGGGTACCCGAATGAGCGCAGAAACGACGCCTAAAATACCCCGCGGCAGCTGCGGCCGCGGGCTGGACAAATCGGTCAGCACGGCGCGGGCGCCGGCGGCAAAGCCGGCGCCCTCACTGCGCAGCCGCGTCAGCATATCGAAGCGCCCCTGCAGGCTGGCGTTTTCGCGGCCCAGGTCGCTGAGGACGGCAGCCAGCTGCCGCCGCTCATTTTCTGCCTGATCGCCCAGCGCGGCCTGCTCGGCCACAGCCTGCTGCAACCGTTGGCTTTCGGCCTGCGCCGCGGCCTGTTCGGCCTCCAGCGCGCCCAGACGCTGCGCCAGCGCCGCGGCGGACGCATGGGCAGCCTCGATGGCGCGGGCATGTTCGGCCGCGGTCTTTTGCAGGGCGGCCTGACGCTCGCCAATCTGGGTCAGCTGCGCGCGCGCGGCCTGCTGGGTCGCCAGCAAGCGGTTGGCTTCCGCCTGAGCCTGTTCCACGGCGCGCTGACGCGCCAGCCGTTCGCTCAGGCGCGCGGCCACGGCCTGTTCAGCGCGCTGCACCACGACGCGCTGCTCGGCGGCCGCGGCGCGGCGCGCGCCCAGGTCGGCGTTCAACGCCTGCAAGCGTTCGGCGGCCGCGGTTTCCTGCGCGTGCAGGCCAGCCAGGTCGGCCGCCGCCTCGCGCTGACGCACAGCCAGCTGGCGCTGGCGTTCCTCGTTGACGGCCAGCTCACGCTGAATCGTTTCGGCCTGGCGGTGCAGCGTGCTGGCCGCGCGATGCCAGTCGCCCAGGCGCTGGCGCAAATCGGCCTGGCGCGTGCGCTGCGCCAGCAGATCAGCCTCCAGCCCAGCCAGCTCGGCCTGAAACTGACGCTGCACGTCCGCGGCGGCGCGTTCGGTCTGCCCGGCCAGGGCCACATCGCCCAACAGCGCATGCCAGCGGAAGCCGTACCAGGTGCGCAGCAGCGACTGCAGATCGGCATGGAGCTGGCGGGCCTGGTTGGCCTTGTCGGCCGCCAGCTTGAGGTGCCGCAGGCGCGGCGTCATCTCCTGCAGCAAGTCCTGCACGCGCTGCAAGTTCGACCTGGTTTCATCCAGGCGGCGCAGGGCCTCGTCGCGCTTGGCTTGCTGCGCGGTGATGCCGGCCGCCTCTTCGAACAAGGCCCGGCGCTCATCGGGGCGTTGTGAAAGCACCTGGTCAACCAGGCCCTGACCGATGACGGTGTAGGTGCGGCGGCTGAGGCCCGAACGGCCGAGCAGCTCGGCGATGTCCTTCAGGCGCACCCGGTTGCCATTGAGGAGGTATTCGTTTTCACCGGAGCGGAAGGCGCGGCGCGTGATGGTCACTTCAGCGAAGTCGAGCGGCAGCGAGCCATCGCGGTTGTCCAGGGTCAGGCGCACTTCGGCCATGCCCAGGCGGGCGCGCTGATCGCTGCCGGAGAAGATCATATCTTCGGTCTTCTTGCCGCGCAAGAGGTTGAAGCTCTGTTCGCCCAACACCCAGCGCACGGCGTCGGCCACGTTCGATTTGCCGGAACCATTGGGGCCGATGACGGCCGTGACGCCGGCGTCGAAGGCGAACTCGGTACGATTGGCGAAGGATTTATAGCCTTGCAGTTCAAGTTGCTTGAGGCGCATGAGTCTCCATTTGGCCCTGGCGGGGCGTCGCTTCCACGCTGCGCACTGACGCGGGCAGCGGTCACTCATTCTAACACCGGCGCAACGAAAGACAAAAACGCTTAGCCTGGCGCGCAGATTTTCATTTGCCCGATTATCTGAAGGGGCGTATAATGCAGATAGCCCAAGTCAAAAATTTTCTTCCATTTTGTCCGCCAATGGACAGCCGGCACATTCGCTCCACCGTACGTGCGCTCGACCGCAACAATCATCGAGCGCATCGCGTTTCAGAATCACGGAGGTTTCACCGATGTCACGTCCCATGTTCGACTCCGAATATCTTTACGGCTTACACGACGCAGGCGGCGAGCAGCTGATGCTCGACGCAGGCGCGCCAGGGTGGGTGGTGATTTCCGAGGAAATTGACGCCAACCCCAACGACAGCGGCGGCGGCCAGTATGGCCATCTATCTGGGCGCGGGCTGGGTGTGATCGTGCGCTTGAACTACGGCTACTACAACAAAGGGACGATTCCCCATTCGTCGCGCTATGAGGACTTTGCCAAACGCTGCGCCAATTTCGTGCGCAATTCAGCCGGCTGCCGCATCTGGATTATCGGCAATGAACCGAATCTGGCTAACGAGCGCCCGGTGTCGCCCGCCGAGGTGATTACGCCAGAGCTGTACGCCCGCTGCTACCGCCTGTGCCGCCAGGCGATTCACGGCGTTGACCAGCAAGCGCAGGTGCTGGCGGCGGCCGTGGCGCCCTGGAATATCGAGACAGGCGACTGGATCGAGTATTTCAAGAAAGTCTTGCAGTTGGTAGAAGGGAATTGCGACGGCATCGCCCTGCACACCTACGGGCGCAGCAGCGATCCCGCCACCATCACGAGCAGCGAAACAATGGACCCGCCCTGGCAGCGTTACAACAAGCAGTTTCCCACCTACAAGGACTTCTTACGTGTCGTGCCCGCATCCATGCGCTCGCTGCCCTGCTACATCACCGAAGCCGACTATAACGGGCCGTGGGAAGATCGCAACACGACTTGGGTGCGCCGGGCCTACGAGGAGATCAACCAGTGGAACCAGCAGCCCGGCAACCAGGTGATCCGCGCGCTGGTGCTGTACCGTTGGGGCGAGCATGACGACTACGCAATCAAGCCAAAAAACGGCGCGATTGCCGATTTCAAGCAGGCGCTGAGCGCCGGCTTCAAATGGCCGCTGCGGCCGGTTGCTGATCCGCTGGCCGCGCTGCGCCAACGGCTGAGCGACCTGGAAACGCAGGTGACGAAGCTGCTGGCTGAGCTGCAGAAAGTGATCGGCGCCGGACCGGCCGCGTCGAGCACGCTGCTCAACACCATCACGACCCTGACCACACGCGCCGGCGCGTTGAGCGGAGCCGATCAGGACGCTGCGCAACTGACCAGCGGCATAAAAGCCGTGGAAGATCTGCTGGCCCTGCCGCCGGGCGCTGTGCCGCAGCCAGACATGCAAGACCTGCGCGGTCGCCTGACGCAGACAGGGCCTTATCCCACCCGCAGCCTGGACACGATTCGGCGCGTGATCGTTCACCACACGGCGATTGCCGACGGGAATGTGTCAGCGCAGGTGATTGCGCAGGGTCAGGTCAGCCGCAGCGGCCGCCTGGGCATCACGTATCACTTCCTGATCAATGCCGATGGCACGATCTACTGGACGCAGCCGCTGGATGCCGTCGTTGAGCAGACGCTCAAACCCGACGTCAACGCCGACAGCGTGGCGGTGGCCCTGGGCGGCAACTTCATGGCCGCCGAACCGACCGACGTGCAGCGCGCCAGCGCGGCCCAGGTGATCGCCTGGCTGCTGGCGACCTTCAAACTGGGCCTGGACGCCGTCATTGGCCGGCTGGACGTGGAGAAGGTTGGTTCGCCGGGCGCGCAGTGGAACAGCGGCGCCCGTTATCGCGACAAGCTGCTGGCTGAAGTGGATACGCTGCTCAAGTCGCAGCCGCCAGACGACGGTGATGAGATCAAGCGGCTGCGCCAGCGCGTGGACGAGCTGGCGGCGCAGGTGGCGCAGCTGCAAGGCGCGGCGGCGCAGTTCCAGCAAGAAACAGATGCCTTGCGCGCGACGCTGGCGCAAAAAGAGCAAGACCTGACGGGTCTGCGCGACACGCTGACGCAAAGGGAACGCGAGATCGCGGATGCGCGCAGCGCGCTGGTGCAGAAAGACCAGGAAATCTCCGCCCTGCGTGCGCAAATCAAGGAACTGCAGGGCGGCGCCCCAACGCCTGGCCCCAGCAAGCCGGAGATCAAAGACCCCGGGCCGTTGAAGCAACACGACAGCAAGCGCTATCCCACCCGCCCCTTGAGCGACATCAAGCGCATCATCGTGCATCACACAGCCACGTCCGACACGGTGACGCCGCAGCGCGTGGCCGAGGCGCAGGTGGGCCAGGGGCGGCCTGGCATCACCTATCATTTTCTGATCAGCGGCGATGGCACGATTTACAGCACGCAGCCGCTGGAGACGATTACGGAGCAAACCACGCAGCCGGCGCTGGATGCCAACAGCGTGGCGGTGGCCCTGGCCGGTAACTTCACCACAGTCACACCGTCGGCGCCGCAGTTGGCGAGCGCCGCCGCCTTGATAGCCTGGCTGCTGGCGACGTACAACCTCGGCAATGAGGCGCTGGTCGGGCGTAGTGAGCTGGAAAGGGTCGGTTCACCCGGCGCGCAATGGCTCGACGGCGCGCGCTTCAAGAACACCCTGCTGGCCGCGGTGCAGGCCGCGCGTGACAAGGTGCCGCCCGACGGCGGCGCAGGCGACAACCGTGCGCTGCTGGCATCGCTGCAGAGCCAGGTCAACGCGCTGACGCAAGAGCGAGACGGCCTACGGACGACCCTGACGCAAACCCAGGCCGAGATGCAGCGCCTGCGGACCGCGGCAGCCCAGGTGGATGACCTGCAGAAGCAGGTGCAGAGCCTGCAAGGCGTCATCGGCGCACGCGAGGCCACGATTACCCAATTGCAAACCAGCGTGGCGCAGCTGCAAGCGCAGATCGCCGAGCTGCTAGGCGCACGGCCCGCCGGTGTGCCGCAGCCAATGATGGTCAATATGATCGGCAAGCTGGAAACGCACCCCACGCTGCCGCCCTACGCCACGCGCACCCGCCCGATCAGCCTGATTGCGGTGCATCACACCGACACGCCCCTCACCCACACGGTGCAAAACATCGCCCACTACCACGTCTACGGCGTGCGTAAGAATGGCGACAAAATCCTCAAAGAGGAATGGCCGGGCATTGCCTATCACTACATCGTCGCGCCAGACGGCGTGATCTATCACTGCCAACCCGATGACATTCGCTCGTACCAGGTGGGCGGCGAACCCAACAACTACGCGGTGGCGGTCAGTCTGATCGGCCGCTTCATGCGCACCGATTTGAACGGCAAACCGCAAACGCCCGAAATGCAGGAGCCGACGCCGGCCCAAATGGCCAGCGCGACGCAGCTGATCGCCTGGCTGATGCAGAAGTACAGCGTCCCCCTGCAACCGCAGTTCGAGAGCGGCATCCCGGTCACCGGCGTCGTCGGTCATCGCGATATC
>DAISHS010000142.1:0-10723 GCA_036822415.1 Chloroflexota bacterium
GCCCGTAGGCTCGGCGGGCGTCATCGTAGCCGATGCGAATTTTACGATCGTACCGCCCGGGTTTCAAGGCCCCCCTGGCACGCGTGAAGTGCACACGCGCATCGCCGACTTCAACATTGCGGGGCTGGGCGGCCTGGTCATGGTGCGCGCCGGCGCCTCGGCGCCCGGCCGCCCCGACAGCGTGGGCGAGGTCGAATCGTTGAGCGACGCCAGCGGCGATCCCAATCTCGATTTTCCCGCCCAGAGCTTCTTCGACGTCTTCGTCGAAGTTGACCTGCCTCCTCTCGGCGGCTTCCCCGGCGGCACGCTCAGGAACGACATCCCGCTGCTGGTCATGAACAACAATCTGCAAAGGTTTCCACCGCACGTCATCTACATCCACGGCCAGACGGCCGCGGTGCCGGTGGTCTTCCTGGCGGACGATCCGGGCAACGCCTGGCTGGCGGGCGACCTCTTCGGCTGGCTGAGCCTGGCCGGTCATGGCATGAACTTTGCCGACACGCCTGCCGACCGGCAGGAGTTCCAGGATCTCATGCGCTTCGAACCGGCGATGCCGCTGGCCTGCCAAACGTTTCACCCCTCCGACCACAACGGCGACGGGGTGGTTGACCTGCGCGACATCGTGCTGTTGGCAGGGCGCTGGCCGCTGCACGCCGACATTCAGGATGTGCAGGAGGTTGCTGGGGCGTATGGCGCCGGCTGTCTGGCCAATCCAGGGCCGCCGCTGCTGGCGCCGTTGGGCGATGATGTCTTCTTCTCGCCGCCGGGCCAGTCCGTGCTGCCGCTGCAGCTGCCTGCCAACTTCTTCGGCCCCGGTTCAGACCCCTTCTTCGGCACGGTGCAGCTGGGCGGCAGTCCGTTTAGCCCGCCGAGCAGCCAGCCGTTCGAGGCGATGGGGCCTTTCCGCCATGTGGCGCAGGCGGCCATGCACGGCGTGGTAGATGCACGCCAGACTACTTCACAGGGCGACACGATTATCCGCCGCAGCACTGACGCCTGGCTGTCCGATCCGGGAACGCCGGCCGGAACGCAGACAGTCCCGATTCAGATCGTACAGCTGTCGCTGGTCAGCGTGCAGCCCATCGTGGTGACCTACAACGGCGGCCAGAATCCGCAGCAGTGGATGGTGCAGATGTCGGTCAATCCCAACTCGACGCAGCAGACCGGCGCGATGACCCTGACGCGCACGTCCGCGCAGGGCGGGACGTTCACCTCCGAACTGCCGGTCAAGAGCATGATGGTGTTCACGAACCTGTCGGGGCCTGGCACGGTCGGCCCCATCGAACGCACCGATACGTACTACACCGGATTCGGTAATCAGTCGCCCCTCGGTACCGGCTATGACACCGGGCCGCCAGCGCCGTGGGTTGTGCACTGAGACCGGGGGACGGCGCCTTCTTTCACCGGCGCCGTCCCTGATATGCATTTGCTTAATTCGTGCATTTAACCTGCGATTCGTTAGGAAGGAGACGATGAAACCCAAGCTGACACTGATGGCCCTGAAGATCGAGGCTGTAACTTTCGCAACGCTGGAGTCCAACCATCTTGAGCCTGCTCTCTTTGGTGTAACCGATGGCAAGGCCATCGGCACGTATTTTGAGCACAAGTTCCGAGAGCATCTTCGCGCGCGGTTCGAATTCCAAGACGGCTCGTCCGCCAGGGGCATTGACTTTCCGGAACTTGACGTGGACATGAAGGTCACAAGCGTCAAGCAGCCGCAGTCCTCGTGCCCCTATCAATCCGCGAGACAGAAGATTTTTGGACTTGGGTATTCAGTCCTGGTCTTCGTCTATGAGAAAACTGACGATCCGATAAGCTCGACAGGACATCTGGACATCCAGCACGTCATCTTCGTTGACAAGGAACGGACAGCAGATTTCCAGACCACAACGGGAATCCTAAAGATCCTCGACAACGAGGGGAACAAAGATGATCTTCTTGCCTTTATGCAGGAACGGATGCTCCCGGTAGACGAAATCGAGGCGGGCAACATGGCCGATGAGATGCTGCTGACTCCTCCGGAAGTCGGATATCTGACTATTTCCAACGCACTACAGTGGCGGCTTCAGTACCGGCGCGTGATTGATCAAGCGGGCGCCGTGCCTGGCGTCATCAGGCTTAAGTAACGATGGCACGAGACAAGAACAACCATATCGAGTTCGGTGACTTCCAGACGCCGCGGAGCCTTGCTCGCGATGTCTGCTCAGTCATTGCGCAAACTGGCTTCTCGCCGGCGTCCATCATCGAGCCTAGTTGTGGACGCGGCGCTTTCCTTGTTGCCGCCGTGGAGACATTCCCCGGAGCAAGTCACTTTCTGGGCGTGGACCAGGACGCTGCGTACGTTCGAGAAGCAACGTGCGCCACGAATAGCATCAGGAACGACAGGCATGTCGAGATTTTAGTCGGGGACTTTTTCGACATGGACTGGGCGAATATCGTTACAGGGTTGCCAACGCCGATCCTCGTTCTAGGTAATCCCCCATGGGTAACGAACGCCACCCTCGGTTCGCTGGGGAGTACCAATCTGCCGGTAAAGACAAACGAAGACCATCTGCGGGGGATTGACGCCCTGATGGGTAAGTCGAACTTCGACATATCGGAGTGGATGCTCCGCAAGAATGTGCAGTGGCTCGCCGATATGCCGGGGATGTTGGCGGTACTATGCAAGACAGCCGTTGCCCGAAAGGTGCTGTCCTACGTATGGTCGCAGGGTTTTCCCGTTGCGTTTGCTGAAATGCGTCGTATTGATGCCCGGCTGCACTTTGGTGCGTCTGTAGATGCGTGTCTTTTGATCGTGCGATTCGAGCCTGGTGCGAAATCAACAGAATGTAGCGACTACGGGTCACTCCGGGCGGTGAATCCCGACGCCGTCTTCGGACTCCGCGATGGCGGCCTTGTCGCCAATGTTCGCCTGTATGACCGTTGGCGCCCCCTCTTGGGTCGCGGTCTCTCCGGTTGGCGATCCGGAATCAAACACGATTGCAGCGATGTCTTCGAGTTGGTGCAGAAGGGCGGCAAGCTTGAGAATGGGATGGGCGCATGCGTGGACGTTGAAGACGAGGTTCTTTTCCCCCTCCTAAAAAGCTCAGACCTCGCCAGGAGGCGCGACCCGCGCAAATGGCTGCTCGTGCCGCAAAGAACGATGAGCGCATCACCGGAGGATCTTCAACATTTCGCTCCAAAAGCGTGGCGGTACCTGCTTGCCAATGCGGGTCTTCTGGCTAAGCGCGGTAGTTCCATCTACCGCAATCGTCCGCGGTTCTCGATCTTTGGAGTCGGGCACTACGCCTTCTCTCCCTGGAAGGTCGCGATCGCCGGCTTGTACAAGAAGCTCGAATTTGTCAAGGTTGCGCCCTTTGAAGGTCGGCCTGTAGTGCTGGATGACACCTGCTATTTCTTTTCGTGCCAGTCCGAGCAGGAATGTAACGTGCTTTACGAGCTTGTCCAGTCCGAGCCGGCGCAGGAGTTCTGGTCAGCCTTTGTGTTCTGGGACGCCAAGCGTCCGATCACCGCTCAGGTCCTTAACCTGCTTGACTTCGCCGCCCTTGCTCGTACCGCGGGGATGGAGTCCGAGGTGACACGGATTCTCGCGGAGCGGCAGCTTGTGCGGTATACGGAAGGCTCGCATCAGCCGTTGTTGTTCAGGGAAGAGGCCGAGGCGTATGGAGTTGATTCGAGCATGTACGCTGATGCGGCGGCCCGTGACCTCACACATGGCGCTTGACAGTTCATCGTTTTGGCCAACGTCGCGCGCGGCTCACGCCGCTGCAAGCCCTCAAGTAAACAATCAGGGGTCGTATGAGAGGGTTCCAAGCTCATACGACCCCTGGGGATGATTGGGGGGGCTTCATGAATGACGCCGGCTTGCCATTGAGCCGGCATCGTGAGTGTGCAAAATCAGTGAATCAGAGCCGGGCGCTCGCCGGTGGGCGTCGAAGGCATGAAGGGTAGATACAGGGTGCAGTCCGGGCAGCCGCTGGGGACGGCGCCTTCCGTGCGCCAGCGCGCCATCCAGCACGGCAGGCTGGGCTGGCGAAAGGCCGGACAGGCCTGGCGTTGAGTCTCACCGCACCCCTTGACGCTCCAACAGGGAGCGCCGGCGATTTCTGTGCTCAGCGCCGAGGCGGCCATCGTGGGGCGCGGCCAGAGCAAACCGGGCGCTGGCTGGCGCCGGGCCGCTTGCTCAGCCCGCCGCGCGGCGTCCGCTTCGGCCTGCCAGCGCGCATCCAGGCGACTCAACGCGTAGCCCAACGCCAGCGTGAGCAGCAACGGCACGCCGATGCGCAGCAGAAACATCCCTACGACAAGCAGAACATCCATCAACGTTGTCATGATCGCCTCCTCAGACGCCAGACATCCGGCGCCTGACCAACTTCCGCAGCCTTGAAGACGGCGAAAATCTCATCTCAACACGGCGTCATTTGCCAGTGCGCTTCCAGGCGGTGCAGCAAGAAAGCGATCAGGCTGATGACCAACAGCGGTAAACCGAAACGTAACAGGGCAAAGCCTGCCAAAACGAGCGTTGTCAATAGCGCTTCCATGATTGTCCTCCCTTGCGAGCCTTCCATGACCGCCAGGCGATTGATCTCTGCCATCGCAGCAGTCGGGATAATCTTCTGGTTAGAAGATACACCCGCAGCAGGGACAATTCAATCGGGTAAATTCCCCATCTTGGGCATGGGGTGTTTATGCGGGCAGGGAGCGATGCGTGGAGAGAAGCGAAGAGCGCCTTAATCCTGGGCGATCAGGCCTTTGCGGATGGCGTAGCGCGTCAGTTCTACGCGCGTGTGCAGATTGAGCTTGCGCATGATGTTCTCGCGGTGGCGATCTACGGTCTTGGCGCTCAAGACCAGGCGATCGGCAATTTCCTTGTTCGACAGCCCATCCGCGATCAGGGTCAGAACCTCATTCTCGCGCGCGGTCAGCTCGTCGAGGCCATCGTCGCTGGCAGCCCCGGAGCGTTGCAGGAAGTCATTGACCAGCAGGCGCGCCAGCGACGGGTAGATGAAGACCTCGCCCTGGCTGACGACGCGAATGGCTGACATCAAGTCGTCGGGCGCGGCCCGTTTGGGCACGTAGCCGGATGCGCCCGCGTTCAGCATCTCAAAGAAATAGCGCTCGTCCTCGTGCATCGTCAATGCCAGTACGGCCACATCGGGATAGGCCGCTTTGATGCGGCGGGTGGCTTCCATGCCGCTCATACCTGGCATGGCCGCGTCCATGAGCACGATGTCGGGCTGGCAAAGCGGCACCGCGGTCAAGGCCTCTTCTCCGTTGCTGGCTTCGCCCACAATTTCGACATCTGGCTCGGCCATGAAGAGCATGCGCAGGCCGGCGCGCACAATTTCGTGGTCATCCACAAGCAGCAGTTTGATCTTAGCCATGGCTTACTTCCTGCGTCAGGGGCAGCTTGATCTCGATCAGCGTGCCATGTCCGGGCGTCGCCACAATCGAGCCGTCCCCGCCCATCAAAATGGCGCGCTCTTGAATTCCCAGCAACCCCCAGGCGGTGCGCGAGGCGTTGCTGGCCAGCAATTTGCGCGCATCGAACCCGATGCCGTCATCTTCGATCACCAGGGAGACATAAGTCGGCGTTATTTCCAGCTGTACTGTCACCTGGCTGGCGCGCGCGTGCTTGGCGACGTTAGTCAGGGCCTCTTGCGTGATGCGGAAGAGCACCGTTTCATGCTCGGCGGGCAGGCGTTGGGCTGAACCCTGCACATCCAGGAAGGTGCGAATGTTGTGGCGCTGCTGGAAATCTTGCGTATACCATTCCAAAGCCGCTTGCAGCCCCATGTCATCCAGCAGCGAGGGGCGCAAGTCAGCGATAATCTGGCGCAGCTCACCAATGGCGTTGGTGCTGAAGTTCTTCAACTCACGAACCTGCGATACGAGCGTCGCCGGGATTGCGGTGCCTGTGGCCAGCACCGTTTCTATGCCACGCAAACCGAGGGCAATGGCGGATAACGATTGGCCGGTGGCGTCGTGCAGTTCACGCGCCACGCGTTGACGTTCCGATTCCTGGGCGTTGACCACCTGGTGCAGGGCCTGCAAGCGGGCCTCATTGGCTTTGGCCAGGCGCAAACGACTCTCTACCTCGAAGGCCGCCAGCGTCCGCACCATGTAGAACGCCAGCAGCGCGGCCATTGCGCCACGAAAGAGCTGCACTGGAATGCCAAACCAGCGTAAGAAAAGCCCTGTATTCAGCACGGTCGAAGGAAAAAGGGCCGTTTGGCGCACAAAAATCTGGCCCAGGGCGCCGTAGAGCAAGAGCGCCGTGGCGCACCATACCAGGTTGCGGCCAAACTGGGGCATGCCGTATTCGCGAAATTCACGCTGTTGGGACATCATCGCCCAGGCGCCAATGATAGCGCCCGGCACAGCCAACACGTAACGTCCCAGCACATCGGCCAGCGCCACGATCTGCGGCAAAGTCGGCCTGGAAAGCAATTGCACCATCAGCACGCTTGTGGCCCAAATGCCGATGAACAGGCTCAACGACTGCACCACGCGCCGCTGAGTCTGCGCCTCGCGCTGCAGGAGCACAACGCCAAAGGCATCCAACGCCACAAAAGAAACAATCAAGAGCGTCACGCGCACGACCTCATGGCTGAGCGGCGGGCGATAGCCATCGGTCACCGCCGCGATCTGCTGGAACATCTCCAGCCATTCGTGCGCGCCGTGGAGCAGGCCAAAAACGGCCAGCGGCCCAATGGCCCGGGCAAAGTGCAGTTCGGACGTGTGCCGGCTGACAAGCGCTAACGCCAGCCCCATCGTGAAAAAAGCCAGGCCGTAGAAAAAATAGACTTCGATGATGTTGTTCATGAAGAACTGCGTAATTGGGTTCATACGGTTAATTTTAGCGCGTGGCGTCGCCCAACGAAATGCTTTCAATCATGTTTCGTATCTCTTGTTCGATTTTGCCTGCTGTCCTTTTTTCTTCTACAATAGACGGCTATGAACCAACCCATTCGTCTCAACAAGCCAGAAGTGATGAGCCCGGCCGGCTACTGGCCCCAGATGCAGGCCGCGATCGAAGCCGGCGCCGATGCGGTTTATTTCGGCCTTAAGCACTTTACCGCGCGGGCCAAGGTTGGTTTTGCTCTGGCCGAGCTGCCAGAGGTCATGTCCACCTTGCACCGCCGCGGGGTCAAGGGCTATGTCACCTTCAACACCCTGATCTTCGATCATGAGCTGGCCGAGGCCGCGCAAACGTTGACCGGCATCATCGAAGCCGGCGCCGACGCGATCATTGTGCAGGACGTGGGCATGGCTCAGCTGGCGCATCAGATTGCGCCCGCGCTCGAAATTCACGGCAGCACGCAAATGAGCCTGACCAGCGCCGAAGGCATCCGCCTGGCGCAGCAGTTTGGGGTCAGTCGGGTGGTGCTGGCGCGCGAGCTGTCGCTGGACGAGGTGCGCGCCATTCGGGCGCAAACGGATTGCGAGTTGGAAATGTTCGTGCACGGCGCGCTTTGCGTCTCCTACTCCGGGCAATGTTTTTCGTCCGAGGCCTGGGGCGGCCGCAGCGCCAACCGCGGCCAGTGTGCGCAGGCCTGCCGCCTGCCCTACGATCTCCTGGTGGATGACCGCCTGACGCCGCTGGGCGACGCGCGCTATCTGCTGTCGCCGGGCGATCTTTACGCCTTGCAGCAGCTGCCAGAGATTGTGCAGATTGGCATTGCCGCGCTCAAAATCGAGGGGCGCTACAAGGACGCCAACTACGTGGCGCTGACCACGGCCGCCTATCGCAAGGCTGTGGATGAAGCCTGGGCTGGCCTGCCGCTCAGCGTGACCCGCCGCGAGGAATTGCAGTTGGAGCAGGTCTACTCACGGGGGCTGGGCGCGTATTTCATCAGCGGCGTTAACCACCAGGCTGTCGTCTCTGGCCGCGCGCCGCGTCACCGCGGCGTGTTGATGGGGCGCGTGGCGCGGGTCCTGGCGGATCGGATTTTGCTGGCCCCCTCCGCGGACGCCAGCATTGCGCCGCTGAAGCCTGGCGATGGCGTGGTCTTCGACGCGGCGGACTGGCGCAGCCCCGAACTGGCCGAAGAGGGCGGCCGCGTCTACCAGGTCAACCCGGCGCGCGGCGGGCAGCTGGAAGTGCAGTTCGGCAACGGCGCGCTCGATTTTGGCCACATTCGGCCCGGCGACCTGCTCTGGCGCACGCACGACCCTGACCTGGACAAGCTGGCGCGACCGTTCACCGAAGCTGCTGCGCCGGTGCATAAGCAGCCGCTGGCCGTTCACGCCAGCGCGCAGGAAGGCGCGCCCCTGCATCTCACCTGGACGCTGCTGGCCCGGCCCGATATTCAGGTGCACGTGCAGAGCGACGAACCGTTGGCCGCGGCGCAGCAGCGGGCGCTGACAGACGATTTCTTGTACGAGCAATTGGGACGCCTGGGGCAGACGCCCTACAGCCTGGCTGAAGTGCATCTCGATCTGAGTGGGCGCCCGTTTGCCCCCAGCTCGCTGCTCAACCAGCTGCGCCGCCAGGCCGTGCAGCTGTTGAGCGAGCGCATGAGCCAGCCGCACGCGCCGCAGATTCACGATCCTCAGGTCACCCTGGCCGCGGCCCTGGCGCAGATCGCGCCCGCGCCGGCAACCGGCCTGGCGCCGCAGCTGCACCTGCTGGTGCGCACGCCAGAACAGCTGGACGCCGCGCTGGCCCTGGCCCCGGCCAGCATCACGCTGGATTACCTGGACCTGTACGGCCTGCGCCCCGCCGTCGAACGCGTACAGGCTGCGGGCATCACCGCCCGCGTGGCCAGCCCGCGTGTGCTCAAGCCCAACGAACAGCGCATCGTGAATTTTCTGCTGCGCCTGCAGTGCGCCATCCTGGTGCGCTCAACCGGCCTGCTCATGGCTTTGCAGGAGACGGCGACGCACCCACCGCTGATTGGCGATTTCAGCCTCAACGCGGCCAACGTGTTGACGGCCGACACCTTTCTGCGCCGCGGCCTGCAGCGCATCACCCCCACGCACGATCTGAACGCGGCGCAGGTGGCCGACCTGGCGCGCGGCCTGGGGGCAGACAAGATCGAAGTGGTGGCCTACCAGCACCTGCCCGTTTTTCACACCGAGCACTGCGTCTTCTGCCGCTTTCTATCCAGCGGTTCCAGCTACAAGGACTGCGGTCATCCATGCGAAACGCACCGCGTGGCCTTGCGCGACGTGGGCGGCCGCAGCCACGCGGTCATGGCCGATGTGGGCTGCCGTAACACCGTGTTCGGCGCGGAGGCGCAGGAAGCCAGCCAACACCTGGAAAGCTGGCGGCACGTTGGCATCCGCCACTGGCGCCTGGAATTCGTGCACGAAACAGCCGAGCAGGTGACAAACATCGCCCGGGCGTTCGGCGACACCCTGTGCGACGCCCGGCCAGCCTCTGATCTAACCTCGCAGCTCAGACGCCTGGCGCCGCAGGGCGCCACCCAGGGCAGTCTTTTCATCCCGGACGATTATCTCAACCTGCCGCTGCTTTGACGCGCGGGCAATTAAAGTAGCAGCACCTTGATGAGTTCATAGATGGCGCCGCGCCCCAGATCGACGACGTAAAGCTCACCCTTCTCATCTTCGCCAAACGAGCTGATGTTGATGTCGCTGGCAAAGACGCGCACCGGCGCCTGCACGCGGCCGTTGGCAGTGACCAGCGCCCAGATATTGCCGCTACAGTAGTCGCCGAAGAAATAGCTGCCGTCCAGGTCAGGGATGTCAGCGCCGCGGTAGACATAACCACCGGTTAGCGCGCAATCCCCGGCGTTGTGATCAATCTCCGCCACGGGCAGCGTCAGGCTCTCGCGATTGCATCCGGCCTCCGATCCATAGCAGTGCGTGCCTTCCATGATGGGCCAGCCAAAGTTGAGGCCGCCATCGGGATAACCCTTCTGTTCAGCCGGCGCGAGGTCTACCTCTTCGTAGTCGCCCTGCCCCACATCCCCAATCCAGAGATCGCCGGTCGCGCGGTCGAAGCTAAAGCGCCAGGGATTGCGCAGGCCCAACGCCCAGACTGCGGGCGCCACCTGCTGCCCATTCCAGGTTTTGTCAACCCAGGGATTGTCGGCTGGCACCTGATAGGGCTGGGTCAGGTCACTGGTCACGTCCAGGCGCAGCATCTTGCCCAGCAAGCTCTGGGGGTTCTGACCATTTTGATAAACATCGCCGGCCCCGCCGCCGTCGCCGGCACCGATCCAGAGATAACCGTCGGCGCCAAAGGCGATCATGCCGCCGTTGTGATTGGGCGCAGGCTGGTCAATGCGCAAGATGAGGAAGGCGCTGGCCGGGTCGGCGCGATCAAGGTTATCGGTAACGCGGTAACGCTCGACGATCGTATCGCCCTCCCGGTTCGTGTAGTTGACGAAGAAGAGGCGACTGCTGGCAAAATCAGGCGCAAAGGCCAGACCCAACAGGCCTTGTTCGCTGGAGCTGCTGCCCACGCGGGCCGCGATGTTGAGGAACGGCGTCTCCAACAGGCGTCCGCCTTGCCAGATGCGAATTACGCCGCGCTTCTCCACGATGAACAGGCGGCCGCTGCCGTCGCCGGCGTGCGTGACAAAGACCGGTTTATTCAGGCCGATTATCACAGGCGACAGCGACAGGTTCAAGCCGTTGAGTTGGCCGATAACCGCCGGCGGCCTGACGGCCGGCGTCGCCGTTTTCGTTGGTTGAGGTGGCGCCGTGGGCGTTTGCGTGGGCGCCGGAAGCGCCGTTGGCGTTTGCGTGGGCG
>DAISHS010000143.1:0-10585 GCA_036822415.1 Chloroflexota bacterium
AGCCTGGGCTGGCCTGCGCGGGGGTGAGGCGGCCCGCGCGCGCTTACGCGGGCAGCGCGATGGCCTGCGCACCCTGGGCAGCCTGCGCGCCAAACGCGCAGCCGTGCAAGCTGCACGCCGCGTTACGGATGAAGAGCTAGACTCGCGGTTGCTGAAGTAAACTAACTCGCGTCCCACCAGTCTTCGCTGACGACTGACGTGGGGATGCGGATGGGCTGGCGAGCTTCGCGAGCTTCGGGCGTGGTGGCCGGATGAACCCAACCGAGGTGACGTAAGCCAACCTCGACGGCCTGCGCGACGGTTGCGTAGTGATCCAACCGTTTGAGAAGAGGCGGCGGCCCCCCGGGCTGCAACGTGGCCTCGGCCGGCACCCGCGCCAGCACCACTTTGCAGTTGCTGACGCTGCGGGCGGCCTGGGTAATGCGTTCGATCTCCGCGTTGGTTATGGGGGTTGACGTGGCGACATCGAGCACCAGCCAGCGCGCGCCGGTGCTATCAGCCTGGCGCCGCAACAGCGCGGCCAGGGCGTCGGTGGGCGCATCGAAGATACCGTCGTTAACGCTAACTACCGTCAGCCCGCTTGCGATGGCGGCAGAGACAGCGAGCGGCGTATGCTGGCGGCGTTCTTCCTGCACGAACTGGCGCAAGGCCAGGGCTTGCAGCCAAATCGCGCCGATGGTCAGGGCGGCCCAGGGCAGCAGGGTGGCAGCCCCTTCTGGCGTCAAACGCCAAACCAGCGCCGCCGCGGCCACGGTGCCAAGCGTCGCTAAACTGGCCGCGCCGAGGACCGCCGCCCCCGAACCCAGGGCCACGGCCGCCACGACAGGAAGGGGCAAATTAAACGCCAAAAAGCTGGGCGCCAGGGCCGGGCGGTGATAGACCGCAGCCAACACGAGCAGGGTCGTCAACCCCAGGGTGGTCAAAACAGCCGCGATCGGCTGTCGCTGGCTGAGACGCGGGTACAACAACCAAAGGAAGCCGGCATCCAACGCCAGGATCAGAAGCAGCAGCCATCCCTCCTGCTGCCAAAGCAGCAGGGCGGCGATGAGAAGGTTGAAAATCAACTTGGCCGAGCGCAGCACACGCACACGGCGAATCATTTCTTGACGCGAAAAGAGCATAGCAACTCCCTGCTTGAGTCTGGAAGCGATGTGTGCTAAATTATAACCGACAAACGCTGAGCCGGCAACGCGCTCCACCGGGCGCGCACGCAAATAGTCTAGCCAACTTGCCATGATTATGACCTTAAAGTCTCACCTAACGAATATACGAGTCGCCATATGAACAAAGATGTTGCTGCTACCGCGGCGGGCGCTTCCCCGGATCAATACGATGTCCGCCACTACCGACAGGTTTCGGTGACGGTGGACGTCATCCTGTTTCGTTTTGTAGACAACGACCTCAAAGTGCTTCTCATCAAGCGCAAAAACTGGCCCTTCGAGGGTCATTGGGCGATTCCTGGTGGGTTCGTCGGCTTCGACGAACCACTGGAAGAGGCCGCCTTGCGTGAGTTGGCCGAAGAAACCAATGTCCACGATGTCTACCTGGAGCAGCTCTATACTTTCGGCGATCCCACGCGTGACCCGCGCACCCGTGTCATCACGGTGTCTTATTTTGCCTTGCTGAGCGCCGAGCAGGCCGCGCACAGCCAGCTGCGCAGCGCCACGGATGCCGCTGATGCCCGCTGGTGGTCCATCTACGACCTGCCCCAACTTGCGTTCGATCACGCCAAGATTCTCGAATACGCGCTACGCCGCTTGCGCTGGAAGCTAGAGTACACCGCGCTCGGTTTCATGCTGCTGCCCAAGGCGTTTACCCTCAGCGAATTACAGGGCGCTTATGAGATCATCCTGGGCGAAGCGCTGGACAAGCGCAACTTCCGTCGCAAAATCCTGGCCGCTGAGGTGCTGGAAGAAACCGGCGATACCAGCGAAGGGCCGGGACGCCCGGCCCGCCTGTATCGCTTTAGCGCCCAGGCGATCGAGATCGAACAGGCCCGCCGTCGTTTTCCCTGACGCTCCCGTCCTGGCCGCAAAGACAGTCAGAGGGTGCATTTCAGTTTCGGGGTGTAGTCCACGCAGGTGGACTTTGCAATCGTTGCAGCGACTTGCAGTCGCCCGATCTGCCCCCAGTTTGAAATGCACCCACAGTCAGATCAACACTTGACATTCGTTGATCTTTGCGTTACAATTAGTGTCATAGATACACAAAAGTAAAGCCAGCGCCGCTGGTTTTTTCTCTCGCTGTTTTTAGTGTTAATTTGACACCAAGTGAACGTCCCTTAGTGTACGCATCATGTAACGCATCAGGCGCCGGGCCGGTTACGGCGCCTCCACGGGAGGCAGGTATGTCAGCGACCTTGATTTTGACCATTCTCATCGCGCTGCTGCTCGTTCAATTGGCCCGCCAGCGACTGCGCCTGTGGGCCGATCAACAGGTCATTGCGGCGCTGCAAAAGCACAAGTTGGAAGCAGAAATGAAATCCAAAAAAACGGCCGTGCCGCTGGCCGATGCCCTGGCCTGGGGCGCGCTGATCACGGCCTTGATCTGGGCCTTCAGCCGCTAACCGGCCGCGTTCACGGTGAACAAGGCCCATTCAAGCGCGCAGCCATCTGCTTGGTGTAACCGTGATTTTCGGTTATAATGCGGTGCGGTCTGATACCCGCTTGTTTGATTCGATAGTCTCAAGCCCGGAGGATTTCATGCGCATCCTGGTTGTTGATGATGATCCGCCCAGTGTCAAGATGATTTCATTCTTACTGCGCGAGGAAGGCTACACCGTGCTCACCGCATCGAATGGGCCTGATGCGTTGGACATCGTGGAACGGGAGGCGCCCGACCTGGTCATTCTCGATGTCATGATGCCGCACATGGACGGACTGGAAGTCTGCCGGCGCATCCGGCGCACCATGCAGGTGCCGATTCTGATCCTCTCTGCCAAAGGTGAAACGGCCGATCGCGTCATTGGCCTCGACGTTGGCGCTGACGACTATCTATCCAAACCGTTCGATCCCACCGAGCTGCTGGCGCGGGTGCGCGCCGTGCTGCGCCGCGCCGAGGCTTTTGGCTTCAGCGACAGCGAAGCTGGTTTTTTGACGGTGGGCAGTTTTCGGCTCGACCCCGTGGGAAACAAAGTGTTCATGCCCAGCGGCAAGGTCGCCGAGTTGACTCCCATCGAGTTTCGTCTTCTGCACTACCTGGTGCGCAACGCCGGACGCATCCTCAGCCATGACCAGGTGCTGGACAATGTCTGGGGCTACGACTATGATGGCTATGCCAACCAGATTGCAGTTTACATGCGCCGCCTGCGCAACAAACTCGAAACCGATCCCAACAATCCAACCTATCTGCTCACCGTGCGCGGCCTCGGCTACAAGTTTGACGCCGAGGCTTCCTGACCGAAAATTTCCCAATTTCAAGCCCAACCTCAGAGGTGATCTCATGCAGAACGCGCTCACCGTGACCCAACCGATCTCGCGCACCAGCCAGCTGAAAACCTTGTGGAACGTGGTCAAACTGCTGGCGCGTGATCCACGCCGCCTGGGTAACTTGATTGACCATCGCGCCGAAGAGCGCGCCTACGTCACTCAGCATTACGGCCTGAGCGAAGGCCTGCCCACCGTTGATCTGCTCGATCTGCTGCCAGGCTTCGACGAGACCATCGAACCGGTCAGCTTTCTGGAAGGCACATCCCTGGCCACCGATCTGGCCCTGCTCAAAGCGCTGGCGCGGCGTTTTCCCCAGTGCCGCTACCTGGAGATCGGCACCTGGCGCGGTGAAAGTGTGGCCAATGTGGCCCCGGTCGCGGCCGCGTGCGTTTCCATCAGCCTGTCGGCGGACGAAATGCGGCGCAGCGGTTACAACCAGGAGCTGATCGCCGCGCATGGCTTTTATTCCCAGAAATTCCCCAACATCACGCATATCGGGCACGATTCGCGCACGTTCGATTACTCAACCCTGCCAGAAAAATTTGATTTGATCTTTGTGGACGGCGACCACACGCACGAAAGTGTGCGCATTGACACCCACAACGCCTTTCAAATGCTGCGTAACCCGAACGCTATGATTGTCTGGCACGATTACGGTCATACCCGCTATTCTATCCAATGGCACATCCTGGCCGGTATTCTTGACGGCTGTCCTGCCGACAAACGCGCCCACCTCTATCACGTTTCCAACACCCTGTGCGCCATCTACTCGCCGCAGCCGCTGCCAGCCCGGATTGTGGAAACTCCACAGATTCCCAACAAAACATTCCGCGTCAGCCTGTCAGCCGTTCGCACCTAACCGCCCATCGGCGCGCGCAGGAATTTGCTTGAATCAGCAAACTTGACTTTTAGCCTTCCGTCTCTATAATGGCCGCACTCTGTTTTCCCATCCATTGCATCCTGGCCTCTTTCACGTTTTGGTCATAAAGTTTTAGCTTTTTAGCAGTAAGATTCGAACACCTTCACTGTTCACACCGGGCGTAGATGTCAATAACCCTACCCCCGTCGCTTCTCGATAACCAGGAAAAACGGCCGTCGTTAGCCGCCCAAAAACCTACCCAAAGGGGAATGTTGCTCTCTTATGCAGCAGACACCAACCCCGGTAGAAAGGAGGTAGCCGCGCAGAGAACCTTTGCACGCAACGCTCGTTCGAATCACAGCAAACCCACTTACGCTCACGGAGGAGGACCGATGTCTCGCAAACTCATCCCTATTTTGTTGGTCATGGCGATTTTCTTGACGGCGTGCAACAACCCCAGCACCCCGCAAACGATCGAGGTGACACGCGTGGTCGAGGTAACACGCGTGGTCGAGGTGACGCGCGTGGCCGAAGCCCCAACCCAACCTGCGGCCACGGCCGTTCCGGCAACCCCCGCCCCGGCGCCGGCTATTCCCCAGGCTGCCGGCTTTGGCGACACCCTCAAAAAAGTCAAAGCGCGCGACAAGCTGATCTGCGGCGTCAACGCCCAGGTGCCTGGCTTTGGCTTCGTAGAGCCGTCTGGCGCCTATGCCGGCTTCGATATTGATTTCTGCAAAGCCCTGGCCGCGGCCATCTTCAACGATACGACCAAGATCGAGTACCGCCCGGTGACAGCCGAACAGCGCTTCCCCGCCCTGCAAAGCGGCGAAATTGATGTTCTTATCCGCAACACCACCTGGACGCTCCTGCGCGACACCGACAATGGCGGCAACTTTGTCGCCACCACCTTCTATGACGGCCAGGGCATCATGGCGCCCAAGAGCCTCAACGTCACCAAACTCGAAGACCTGGACAGCGGCACGATCTGCGTCCAGAAGGGCACCACCACCGAGCTGAACCTGGCTGACCAGATGGCCGCGCGCAACCTCAAGTACACACCCGCGGTCTTCGACGATGCTAATTCGACTTTCGCCGCCTATGCTGAGGGTCGCTGTGACGCGGTTACCACCGACAAGTCAGGCCTCATTTCGCGGCGTTCAGTCCTGGCGAAGCCGGACGATCATGTCATCCTGGATGTCACCCTGTCCAAGGAGCCGCTCGGCCCCATGGTGCGCCAGGGCGACGACCAATGGTTCGACATCGTCAAGTGGACGGTCTTTGCCACCATCGCCGCTGAAGAGTTCGGCATCACCAGCGCCAATGTGGCCGACATGGCCGCCAGCCCCAAGACGCCAGAAATGAGCCGCCTGTTGGGCGCGGACGAAAAGCTCGACCTGGGCGCCAAGCTCGGCTTGAGCAAGGACTGGGCGGTCAACATCATCAAGACCGTGGGCAACTATGGCGAGATTTATAACCGCAATCTTGGCCCCGCCACCAAGACGGCCATTCCGCGCGGCTTGAACAGCCTGTATACCAACGGGGGTTTGCTCTACAGCCCTCCGTTCCGTTGAACTCTTCATGCAACCAGGCCAGGAGCAGATGGCCGACCGCTCGTTTGCTCCTGGCGCTTTCCGCACACGGTGAACCATCATGCCTGCTCCACCATCGCCTGATCGCCCGGCTCTCAGTCGTTCGTTTTGGCGCGATGAGCGATTTATCAGGGCTGCCACTCAGGTCCTGGTGTTGGTCATCATCGCCGCGTTCGTTTACATCCTGGCGCGCAACATGGTCGCCTCTTTGCGCAAGCAGGGCATCGCCCTCGGCTTCAACTTCCTGGACGATGCGGCCGGTTTCGACATCGGCGAAATGCTGATCCCCTACACAAGCACCGACACCTTCATGCGTGCGCTGCAAGTCGGCATCCTGAATACGCTCGTGGTCTGCGTGATCGGCGTCGTCCTCTCTACGCTGCTCGGCATCCTCGTGGGCCTGGCCCGCCTCTCGGACAATTTTCTCGTCAATCGCCTGGCGCGCGCGTTTGTGGAGGCGATGCGCAACGTCCCCTTGTTGGTCCTGCTCATCTTCATCTACTCTACCGTCTTCCTCAAGCTGCCGCGCGTCCGCCAGGCCATTGAACTGCCGGGGTCCATTTTTCTCAGTAACCGCGGCGTTGCCATGCCCTGGGGCGTTCCCACGGCGTCATGGCGCCTCTACCTGCTGGCCTTGCTTGTGGCCGTGGGCGCGGCGGCCGCGACCGGGCTTTACGTCCGACAGCGCCAACGTCGCCTGGATCGGCCGCAGCCAATTCTTACGCTGAGCTTGCTTGCCTTTGGGGTGGTGGCCGTGGTGAGCTGGTTCTTGATGCCTCAGTCGCCGCTGCGGCTCGATTTTCCGGCCATCCAGGGTCTCAACTTCAGCGGCGGCCATGTCTTCTCACCTGAAATCCTGGCGCTGCTTTTGGGACTGACCATCTATACGGCCGCGTTCATTGGCGAAATTGTGCGCGCCGGCATTCAGGCCGTTTCCAAAGGGCAGCGTGAAGCGGCCCGCGCCGTGGGGCTGAACGGCAACCAGACGCTGCGCCTGATCATCTTCCCGCAAGCCTTGCGCATCATCATCCCGCCGTTGACCAGCCAGTATCTCAACCTGATCAAAAATTCAACCCTGGCCGTGGCGATCGGCTTTCCCGATCTGTTCGCCATTTCGGGCACGGTCATCAACCAAACCGGGCGCGCCGTCGAAATGATCGCCATCATCATGGGCTTTTATCTGTTGATTAGCCTGTTGACGGCCGCCGCCATGAATTGGTACAACCAGCGTGTACGCCTGGTGGAGCGTTGACCATGACCTTTCCACGAACCACGGCGACCGTCCTGCCTCCGCCCTCTGAGCGCTATTCCGCGCTTGCCTGGCTGCGCAAAAATCTTTTCAACACCTGGTACGATGCCCTACTCACGTTGGCGACGCTCTATTTCCTGGTCGCAGGCGGCCGCGGCTTTTTGACCTGGGTCTTCACGCAGGCGCGCTGGGCCGTCATTACCACCAATCTACGCCTGTTCATGGTCGGCCAGTATCCGGCCATCTATATCTGGCGCGTATGGCTCTGCATTGGCGCCCTGGCTTTCATCATTGGCGTCACCTGGAGTATTTGGCTGTATGGCCGCCGCCTTCCCGGTTTACTCCTGGCCGTGCTTCCGTTTGCCCTCATGCTTCTGCCCGCGGCGCTGACCAACCGTATGGCGCTGGCGGCCGTGGGCGTGGCCGGACTTGCCGGTTTCGGCGTGGGCCGCCTCAACCCGGCCGTCACGCGCCGCGCCGCGCCCATTGTCTGGGTCATTTACTTTCCACTGGTCATCGTGCTGATCAGCGGCTTTGGCGGCAACCGCAGCGTACTGCCGCCCGTGCCAACGAACCTCTGGGGCGGTTTGCTTTTGACCTTTCTGCTGGCCGTGGTCGGCATCGTCCTCTCGTTTCCGATGGGCGTCCTGCTGGCGCTGGGGCGGCGCTCGCAGCTCCCCATCATCAGCGTCCTGTCTATTGCGTTCATTGAACTGGTACGCGGCGTGCCTTTCGTTAGCATTATTTTCATGTCGCAGTTGATGCTGCCGCTCTTCCTGCCCGAAGGAGTCACGATTGATCGGGTCATTCGGGCCATGGCCGGCGTGACCATCTTCAGCGCGGCGTACCTGGCCGAAAATGTGCGCGGCGGGCTGCAGGCCATTGCGCAAGGCCAGATTGAAGCGGCGCACGCCCTGGGCCTGAAGGGTTTTCAAACCACCCTGCTGATCGTTCTGCCGCAGGCGCTGCGCGCCATCATCCCCGTGTTGGTGGGACAGTTCATCGCGCTGTTCAAGGATACGTCGCTCGTCGTGATTGTGGGCCTGCTGGAGCTCTTGGGCATTGCCAAGACCGTCCTCGCACAGCCAGACTTCCTGGGCCTGCAAGCCGAGGTTTATCTGTTCATCTCGGTGGTTTACGGCATCTTCTGTTTTCTGATGTCGGCGGTCAGTCAACGCCTGGAGACAGCGTTAGGCGTCGGCGCACGTTAAGCCGGACGCCAGCAAGAAGCAAGGAGGAACATGAGTCAGGCAACGACAAGCGCGAACGATCCGATCATTGTGTGCCAGGATGTACACAAGTGGTACGGGCAGTTTCATGTGTTGCGCGGCATCAGCATGGAAGTCAACAGGGGTGAGGTGATCGTCATCTTTGGGCCTTCAGGCTCAGGCAAATCCACCTTCATCCGCACGCTCAACCGCCTGGAAGAGCATCAGCGCGGGCAAATCAGGGTGGATGGGGTTGAGTTGACTCATGACGTGCGCAACATCGAGCGCATCCGCAGCGATACCGGCATGGTCTTCCAGCAGTTCAATCTGTTCCCGCACCTGACTGTTTTGGACAACGTGACCCTGGCCCCGGTGTGGGTGCGACGCTGGCCGCGGGCCAAGGCGGAAGAGATCGCCATGCAGCTGTTGGCGCGCGTGGGAATTCCCGATCAGGCGCGCAAATTTCCCGGTCAATTGTCCGGCGGACAGCAGCAGCGCGTCGCTATTGCGCGGGCGCTGGCGATGCAGCCCAAGATCATGCTTTTCGACGAGCCAACCTCGGCGCTCGACCCGGAGATGATCAAGGAAGTGTTGGACGTGATGATCGAACTGGCGCGCAGCGGCATGACGATGCTGGTTGTAACCCATGAGATGGCCTTTGCACGCGCCGTGGCCAACCGCATGTTCTTCTTCGATAACGGGCAAATTGTGGAAAGCGGCGCGCCGGAGCAGATCTTCAACCATCCGGTCGAAGACCGCACCAAACTTTTTCTATCGCAGATTCTATCGCACTGAGGAAAGAATCGAGAGAGGGCCTGCGCAAGGCTTCGGAAATCTGCCGGTCGGCAGGCTGCCGAAGCCTTGCTGGTTTCCTGGGGCGCCGTCTACGGCGCGACGGTGATGGTCGCCTCGGCGCTGCTGAGAAGGACATTCCCGTTGGGGCTGATCAAATCGGCGCGCAAGCGGTGCTGGCCGCGCGCCAGCGGTTTGGTCAACGTGAACTGCCAGGCGCCGCGGTTATTCGAGGTGGTTTCACCCACCGTGCGCTGATCCACCCAAATGCGAATCAAACTACTGGGCATGGCCGAGCCGCTGATGGTGGGAGGCGTCTTGGCCGTCAGGCGTGTGCTGGCGGTAGGCGCGTCGATCGTGGGCGGCTGCGGCGCCAGGATCGTGACCAACACCGGGGAAGAACGCCCCAGGGCTTGGTGTTGGGCATCGCTGGCCTGAGCGCGCAGCAAATGATCGCCCTCGGTCAACGGCGCGGCCAGATCAAGCGCCCAGTTCCCGTCAGGCCCCGCCAGGGCCTGGCCCAAGCGACGATTGTTATCAAAAACCAGCACCGTGGCGCCCGCGGGCGCCCTGCCCTCGATGCGCGCCAGCGGCGCGGGGAACTGAGAGCCGTGGCGTGGCGCGATAATGGCGAGCGCAATATCGTTGAGCGGCATGGTCGGTGTGAGCGCCGGAGCGACCGTCGCCGTCTCCTGCGGCGCGGCCGTCTGCGGCGCGGGCGCGGCGGTCTGCACCACCGCAGGCGTGGGCGTCGCCAGGGCCAGGAGAGCGGCCTGGCGCTGCACGGCGTAGTTGACCACGCTCAACAACAGCAGCAGCACCAGCGCGCCGGTGAGCAGCAGCCCGTTCAGGCGATCGAGCGGCCATTCCCAAAAGGGTGGATGTTGAGATTGCATCGGCTAATCCCCCCAGTGTCCAGGTCAGGGTTTGACGCTGCGGCGGCGACGACCGTCGTGCGTCATGCGTTCAGCGGCTTCCTCAATCCAGGCGCTGTAATTACCGGCCGGCAGGCCGGCGTCTTCCACGGCCGCGGCCAGTTCCTGGGGGGTGGCCGCAGCGAGGGTCGCAAAGCTATAGAAGCCAGCGGCGCGCAAAGCATCGGCCGTTTTTTCGCCCACGCCTGCCAGCAGCGCCAGGTTATCGGGCTGCAAGGCACGCAGCGCGGGCGGCTGCTGGAGCACGGCCACGCCGTGGACGGCTGCCTGCTGCGCCTGCCTGATCCAATCGGCATAATCGGTCCTGTGCCAGGCGGGCGCCTTGATGATAGCGGCCAGCTCATCCACTGTCAACGCGGCCAGGCCGGCAAACGTGGTGATACCGGCGGCGCGCAGGCGTCGGTCATAGGCCGGGCCGATTCCATCAATCTCGATCAAGGGGTCGTCTGCCGCCAACCCGCGCCCGCTTGCCACGGCCGCGCCCCGCGTGACCGTCGGCAGGCCGACCGCGCCCAGCTCGACCGT
>DAISHS010000144.1:0-10465 GCA_036822415.1 Chloroflexota bacterium
CAACGATTGCAAAGTCCACCTGCGTGGACTACACCCCGAAACTGAAATGCACCCTTCAGCGCGGGACGCAGCGCCAAGCGCGGGCGCGTTCATTCCCGTTCATCCGGGCGACGCCGCCATCAGCCCCCGACGCGCCGTTTTGCGACGCCGCGCAGGCGCCCGATTCATCCGCGCCGCTCTCGTTCTAGCGTTCAGGCATGGGTCTGGTAAAATAGGCTTACAGCCGCTTGCGGCTGCGGCGCTGCACCGATTCCAAACAGAGTATCGTCAACGATCGTCCGTCAATGAAAAACCTATGACTGAATCATCCATGACCCTGGACCCCCGCGCTTATCGAAATACCATTGGCCTGTTTGCCACGGGCGTCACCGTGATTACAACCGCGGCCAATGGCGAAGTTCACGGCATGACCGCCAACGCGGTCGCCTCGTTATCACTCGACCCCATGCTGCTGCTGGTCTCCGTGGGCAAAAAAGCCCATATGGCCGGCCTGCTCCAAACCACTTCGACCTTCACCGTCAACATCCTGCGCGCCGACCAGGAGTCGCTCTCCACGTTTTTCGCGGGCGTCTGGAAAGAACCGACGCCGCCGCCGTTCCAATTCGTCGCCTGGGACGCACAACCGCAGATGGGCGCGACGCGCATCGCCGACGCGCTGGCAGCCATTGCCTGCGTCAAACAGGAGATCCTGGAAGGCGGCGACCACTGGATCGTGATTGGCCGGGTCGTGGCGCTGCATCAAGGCGAGCTGCCCCGTTCGCCGCTTCTCTTCTACGGCGGGCGTTACTATCAGCTGGACGTGAGCAAAGAACACCCCGCCCCCACGCGCCGGGATATGTAAACCAGGAGAAAAACCATACCATGTACGAGACCATCCACTACCAGGTGACAGGGGCAGCCGCGAACATCGTCCTCAATCGCCCAGAAAAGCTCAATGCCTTCAACGAGCAGATGACGCACGACACGATGGACGCCTTTGCCCAGGCCGCCCAGGATGAGCGCGTGCGGGTCATCGTGCTGACGGGCGCGGGGCGCGGCTTTAGCGCCGGGCAAGACCTGGAGGATTTGCAGCGCCGCCCCGCCGATCTCAGCATCGGCGATCACTTACGTCGCGGCTACAACGCGCTGGTGCTTGCGATGCGCACCATCGAGAAGCCGGTCATCACCGCCATCAATGGCGTGGCCGCCGGGGCCGGCATGAGCATTGCCCTGGCCGGCGATTTTCGCCTGGCCAGCGACAAGGCCAGCTTCATCCAGGCCTTCATCAAAATCGGCCTCATCCCGGACAGCGGCTCCACCTGGCTGCTGCCGCGCTTGATTGGCCCCGGGCGCGCCTTGGAGCTGATGACCACCGGCGACCGCCTCAGCGCGCACGACGCCCTGGCCTGGGGGCTGGTCAACCGCGTGATCCCGGCCGAGGAGTTCGAGGCGACGGCGGCGGCGTGGGCGCAGCGCCTGGCCGAAGCGCCCACCCGCGCCATCGGCCTGACCAAGCGCGCCTTCAACCAGGCGTTGACCAACACCCTGGCCGAAGCCCTGGAAATGGAGGCCGTTCTGCAGGACGTTGCCGGTGCAACCGCGGACAGCCGGGAAGGGGTGCAGGCCTTTCTCGAAAAACGGCCCCCGGTTTTCCTGGGACGCTGAGCAGCACGGCAACGGCCGGCGCGCCCAGCAGGAGCAGCCTCATGTCCAATCCGCTTCCCACCAATCTCCCTGACGAGCTGCGCGTGAGCCTGGCGGCGGCCGGTGTACGCGACAGCACGGATTTGCCGGCCGCGCTCGACCGCGACCCAGCCCTGCGCGCAGCCTGGCTAACCTTCCTGGGCGAACATCAGGATGAAATTGTGCAGGCCGCACTGCTGGTCTTCTTGCGCGCGCCCGACTTCGAGGCCCTGCAAACGCTCGTCGCGCAGGCGCCGTTCGTGCTTGAGGATGGCTTCGCCGAAACGGTCGCCGAGGTGATTGCCCAGGCCGAGGAGGCCAACGAAGGCGATTTTGCCGAAGGCGCACGCCTGCGCCTGGAGGGATTGCGCCAGATCAAGGCGGACCGGGCGCTGCCGCCGCTGGCCCAGGCCCTGCTGGCGTTCGTCAAGGCGCCGGACGACGCGGCCGCCAGCGCGGTTTTTGCGGCTCAGCGCGAGCTGCTGTGGCCTGAGGAGGCGCAGCGCAGCCTGGAAACGCATATCCGCGCCAACGACCCGGCCATGCGCGATCACCTGGCGGCGCGATGCCTTCTCCTGCAGCGCCTGCGCCAGGCCGCGCCCTGAGCCGCTGACCATGCCTACTTCCTGGCGCGGGCAAACGATCCTCATCACCGGCGCGGCCGGCGGCGTGGGACAGGCCTGTGCGCAATTGCTGGCGGCCGAGGGCGTGCGCCTGGCCCTGGTGGATCGTGACGAAGCCGCGCTGACCCGCGTGGCGCAGGCGCTGGCCGGCCAAACGGCCGTGGCCTTCTGGCCGCTGGATGTGACCGACGCCGGCGCCGTGACAGCCCTGGTGACCGCGGCCGAAGCCGGCTCAGGCCCACTGGCGGCCGTCATCCACACCGCAGGCATTCTGCGCACCGGCCTCAGCCAGCGCGCGCCGCACGACGATTTCCACGCGCAGATGGCCGTCAACTACCTGGGCGCCGTCCATGTCTGCCTGGCCGCGCTGCCGGGGATGGTCGCGCGGGGCCGGGGGCGCATCATCACCCTGGCCAGCATCAACGCCCTGCGCCCCTTTCCGCAGTTTGGCGCCTATGCCGCCAGCAAAGCGGCCGTGCTCAGCTTTGCCCAAACCCTGCGCGATGAACTGGCGCTGCAACAGAGCGGCGTGCGCCTGGCGGTGGTGTGTCCACCGACCATCCGCACGCCGTTGGTCTTGAATCTGCCTGACCCGCCGCCGATTTACCGGCGCTTTCCTTGGCTGGCCCCGTCACAGGTGGCCCAGGTCATTCGCCGCACCCTGGACAACGATCGCTTCCTGGTTTATGTCAATTGGCAGTCCTGGGGCATCCACTGGCTGGCGCGCCTGACCCCGTGGCTGGCCGACCGTCTGGTGCGGCGCTGGAGCCAGGACTGAGAGGCAAGAAGCAACTGGGGGTGCATTTCAGTTTCGGGGTGTAGTCCACGCAGGTGGACTTTGCAATCGTTGCAGCGACTTGCAGTCGCCCGATCTGCCCCCAGTTTGAAATGCACCCATCAAGGGGCGCAAGGCTGACGGCGGCTCGAAAGGCCGTCAGCCCTGCGTTGGAGAATGTCGGATCAGGAAGCGACCAGCTCGCGCTTGAGAATCTTGCCGGTCGCGGTCATGGGGAACGTGGTACGGAATTCGATCTGGCGCGGATACTTGTAGTCGGCCAGGCCAATCTTGGCAAATTCCGTAATTTCTTCCACCGTCGCGCTCTGGCCTTCCTTGAGTACGATATAGGCTTTGACTTCCTCGCCCAGGCGCTCGTCTGGCACGCCGACCACCGCGGTCAGTGAGATCTTGGGGTGTGTCAACAGGTATTCCTCGATCTCGCGCGGATAGACGTTGAAACCGCCGCGGATAATCATCTCCTTCAGGCGATCCACAATGTAATAGTAGCCTTCATCGTCGAGGCGGCCCAGATCGCCGCTGTGGAACCAGCCGTCGCGAATGGACTGCGCCGTGGCTTCGGGGCGCTTGTAATAGCCCTTCATGACATGATGGCCGCGGATGACCACCTCGCCCACCGAGCCGACGGCGACCGGCTTATCATCGGCGTCCACGATGCGCATCCAGGTGCCCCAGACGGGGTTGCCGATGGAACCAACTTTGCGCGGGCGGTCCGCATGGTTGAAGCAGGCCACCGGCGATGTTTCCGACAGGCCATACCCTTCCAGGATAGGCACCTGATACTTGGCCTCGAAGCCCTTGAGCACTTCCACCGGCAAGGCCGAGCCGCCAGAGACCGCAATGCGCAGGGTGCTCTTGATCTTCTCCAGGTCGAAATCGGACGCCTTGGGATAGGCAAGCAAGGCCCAGTACATCGTGGGCACCCCGGCAAAGACCGTGACGTTGTCGCGCTGCATAATCCCCAGCGCCGCGGCCGGGTCAAAGCGCGGCAGCAAGGTGAGGGCCGCGCCGCCCATGAAGGCATTGTTCATGATGACAGTCTGGCCGAACGAGTGGAAGAGGGGCAACGTGGCCAGGAAGACATCGTTGGGCTGCCAGCCCAGGAGCTGCTGGCTGATCCAGGCATTCAAGAAGAGATTGACGTGCGTCAATTCGGCGCCCTTGGGCTGGCCGGTGGTGCCCGACGTGTACAGAATGACCGCCGTGTCATCGGGCATCGTCTGCACCGTGTCGAAGGTGGGCGAACCGCCGGCAAGGACATGATAGAAATTCTTGACGCCATCGCCGCTGACCGGCAGCGGCGCGGTTGGATCGGCGGTGGCGACGATCAGGCTGTGGCAGGTGTCCACGGCCTGGAAGCCTTCGTAGGCGGCCTGAGAAAACATCTCGAAAGCGATCAGGGCGACGGCGTCGCTGTCCTTGAGGTGATAAGCGACCTCGCGCCCCTTGAAGAGCACGTTGAAGGGCACGACGGCCGCGCCGGCCTTGAGAATCGCGTAATAAGCGATGGGAAAGAAGGGGATATTGGGCATCATGAGGGCGACTTTGTCGCCCGTCTTGACGCCAAGCTGGCGTAGGCCATCGGCAAACTTCGTCGCCGCGCCGTTCAACTCCCGATAAGTCATCTTGCGATCATTGAAGATCACAGCCAGGTTGTCAGGATTGCGCCCCAGGTTGAATTCCAGCAGGTGGGCAAGATTCAGCATCGTTGCATTCCTTTCATCAGTTCATCAGTTGGTTCGTGCGTTCTCGTCAATCGCTCAGGCGTACATCGTTCATCGGTGGCGCTGTGTCACAGGAGAGGAAAAACAGGAAATGTTGGCACCGAGGAGGCAATGTCAAGTATAACATAACTCCCGGCAAAACTCCAAGTCAAGCAAATTTGCTAAAACAGGCGCGCATGGCTACCATAGGTTGGCAACCTGGCCCTGGGTCAATGGCGACCGCAGCGCCCGCTCAATGAGCGTAAACAAACGAGGAGGATGTTGGTCGTGGAACGTACCTTGATTATTATCAAACCGGATGGTGTGCAACGAGGGTTGATTGGCCCTATCATCAGCCGCTTCGAGCAGCGTGGGCTGAAAATTGTCGGGCTAAAGCTGATGCAGGTGAGCGAGGCGCTGGCCCGCAAGCACTATGCTGTGCACGAGGGCAAGCCCTTTTTCAATGGGCTTATCGAGTATATCACCTCCGGGCCGGTGGTGGTGATGGTGCTGGAAGCCAGGCGCGCGATTGATCTTGCGCGCAAGACGGTCGGCGCCACCAACCCGGTCAATGCCGAACCTGGCACGATCCGCGCAGACTTTGGTCTGGAGATTGGCCGCAACCTGGTGCACGGCTCGGATGGGCCGGAAACGGCCGCGGCCGAGATTGCGCTTTGGTTCACCCCCGGCGAGCTGGCTGATTACGGCCGCTCCAATGACCGCTGGGTCTTCGAATAGAGGACGGATGGGGTAAAACGTCCCTGGCGTCAGCAGGCACGCGTCTCGTCAATGCCGGGGACGTTTTTGATAAACATTCATCGTGACGACTTCAGCCGTCTCGTTACGACGGCGCGCATCTTTTTGCGAACGTCTATAGCATCGCCTCTTGCTTGAGCAAGTCTTGATCCACAATGATGATGCGGTGCCGTTCGATGCGAATGGCGCCGACATCCATCAAGGTGCGCAGCGCCCGTCCCACCATCTCGCGCACCGTGCCCAGACGAGCCGCCATCTCTTGCTGCGTCAACAGGTGCTCGCGCTCCAGTGCGGGGACAGTGCTGCGCTCGGCTTCTTCCAGCAACAGCTTTGCCAGGCGCGCTTTGACCGGGCGCAGTCCCAAGTCCTCGGTGATGCCGACCAGCTCGCGCGCCCGTCGGGCGATATTCTCTAGCAAGGCCCAGGCCAGGGAAGGATGCTGAAAAGCCAGGTCTTTCAGATCCGCGCGTGCGAGCGCCCACACCACCGCCTCATCAACCGCCGTCACATTGACAGGGTTAGCCCCGCCATCCGAGATAGCCACTTCATTGAACATACGGCCAGGCTCAATGATATGCAACGTCTGTTCGCGCCCCTCGGCCGAGATCTTGAAGGCCTTGCAGCGGCCGCGTTCAACCATGAAAAGCCCCGCGCACGGATCGCCTTCGAGAAAGATCATCTCGCCGGGCGCAAAAACCAGGCGGCGCGCATGGCGCGCCAGTTCCTCAAGGATAGATTGGTCGAGCGACGCGAAGGAGCGTAAGTCCTTCATTAAGTCAATGAGAGGGGTGGATAGCGTGCGACTTGCCTTCACTGCCTGGCGTTCAGGCATCGTGGTGTCCCCCTATGTTACCAAGCATCTTCCCATGTCAATTCAGTCTTGCCGATGCGCACCGTCTCACCTTCCTGGATACCCTCGTCACGCAGGGCGTCGGTGATGCCGAGCGCGGCGAGGATACGCTGGAAGCGCATGATGGCCTCGTAATAGTCCCAGTTGGTCATGGCGGCCGCACGTTCGATCTCCACGCCCTGCACGCGCCAGGCCTTATCCGGGTCGCGCTCGATGGTAAATTCCTTCTCGCTAGTCGGCGGTCTGAAAACGGCCACATCGGCCTGCACCGGCTCCGCCGCCGGCAGCGTGTCCAGGGTTGTCAGCACCTGGCGCAGCAGCGTCTCGACCTGGTCGCGCGTGGCCGCTGAAATAGGCAGGGCGTCCACCTGGCGTTGGCGCAAGGCCGCTTGGATCTGGGGCCAGCGTGCGCGCACGTCGGGCAAATCCATTTTATTGAAGGCGACGACCTGCGGCTTCATCGCCAGGGCAGGGTTGAACAGGTCCAGCTCCTGGTTGATGGCGTCATAATCGCCCAGCGGATCCGGGCTGAGGCCATTGAGGAGGTGAATGAGCACACGGCAGCGCTCCACATGGCGCAGGAATTGATGCCCCAGGCCCACGCCGGTATGCGCGCCCTCGATCAGCCCCGGAATATCGGCCGCGACGAAATCGCGATCATCCACCGTGACGACGCCCAGGCTGGCCTCCAATGTGGTGAAGGGATAATCGGCAATTTTGGGCCGGGCGTGGCTGATGACGCTGAGCAAGGTTGACTTGCCGGCATTGGGCACACCCACGATCCCCACATCCGCCATCAACTTCAGTTCCAGCCGCAGCCACAACACTTCGCCTGGCTCGCCCTTCTCGGCGATGCGCGGCGCCTGGTTGGTGGGCGTTTTGAACGCCATATTGCCGCGGCCCCCGCGCCCGGCGCGTGCGACGAGCGCCTGCTGTCCATCCTGCACCAGGTCGGCCAACAAACGACCGCTGGCATCGTCATAAGCCAGGGTGCCCAACGGAACCGGAATTTTGATGTCATTGCCCTGGGCGCCGGTCTTGCCCTTGCCCCCGCCATGCCCGCCGCGCTCAGCGCGAAAGTGCAGTTGGTGCTTGAAGGCAATCAAGGTGTTGACATCATGCGTCGCCACCAGATAAACATCGCCGCCCTTGCCGCCATTGCCGCCGTAAGGGCCGCCAAAGCGGACAAACTTCTCGCGTCGAAAAGCCACGCAGCCGTTGCCGCCGTCGCCTGCCGTAACGCAGATTCGCGCCTCATCTATAAACATAACCGTAAACTCAAAGCCTCATTCTTCACATCTATTAACGTCATTAACCTTACCCGTTTCAAGCCAAGTTGTCAAGTGTCACGGGTGAGAAGTCAGTCTTTTAAATCCCGCAAAGGTTACAGCAGGCGCGGCCTGCACCGTTTATAGTGTCAACAAAGCCTCAAGCCCTGGCTATGCCAGCGATTATGACAGGAGATGCGCCTGATGTCTATGCCAAAACGACTGCTCACCCTCGCCGGTCTGGGAGCCTTACTGCTGCTCGCCAGCCTCTATGCCCTGGTCAGCGCCGCCGAACCAGCCCCGCCGCGCTTGGCGCAAAGCTGCGCCCGCGTGCAAAGGGCCGACCAGGCGCTGCCCACCTACTTGCTCAACTGCGGCCCCGCGCCCAGCGCCGCTGATGCAGCCACGGCCGCGCGCCTGCTGCTGGCCGCCAACGCCGACTGGTTGGGCCTGCGCCCCGATCTGAGCGACCTGACGCTGCTGCTGGCAAAGCCAAGCCTGGGCGCCACGCACGTGCGCTTTCAGCAGACCTATGGCGGCCTGCCGGTGTGGCTGGCCGAAGTGGCGGTGCATATCAGTCACGCGGGCGAGGTGCAGCTGATTCAGAACCACTACATCCCCCATCTCGACCTCAGCACGCAGCCCGCGCTCACCTCGGCGCAGGCCAGCGCCATTGCCACCGCGAACGTCAAACTCGTACGCGGCGAACGCGGCGCGGCCAGCGCGCAGCTGCTGATCCTGCCCCTGGATGATAAGCAAGGCGCGCGCCTGGCCTGGCTTGTGCTGCTCCCGGCCCTGGAGCCGCTGGGCGATTGGCAGGTGTTCGTGGACGCACAGAACGGCGCGGTGCTGGCGCAGTTCAACGCCATGGTGTTCGACAGCGGCGCGGTGTATGATCCCAACGCGGTGCAGACCAGCGGCAATCCCAATTTGACCGACAACAACAACGCCAACAGCCCGGCCTTGCAGGCAGCGCGCACCAGCGTGACCCTGCAAGCAATCAACGCGGGCCAGAACAAATTGATCGGGCCGTATGTCAACCTGTGCGCGCCCGGCGTCTCTGGTTTCTATAAACCGCCCTGTCAGGCCAACGAACCGACGCGTGTCTTCGATTACACACGTGACAATGACAAGTTCGAAGAGGTGACGATCTACTACGCGCTCGATTCGCTGCAACGCTACATCCAGAGCCTCGGCTTTAGCAACGTCAACAACCGCAGCATCCCGGTGCATGCGCACTTCTACGCACAAGACAATTCCTTCTTTAGCACGACAGATAACGCCCTGCACTTTGGCGACGGCGGCGTGGACGACGCCGAAGACGCCGACATCATCGTGCATGAATATGGGCATGCCATTCAGCAAAACCAGGCGCCAGGCTGGGGGCCGGGCAGCAACACCGAACAGCGCGCCATGGGCGAGGGCTTTGGTGATTACCTGGCAGCCTCTTTCTACACCGACCGCGGCGACGCCAGCTATCAGGCCGCGCACGCGCCGTGCATTGGCGATTGGGATGCGGTTAGTTACGCTTCTTTGGTCAACGGCGCGCACTGCCTGCGCCGCGTGGATGGCAAAGACGAAGCCAGCGGCGTGGACATTGGTCAGTACAGCGGGACGCCAACGGAGGAGCACGACGACGGGCGTTATTGGTCGGCTGCCCTCTGGTGCGTGCGCGGCCAGCTGGGGCGCGAGGATGCGGACCGCCTGATTCTACAAGCGCAGTTTTATGCCACGCCAACCACCAGCAATCAGGCCTTCGAAGAGGGCGTGGACGCGCTGATCCTGGCCGACAGCACGCTCTATCAAGGCGTCCATGCTGCGACGATCTATGCCTGCGCCCAGGCGCGCGGCCTGGTGCCCGTCCTGCCGATGGCGGCGCCAACACTGACCTTTCCGGCCGGCGGCGAGACCCTGCTGAGCAACTCCCTCTCCTCGATCACCTGGATCACCAACAGCGCGCCGCTCAGCGCCACCTACACCCTGGAGCTGAGCAACGACTGCACGCCGGAGATCGCGTTCGCCGATGACATGGAGCTGGGGGCCTCGCCCTGGATCACCAGCCAGGTCGGAGCGCCGGGTTGGCAGCTGCTGGCCGCCAACGCGCACAGCCCTACGCACGCCTGGTTCTCAGCCAGCAGCAGCGCAGTCAGTGACCAGATTCTGCGCATGAGCCAAGCGGTGACCGTGCCGCTGCAGGCGCGGCTCACCTTCTGGCACGCCTACAACCTGGAACAGCGCTACGACGGCGGCGTCATCGAGCTGAGCATGGACGGCGGCAGCTATTGGGTTGACCTGGGGGACTACATCCTGTCGAACGGTTATAACGAAACGATTTCGACCGGCTACAACAGCCCTATCGCCGGTCGGCGCGCCTTTTCGGGCAACAGCAACGGTTACGTCGAGACAACGGTAGATTTAAGCCCCTTCAGCGGGCGCAGCGTCTATCTGCGTTTTCGCAACGCCAGCGACAGCAGCATCGCGCGGGTGGGCTGGTACGTGGACGACGTACGCCTGAGCGCCAGAACCCCCTGGCAGGCCGTGGGGACGTCCATGCCGGGCGCGACCTCGTTTGCCTGGCAGACGCCCGATGCCCCCGGCGCCGATTACTGCGTGCGTTTGAAGGGCCAGGCGCCCGGCTATGACGATTCGGCCTGGGTGGTCGGTGACCCGTTCACCATCGTACGGCCGAACTACCTTCCGTTTGCGCCGCGCTGAGAGCGAGGGCCTGCTCAATTGGGGAAAGTCAACGCGCCAGGCGCTTGCAAAAGCGCCTGGCGCGGCAGACAAAAGAAAGATATACGTAGGGG
>DAISHS010000145.1:0-10397 GCA_036822415.1 Chloroflexota bacterium
ATTTTTAGGAGAGAGGCGCTCATGACATTCGATACACCGAGAAACTATCGTCATCTGGTTATTTACGAAGTCTACGTCCGCAATCATGGCCCCCACGGCACATTTGCCGATGTGGAGGCTGACCTGCCGCGTCTGCGCGCCCTGGGCGTGGATATAGTCTGGTTCATGCCGATCCATCCCATTGGCCAGCTCAACAAAAAGGGTACGTTGGGCTGCCCCTACTCCATCGCCGATTACCGTGCAGTCAACCCGGAGTATGGCAGCCAAGCGGACTTTGCCCGCCTGATCGAGGCTGCGCATGCCCTGGGCATGAAAGTCATGATTGATGTCGTTTACAATCACACGGCTCATGACGCCGTGCTGGTGCGTGAGCACCCAGACTGGTATCATCAGGATGCCAGCGGCCAACCGGTGACCACGGTGCCCGATTGGAGCGACGTGATTGACCTCAAGCATCCCAATGAAGGCCTGGTGCACTACCTCATCGAGACGCTGCAACAGTGGGCCGCATTTGGCGTGGACGGCTTCCGCTGTGACGTGGCCTCGCTCTTGCCGCTTGATTTCTGGCTGCGCGCGCGCGCGGCCGTGGCCCAGGTCAAGCCAGGCGTGATCTGGCTGGCGGAGTCGGTGCATGCCGGCTGGGTTGCCGAACGGCGCGCGGCCGGCCTCAGCGGACTGTCCGATAGTGAGCTGTACCAGGCCTTCGATCTGACCTATGATTACGACATCTGGCCCAGCTGGCAGGCTGCCGTGGTGGGGCAGGCGCCCGTGGCGCGTTACCTGGAAATGCTGCGCCTGCAGGACTGCATCTATCCAGGCAACTTCGCCAAGATGCGCTGTGTGGAAAATCACGATCAGCAGCGCATCATGCGCCTGGCGCCGTCGCGTTCGCAAGCGCTGGCCTGGACTGCGTTTGCCGCGTTCAACCACGGGCCTTTGCTGATCTACGCCGGGCAAGAGGCTGGCGCCACGCATACGCCCTCGCTATTTGACGTGGATAAAGTGGAATGGGGCGATTTGGCGCTGCAGCCGTTCTTGACGACGCTGGCCCAGCTCAAGAAACATGCCGCGCAGACCACCGGCAAGTTCGTGCTGACCGCGGCCGAACCGGCCATTCAAGCCGCGTGGCAGAGCGCGAGCGGCAATCTCTTTGGCCTTTTCAACGTCATGGCCGCGACGGGAGATGTGGCGGTCCCTCTGCCCGATGGCGATTATGCCGATCTGCTCGGCGGCGGCGCCGTGCACGTGCGCGACGGTCGTATGGCGCTGCCGGCGGCGGCCGTCATTCTGGCCTACGCGGAGGCATTGCCGTTACGACCCTTCTTCTCGCCGCTGCTCGATTTTCACCTGCCGGCGTAGCCGGCTCAGCTCCCTGCTATGAGCGTGAGCGCCAGGCGAGCGTGCGTACAGATTGCTGACAATCACTGCGTCGTGTACAATAGGCCGTGTATCTTGGCAGGGAGGACATGGTTATGCATCAAGTTGTGATTGAGTTATCCGATGATATCGCTCGCCAGGTCGCGCCATATCAAGATCGCTTACAGGAACTGGTTCTCTTGGGGTTGTCACAGCTCAAAGTCCAGGAGGCGCTTACCCTGTACGCGCGCGGCATCGTATCCTTCGCCAGGGCTGCCGAGATCGCTGGACTGTCCCGGCCGGAGATCACGCGCCAGGCGCGCGCCCTGGGTTTTGCACCGCGCTGGTCCGAGCAAATGGTGATGGAAGAGCTGGCATGAGGGTAGTGGTCAACGCGGGCCCTCTTATTGCTTTAGGCAAACTCGGTTATGTCCATCTTCTGCACCGGGGGCGCTAATTTCCCATTTTGGCGCTGTTGTGAGATAATGCGCGCTCTTGTCTGCAAGGTGTGCAGCAAGCGATAGATCAGTATATTCTGTTTTGATCATTCCAACGGGTTGCCTGACGCAGCATGGTCAGGCGCTTTTCTTGTCCGTGGCAGGCGCAGCCGCGTAAGCGGGGTGCGTCGTAAGTGGCGGTAGTGGGGAGCAGGCCCGCAAGGGGCCTTGCCGCGCAGCGGAGTCATCGAAACAGTCAAGTCAGGGTTTGTGACAAACCCTCAACGGCTGCTGAACAGCCAGGACCGTAGGACAAAACGATGATATCCGCATTTTCGCAGTTAGACCTGCACCCGCAGTTGGTGCAGGCCGTAGAAGCGCTTGGCTTCACGACGCCCACCCCCATTCAAACAGCCCTGATTCCGTTGCTGCTGGCCGGTCATGACGTGATCGGTCAGGCGCACACGGGCACGGGCAAAACCGCGGCCTTTGGCCTGCCCATTCTCCATAACCTCGAAACGGACTACAACGGCGTTCAAGGCCTGGTGGTGGTGCCGACGCGTGAGCTGGCTCTGCAGGTCGCCAAGGCCCTGCACGCTTACGGCCAATCGCGCGCGGTGCGCGTGCTGCCCATTTATGGCGGCGAACCCTATCGCCGCCAGATCGGCCAGCTGCAAAAGGGTGTAGACATTGTCGTTGGCACGCCCGGACGCCTGCTCGACCTGATCGAGCGCCAGACCCTGGACCTGAGCCGCGTGCGCGTGGTGGTGCTGGATGAGGCCGATGAGATGCTGAGCATGGGCTTCATCGAGGACATCGAGGCGCTGCTGGCGGTGACGCCAGCCGCACGCCAGACCGCCCTGCTGTCAGCGACGATGTCCACAGAGATCCGCCGCCTGGCCGACCGCTATCTGCGTGATCCACGTTCGGTCACTACTGAACGTGAGCAGGTGACGGTGGCCGCCATCGAGCAGCGCACCTACCTGGTCAACGCCGCTGAAAAGCTGGCCGCCCTGACGCGCTTGTTCGAGATGGAGCCGATCACCAGCGCGCTGATCTTTGTGCGCACCCGCGCCGGCGCCGGTGAGCTGGCGGCTGAGCTTTCGACGCGCGGTTTTCCGGCCGAAGGCCTGAGCGGTGAGCTGGAACAGGAGGAGCGCGAGCGCGTGCTCAATCGCTTCCGTCGCGGCCAGACGAAGGTGCTGGTGGCGACCGACGTGGCAGCCCGCGGCCTCGACATCGAGGACATCTCCCACGTCTTCAACTTCGACCTGCCTGAAGATCCGGAAATCTACGTGCACCGCATCGGCCGCACCGGCCGCGCCGGCAAGACCGGCATTGCCATCTCCCTGGTCACGCCGGCCGAACGCTGGCGCCTGGGTCGCATCGAAGGCTTCACGAAGCAGCGCATCAGCAGCGGCACGCTGCCCACCGTGGCGGAGATCGAGCAGCGCCGCGAAGAGCAGCTGCTGGAGCAGGTGACCGTCTGGTTGAAGCGCGGGCGCACCGGCGGTGAGCGCCGCCTGGCCGCCGCCCTGGTCGAGGCTGGTTACGATCCGCTGGAGATTGCTGCAGCGGCCCTGCGTCATGTGCGCAGTGTCGAAGGTCAGCGCACGATTCTGCCGATCACCGAGGTGCAGGAACGACGCCCGCGTCAGCAGATGCGCCAGGTCGAGCTGCAGCCGGCGCGTGACAATCGGCCAGGCGAGCGCGGCGGTCACGCGCGGCGGCCAGCGGGCGTGCCCGAAGCCGGCATGGTCAGCCTCAACCTGAACAGGGGACGGCTGCACGGCGTGCGGCCGGGCGACGTGGTCAGCACGATCGCGTACCATGCTGATATTCCCGGTCATGCCATCGGCAAGATTTTCATCCAGGATCACCACACGGTGGTTGACGTGCCGGAACGCTTTGTCACGCAGGTGTTGGCCAAGGCGCACAACTTCCGCATCAACCGCCAGACCATGACGGTCGAACGCGCCTGAGCGGAAGCGGGCAGACGGCGCGACGTAAAGCCCGGGCTTGATTCACGAGCAGCCCTGGCGGCTGAAAACTATGCTCAAAAAACCCGACTTCTGCCAGAAGTCGGGTTTTTCGTTCTATAGGATCCGTGGGCAGCGCCTTGCGCCTGCCCTGGGCGACCGCAAGGGATCGCCCCTACTAATTCCCCCCCGGGGTGGTGAAGTCAACCTCTTCGGCTGTTGCCGTACCGTTTTTACGGTCCGGGTAGCTCACCCACGTCATCGCAATGTTGAGTTCTCGAACGATCTGTGCCGCGTCAATCGTCGTCCCGTCCTCAAGCTCGATGGCGCTGGTCGTATGGGCGTCCTTGACGAGAGTCAGGTCGTAGCCGCGATCGAGGGCGCCGTACGCCGTGGCTCGAATGCACCAGTTGGTTGCAGCGCCAGCCAGGACAATGTGGGTTGCGCCGAAATGGGCGAGTTGGTCTTCGAGCGTCGTCTGCTCGAAGGACGAGTTGAAATGCTTATGGATCAGCGGTTCCCCCGCGGCGGGCGTCAATTCTGGCGCCCACTGCCAGGCCGGGCTTCCGTAGATCAGTTCCTCGTCTGAGTGTTGCACCCAGATCACCGGAACGCCCAGCGCGCGTGCGCGCTCGACCGCCCGCGCCACGTTCTTGATGATGCGAGGAGCCTCCCAGACGTCGCTCATCACACCGACCTGCACGTCAACTACCAGCAGGACCCCTCTGTTGCCAGCGCGCATCGTTGCCATTTCGAATTTCTCCTTAAGGAAGTTATTTACAGCCTGGTAAGCTCAGCCGAACGCCGGGAGCAGGGTTAGGCTCCGCCCAAGCACCAAATCTACAAAACGAGACCTGCGACCGTGACAGCCTACGATCTCTACTTGAGGCTTTATATCGAACACAGCCAACTTGAAATAGCTGCCAATTGGTTTTGTTCGTTTAGATTTGCTGCATTGGTAAGGGTATCGTTTTTCAACTCGCTCCAAATCTCGCTTGCCATCTTTTTCTCAATGGCTGCGCCAATAAAGAAAGTTGAGGGCGAGTATCCAGCAGCGGCAAATACTTGGCGAATCCGTTCAAGCGCAGTTCTGGCAGTTTTCCAATGTTCATCTGCCCCCGCGGGATCAACCCCACCTTTCAATTCCCCTACAGCGAGGTATGTTTCTGGTGAGGCGTAATTGGATTTTCTGGCATCTTCTGGTGTCAGATTGAACAGGCATAAATCCACGTTGTTTTTAACCAAAGGTACAGTCAAGTTATAAATAAGGGTGCGTTCACCACCACTATTTTGCCAATATATCCCACGCAACGATAACTCGATTTCGGAGTCATCGTTGCTCCTGTTTACCCATTTTCGTGTTTTCGTATGTTGCCAACTGTATTTGATTCCGGCGATGGTCAAACTCGATAGAATCGCTCTGGTAAGTTTTCTTTGCGCCAAAGTACCGCCAACATTTCTCATGGAGCCACCCAAAGCGTCGCCGCGGGTTAGAAGAAATCGAAAAATCAACTCCTCAATGAATTTTTCTCCTGCCGGTTCCAAAAAATTCTTGACAAGCCGGCTAATAGCATCCATTTTATCTTCTGGTAGAAGATGAGCAAGGGCTTTGTCAGACAATCCTGCCGCGGTAAGAAGTCCATTTTCGATATTGGGAATTGTGAGTAAATCCACGGGCCTTTTAGCTTGCAGCGCTGCTTCCTGTAACGCGCGCGCTTCAGCGACATACGGAGTAGCCCTACGATTTTTTTCCAGAGCCAGCGCCACAAAACCGGCACGCGTGGCTTCATAGGTTGTTACGAGATCATCGCTGTCATGTAAATGTCGAAGATAAGGCGATTTCATCCAGCTTTTCTCCAAATGTAAATACACTTTCGTAACTCTTCGCGCCCATGCTCGCCCATTTGCTGGCTGCTATTCCCCTTACCATCAGGCAGAACAAGGATATTTTCAACGAAAAAGCCCAAATTCTCAGCGATTGCGGAAAATATCATATCTACTGATATGCTGGCGCCTGCATAACGAACATTATCATTAACCATAAATAGTGTGGCATTCGGCTTGAGTATCCTGGCACATTCGGCAATCACACATGCCATTTCATAAAAATATCCCCTGACCATGCGAGGAATACCAGTATTGTTTAGCAGGCCTTTTGCCTTTTGCCCATCTAAATACCCAAGAATTGCTTGTAATAACTTTTGCTCGTCTGCTACCCGAATCGCTTTGGCCCACTCAGGGTTGATTTTTAGCAAATCCTTTGCCCGATTTTCGACTGTGCAACTGAGCATTTGTTGTCGAAGATCGAGTAAATCTTTTTCCCCGATATTCAATAAAGCCAATTCAAGTGCATAGGTACGGGTATAGTCATAACGATTGCAATAAGGCGGCGAAGTAATGATCGCATCGTAGGCGCCATGCGGCAATGTTGGCATAATTTCAAGGCACGAACCGTTAATCAATCGAATTTCGCTGTTGAATTGGGTAGTAGGAAATAAGCTCAATTGACCGGTTGCAGGCTGTAAATCTACCAGTATTTCATTGATTTTTTCTGATATGGCCTGTTCAAAGCTGAGAATGGCGCCTTTATCAAACGGTTTAGCTCCTTGTCTACGCCCGGAGCGGTAATCCCATCGGAGATATTGTCCGTCTTTACGTGTATAACTGATTGACTCTAATACACATAATAGAGCAAAATGTAAAACGGTTTGTACTCTGATGTTTTCCTGCTGACATGCCCCCAGGTATTTCTCCATGGAAGCTTTTGTTGGTTCGGGGTACGCGCCTTTTGTAATGCGTAATTCTGGTACATGAACGCGCTGTTCAGACCATTGCCAGGCAGACGATTTTGCCCACCTTTGTAGTGTATCGAAATCATCCGAAGTAAACTCAGCTTCTAATAGCTTTTTCGTAGCAATAATTTGCTGCCCGATTGGCAATAATTCTATCCCATCAGACTCTATCCCTAATGAACTGGCGGCAAACAAAGCTGTGCCACTGCCCGCAAAAGGGTCGAATACTTTTCCTTCTGACACGTCATATTTTTGGAATAAATTTTCAACTAAAACGGCGGAAAAAGCTTCCTTGTACTTATACCAACGATAAACGGGGCGTGTTTTATTAGCTTGGAAACTAACCAGCGAGCGCGTAAGAGTTGGCTGCACCAAAAATTTAGATTTGAAATGTTGTTTCAAGTCTTGGTCAAGCCGGTCAATATCATCTAGTGAAATAGTTGGCATAAGCACTTCGGGCAAAAGGGCTAAATCCTGCATTATTTTTTGTGAACTCTCGATCAAGTCAACCTGGATTGCCGCGTCCAGAGCACGGCCGGCGGCAAGCGCAGGTCAGCTGCGGTCTATGGCTGCGCAACCGCTGCTTCCTTACTCCAAGCCGTGCCTGGCTCGCCCTCGATGCCGTTGTTCCACAACTCATATTCGCTCAAATCCATGTCATCATCCCAAGATATGCCATATCCTCCTGGGTCAACGGTGACCGCCCTAAAGAATGCCTCGTGGTTCAATAGTTGAAAGCGATCGAGATTCAGAATCCGCTGGCAGTCATACACCTTTTGCACGCCGTTGCCAAATGTTACTAACAGGCGTTTTCCCTCAAGAGGTGTCACCGATTTTATCCTCGGCGCGTTCATCTCACTACTTCACTCTGGCTAAAGTACATCTTGATCACTATGCCAAAGAAACGCGCGACGACTGGCATCGTGAGTATCTCCTTATCATAAGCATCATAAGTGACTGGCGCCATTTTACAGGGGCTTTACTGAAAGCGCAAGCCCTGTTTAACGATCAGATTGAGCTATTTCTTTGCGTTTGCATGAATCAGCGGTAAACTGCTGGCATGAACCATTCTGCAACGCCTTCGAACTCTCTCCTCCTCAAGCGCCTGCGTACGTTTGACTTCCTGCGCGGCCTCCACGAAACGGCTCTCGCACGCCTGGCGCACGCCTCCGCGTGGAAGGTGTATCCGCCGAACGCGGTGGTCTTCTGGGAGGAGGATGTGGAATCGAACCTGTTCTATTTGCAGTACGGCTCACTGAAAGTGCTGAAGTCCTCGCCCGATGGACGCGAGCAGGTCCTGAAGTTCATCGAAGCGGGCGACATATTCAATGAAGTGGGCGTGCTGGCGAAGCGACCCAATCCCGCCACCGCGGTGACGCTGGAAGAGTCGGGCATTTGGTTGATCCCGCGGCACGCGCTGGAAGAGATCCTCCTGGCGCATCCACAGGCGGCCATGCAGGTCATCGAGAACATGGCAGACAAGATCATCGAGCTGGTCACGCTCGCTGCGGACCTGTCGTTGAAGACGGTGGAGGCGCGCTTCGCCAAACTCCTGCTGGAACAAGCCGCCGGGGATGTGATCGAGCGCCGCCGCTGGACAAATCAGAGCGAGCTGGCCGCGCGCCTCGGCACGGTTCCCGACGTGTTGAGCCGCGTTACCCGCGAGCTGACGAAGGCGGGGCTGATCAAGATGGACAAACAGCACATCCGCATCCTGGATCGCGCGGGATTGAAAACAAGGGCCATGATTCAAGACGAAGGATGATTCTTGCCGCCCAAAAGCCGACAAAAGTCGGGGCGCGCGGCCGTGAGCGGGAGTAAAGTTGGGCAGAGCGAAAGGAGAGCCAATGTCCAACATCTATTTTCCCGATACCAAGTCCAAAGCCGTTTTCGCGCCCGATGGGCCTAAACCCAAATTCCTGGTTGACACGCCTCAGTTCAAGGCGCTGGTCGTCGGCCTGGAAGCGGGACAGCAGATTCCCGTGCACGCCGGTGAGGCGGCCATGTATCACTTCCTCGCCGGCGAAGGCCTGATGACCGTGGATGACGAAATCTTCGACATCAAGCCAGGCGTCACGGTCATCACGTCCGGCGGCGCGCGGCGCGGCATGAACGCCAAAACGCGCGTCGTCTTCCTCGCATGCAAAGGCGGTTGACATGCCCATCCCTTATCTGATCACCACCCTGCTCTTCACCTTCGTCGCCATCCTGGTCGCGGCCGATGCCTCGTTCGTCAGCTGGAATCTGCTCGCCGCCTTCCCCGCGCTGCGCTGGGTGCGCGTTCACTTCATCACGCTGGGGATCCTCTCGCAGGTCATCTTCGGACTCCTGCCCGCGCTGGTCGCGTCGTTTGCCAGCAAGCCAAAGCCCGCCGCGCGCTGGGACATCTGGCTGGCCCTGAACATGGGCTTCGTCGCGCTGGTGGCGGGCTTCTCTGGCGTCAACCATGCCATGATCTTCGCCGGCGGCACGCTGGTCTTCATCGCCGCGACGCTGCTTCTCGTTCAGCTCTGGAACGTGCGCGGCGGCGAAGCGCCCGCCTCCCTCAAGTTCTACGCCACGGGCCTGTTCTACCTGCTCGTCGGCATCATCATCGGCACGGGCTTGTGGCTCAACTGGAGCAGCGCGCTCGCCATCAAGGTCCCGCTCGAAGCGCACATCCACGCCAACTCGTGGGGCTTCATGTCGCTGACCTTCGCGGGCCTGCTCGTGGACTTCATCCCGCTGATCGCGGGACGCCCCCTCGGCTCGGCGAGAAGCGTCACCGCCATCTTTTGGGGCATGGCGCTCGGCGCGTTCTTCCTCGTGCTCGGCCCCTGGCTGGGCGGCAACCTGCCCGTCACCGTCGCAGGGTTGATCCTGCACATCGGCACGACGGTCTGGCTCGTGGTGCTGATGGGACGCGCGCTGCGATCGAGCGGACGCCTCGCCAGCGCAGGGGGCTGGCATTTGCTCGCATCGTACATCTGGATTCTGCTCCCCGTCCTCATCGCGCCGCTGATTCTGACCGGCTATTTGCAGGCTGGCCCCATCGAGTCAACGGCGCCGCAACCGTTGATCTATGGCTGGGTGCTGCAATTCGGCATCGCCCTCATCCCGTATATCGCGCGGCGCTATTTCCTCAGAGATGAGAGTCCGCCGCTGGGCGGGTGCTGGGGCAGCCTGACAGCCGTCACCCTGGGAAGCGTCCTGATCTGGGTCAGCATCTTCATGCCGGCTCTCACCCACGGCATCTTGTATGGAATCGGCTTCGCGCTCTATGCCCTTGCCCTCGTCCATCCCACGAGAGAGATGTTCGAGATCGTGCGTGGTGGTTTGAAGAGGTACGACCTGGCGTAAAGGGCGCGTCTTGAGGAAAACTGCGAGAAAGGCTTGGTCCTTTCTGCTGGCGCTCTGCGGCCTGACCCTGGCGGCTTGCGCAACATCCGCCGCTGCCAGCAAGCCTGAGAGATGAATCAACCTGGCAGGCTACTGCTAACATCCATGCTTTGAAATAAGGAGACAACCATGCAATTCATCAAATTCATGACCAGCGGCATGGGACGCGCCGCTCGCATCGTGCTCGGTCTTGTGATCATGAGCGTCGGTCTGTTTGTCGTGCGCGGAACGCTCGGCGCCGTCCTGGCCATCGTCGCGCTCGTGCCCATCTCGGGCGGCCTGTTCGACTTCTGCCTGGCCGGGCTGGCGATGGGTTATCCGCTGAGCGGCGCGGCCGCGCGCAAGGAATTGGCGAGCAAGTAAGGTGAAAGCCGCGAGGTTTTTTCTACCTGGCGCAGAGAAGACCTCGCGGCGTGACTGAGGTGCTACTAAGGTTCTGGAAAAGATCGCGTCCG
>DAISHS010000146.1:0-10266 GCA_036822415.1 Chloroflexota bacterium
GGTCACGCTGGCGGCCGCCAGCGGCCGCGGCCTGGATGAATTGATCGCAGCGCTGCAACCGCTGCTGCCGTTAAGCCCTCCCTACTACCCGGCCGACCAGGTAACCGATGTGCAGGAGCGCTTCATTGCTGCAGAGCTGGTGCGCGAGGCCGTGATTCATCACCTGCGTGAAGAAGTGCCCCATGCGATCGCTGTGGTGGTGGAGGAGTTCAAGACGCGCGGGGCCAACATGACGTACATCTCCGCCACCGTCTACGTTGAACGCGAATCGCAAAAAGCGATTGTGCTGGGCCAGGGCGGGCGTATGTTGAAACAAATCGGCCAGCAAGCTCGCCAGGGCATCGAAGAGATGCTTGAAACCAAAGTTTACCTGGAATTGTGGGTCAAAGTCGTGCCGCATTGGCGTCGCGAGCTGGCCCAGCTGCGACGCTTTGGCTATGCAGCCGACGCTAAAGGGTAAGAGGTGAACATGAAGCGCATCATCGGACGCATCGCTTTGACATTGCTCGTGGTGGCGGCGTTCTTCGCCATCTATCGTCTGATCACGATCAAACCGCGGCCCTACAAAGCCTATCTAACGACGCGTCCGCTCGTCATGGCCCATCAAGGCGGCGCTGACCTGGCGCCCAGTAATACGATGGCCGCGTTTCGCAACGCCGCCCAAATGGGCGTTGACGTGCTTGAGCTGGATGTGCACACGACGAAGGATGGCGTGGTGGTTGTCATCCATGACGCCACCGTGGATCGTACAACCAACGGCGTTGGCTCCGTGCATGACCTGACCTTGAGCGAGCTGCAAAAATTGGACGCCGGCTATCGGTTCAGCCCCGACAACGGTCAAACCTTCCCCTTCCGTGGTCAGGGTGTCGCCATCCCCACCCTGCAAGAAGTGCTGAGCGCGTTTCCTGCTTTACGCATCAACATCGAAATCAAACAGGCCAATCCACCGATGGAGCAAGCGGTGGCTGAGCTGATTCAGCAGGCCAGCGCGCAAAATCGTGTGCTGGTCGTGGCAAGCAACCAGGATGTCATCGAACGCTTCCGCGCGCTGATGCCGGACGTGGCCACGGGCGCTTCCGAGAGCGAAGTGCGCGGCTTCTTTTACGCGCAAACCCTGCGTGTCTCGGCCTTTTATCGCCCCACGGCTGATGCGCTGCAAGTCCCAGAGAATTTTGGCAACATCCAGGTCCTATCGCCGCACTTCGTGCAGGCCGCGCACGCGCGTGAGGTAGCTGTCCACGCCTGGACCATCAATGATCCGGAGGCGATGCGCCGCCTGCTTGCCATGGGCGTGGATGGCATCATCACTGACCGGCCCGACCTGGCGTTGGAAGTGCTGGGACGCAAAGCGCCCTAGCCAGAACGGTTATTTCATTGGTCGCACCTGCGGTGTGACGACGCTTTTTTATACGTAGTATGCCAAAGTAAGAAAGGAAGAAGGAGGATACCATGTTAGTCGGCGAGCGCATGTCCAAGAACCCCGTCGTGATTTCTCGTGATACCGGGGTTGATGACGCCCTGCGTTTGATGCGTGACAAAAACGTCCGTCGCCTGCCGGTTATGGACAAGAACGGCAGGCTGGTCGGCATTGTGTCGGATAAAGACCTCTACCTGGCTTCGCCCTCACCGGCCACGTCACTGGACATCTTTGAACTGCGTTACCTTCTGTCGCGCTTGACCGTTGAGAAGATCATGTCCACCCCGGTCATCACGGTCACCCCGAAGACGCCGCTGGAAGAGGCGGCCCGCATCATGGCCGACAAGAAGATCGGCGGCCTGCCGGTGATAGATGGCGACAACATGGTGGGCATCATCACCGAGTCAGATCTGTTCAAGATTTTTGTGGAGCTCCTGGGCGCGCGCAAGCGTGGTGTGCGCGTCACCCTGATCGTACCCGACATCAAGGGCCAGCTGGCGACGCTGACCTCGGCGATTGCCCTCAAGGGCGGCAACTTCATCGCCCTCAGTACGCTGGAAGGGATTCGGCCAGGCACCTTCGAGGTGATGCTCAAGGTGACTGACCTCGACGTGACGACCGTCGGAGAAATCCTGGGGCGCTTGAACGTCGAGATGATTGACATTCGCGAAGTGTAAAAGTACACCGGAATTTCCCGGGGCCTGGCGACAGCAAAAGCCCTGTGATCCACAAGCGTAGGGCGAGGACGAATTTGACGATGCGCGTGACATTACTGGCGGCAACCCAGATGAATCCCGATCTGCTAACGCAAGATCTGGAAACAAGCGATGTGCGTTACCTGGTGGCCCAAGGCCCACAGGCCTTTGCTTCGGCCCTGATCGAGTATGCCGGGCGGGTGTGCTATCGCTCCACCGACAAGATGGGGACCGCGCCCAACTTCATCAGCGCGCGCGTGCGCGAAGGGCATGAGGACATCATCGAACACCTGCAGATGGTCTTCGAGGCCTGGGAGGTGCCGGATGAGCAGATTCTGCAAGCCTATCAGGTTTCGCACGGCCTGCGCTTCACGCGGCGGCCCGCGTCGGTTCTGCTCAGCATGAACGCGCGCACGCTGCGCGACATCATCAAGCAGTCTGACTGCGAACTTGCTCGCCACCTGCTGCAACTGGCCGCAGCGACATGGCCGCTGTTGTACGCCGATCTGGCAGGAGAGAAGGCATGAAAGTTCTCTTGCTCGGCAGTTTGGTCCCCGCTGCGCTCTCGGCGGATGAGCTGCAGCGCCACGGCGCCGCCACCTTCCTGCTCGATGGCATCTCGCGCGCCGCCAGTCACCAGCTGGTGCGTCATCGGCTGGCGTCCTTTAGTCAGGAAAGCCAGCGTTATGTAGACCTGAGCAAGATCGCGCAGTCAGGCGTGGCGTTGCGGATAACGCCGCCGACCATTCTGCAAAACCCAACGACGCGCGCGCGCTTCGAACAGGCCATGAACGATCTGGAGCACGCCTACGCCGAACTGCGCGACCTCGGTATCCGCAAAGAGGACAGCCGCTTCCTGCTGCCCAACGCCGCGGCGACGCGCATTGTGGTCACGATGGATTTCAGCGCATGGCGGCACTTCTGCTGGCTGCGCTGTGACAAGGCCGCGCAATGGGAAATCCGGCAGGCGGCTGAGGAAATTTTGCGCACCCTCTACCGGCTGGCGCCAGCGGTGTTTCAAGACCTGGTGGACTACTTCCTGCCAGGGGAAATGCTGCCAACCGCCTGACGGCGCAACGGCAAGCCTGGCATCTACATCCCCGCCCGTTTAACGCAGGACTCCCGAATCATTCGGGAGTCCACTTTTATGGGCCGAACAGGACGGTCGCCGCTTCGCTGGGCGACCACTCCCTGCGGCGCTGAGCCGGGCCAGCGCCGCGCCCGCTGGAGAGAAAAGCGGGCAGCGTAGCACCGAAGGTGCGCGCAGCCTAATCGGCCGCGTGCTCCAGCGCTTCATAAAAAGGCTCCCGCTTGGCGTCCACCGCGGGCGTGGTCAATAGCTGGCGGGCGTGCGCCGCGTCCAGGCGAATCTGATTGACCAGGGCCTCGATGCTGTTGAAGCGCTGTTCGGGCCGCAGGCGCTCGACGAATTCAAGGGTCAAGGGCTGTCCGTAGAGATCCGCGCTAAAGTCCAGGAGATGCGCTTCGATGGAGCGTCCCTGCCCGCTGAAGGTGGGGCGCACCCCCACGTTGGTCACGGCGGCGCGGCGTTCCCAGGGCAGGACAGCCCAGGTGGCGTAAACGCCATTGGCTGGCAGCAGGCGATTGGGCGCCACCGCCAGGTTGGCGGTGGGAAAACCAATCGTGGCCCCGCGTTGATCTCCCTTTACCACATCGCCGGTCAGGGTGTAGGGCCGCCCCAGCAAGCGCGCGGCCGTGCCTACGTCGCCGCTTTCGATCAGATTACGAATCGCGCCGCTGCGCACCTCATGACCATCCTGCCAGAAAGTGACGGCCACCTGCACCGTAAAGTTCAGGCGGGTCCCCAGCTCGCGCAGAAAAGGCACCGTGCCCTGGCGTTTATGCCCCAGGGCAAAGTCAGGGCCAACCCACAGCGCGCGCAAGTGCAGGCGGTTGACCAGCAGGGTCACAAAATCGGCGGCGGTCACCTGCGCCGTGGCGCGGCTGAACGGCTGCACCACGACAAAGTCCAGGCCCAGCGCGTCCAACAAGGCCAGACGCTCGTCCAGCGTGGAAAGGCCAGGCACAGGCTGCTCAGGCCGCAGCACATCGCGCGGATGCGGATCGAAGGTGAGAATGCCGGCCTGCGCGCCGGCCTGATGCGCAGCGGCCAGCATTTGCTGCAGCAAAGCCTGATGACCGGCATGAACGCCGTCGAAGTTGCCGATGCTCAGGTAAACCGGCGCGGTCAGCTGAGTCTGATAGAGGTCGTAGTAACGTTGCATGGCCTACTCTTCGTCGCCAACCTGCTGGCGCAACCAGGCATCAATGAAGGGGTCAATTTCGCCATCGAGCACCGCCTGGGTGTTGCCGGTCTCCATGCCAGTGCGCTCGTCTTTGACCATTTGGTAAGGATGAAGGACATAGGAGCGCATGCGGCTGCCAAAGCCGGCGTGCACCAGGTCACCCTTGAGCTCCGTGCGTTCGGCCTCGATCTTCTGGCGCTCGATTTCATATAGCTTGCCGCGCAGCACGCGCATGGCCGACTCACGGTTCTGCAATTGACTGCGTTCATTCTGGCACGTCACCACGATGCCGCTAGGCACGTGGGTGATGCGCACCGCGGTCGAGTTCTTTTGCACATTCTGACCGCCAGCGCCGCCGGAGAGAAAGAAATCCATCCGAATGTCGTTCGGATTGATCTTGATCTCGATGTCATCATCCAGGATCGGCATCACCTCGACCTTGGCGAAAGAGGTGTGGCGCCGCGCCGAACCATCGAAGGGGCTGATGCGCACCAGGCGATGGTTGCCCTTTTCAGCCTTCAGGTAGCCGTAGGCGTACTCCCCCATCACTTCGACATAAACGCTCTTGACGCCGGCCGTATCGCCTTCGGTCTGATCGGTGATGGTAGTTTTGTAGCCGCGGCGCTCGGCCCAGCGCAAATACATACGCAGCATCATGCTGGCCCAATCCTGCGCTTCGGTGCCGCCTTCGCCGGCATGGATGGCTAAAATCGCATGGTTGCGATCATGTTTGCCCGATAAGGCCAGCTCGAAGATGCGCTTTTCCAGCTCAGCTTCCAGGCGATTCAGCTCCGTAACCAGATCAGCGCTGGCGTCCGCATCATCCTCGGCCTCCGTCAGTTCAAGCATGATGCGCGCATCCTGCACTTCGTGGCGCAGCGCGGTCCAGCTATCCACCTGCTCGCGCAGATCAACCAGCTCCCGCATCTGCTTTTGCGCGGTCAGCCCGTCGTTCCAGAAATCAGGCGCCTGCGACTGTTGTTCCAATTCGACAATTTTCTTAGACTTTTCGTCTAAGTCAAAGCCGCCTCCAGATTGACTCGAAGCGGGCGTCGAGTTTGTCCAGGCGGAGCGTAAGTTCTTGTATCATCGGTTTTTCCTCTTTCCTTGTTCCTCAGTTTTTTGTTCTCGTTTTACTTTTCAAACAGGCCCGACACAAACGTCTCGGCGCTGAATTCAGCCAGATCGGTGATCTTCTCGCCCGTGCCGACAAAGCGCACCGGCAGAGCCAGCTCTTCGCCGATGGCAAAGACCACGCCGCCCTTGGCCGTGCCGTCCAGCTTGGTCAAAACCACGCCGGTCAATTGCGTGGCTTCTTTGAAGTGCTTGGCCTGTGCAATGGCATTTTGCCCTGTGTTGGCATCGAGCACCAGCAGGACCTCATGCGGCGCCTTATGCACGCGGCTGGCGCAGACGTTGCGTACCTTTTCCAATTCCTTCATCAGGTTGTACTTGGTATGCAGGCGTCCCGCCGTGTCAATCAACAAAACATCGGCGCGGCGCGTTTCCTGGCAGGCCCGGATCGCATCATACACAACCGCGCCAGGATCGGCGCCCGGCCCCTGGCTGATCACCTCGACGCCGGCGCGCTCGCCCCAAATGACGAGCTGATCAATGGCCGCCGCGCGAAATGTATCGGCCGCAGCGATCACCACCTTGTAACCAGCCTGTTTGTACAGCCGCGCCAGCTTACCGATGCTGGTCGTCTTGCCCGAACCGTTGACCCCCACCACCATGACGATCGTGAGCAGGCGGTCCATGTCATCTTTGGGCGGCTGGTGCTCATTGAGGAGATTGACCAGCTCTTGCTCGAAGATGGTCTGCGCGTCTGTTGCCCGCTTGATGCCAAACGTCTGCACGCGTTTACGCATCCGCTCCACCAATTTTGCCGAAGTCTCGCCGCCGACATCGGCTTGAATGAGCAAGGCCTCCAGGTCATCCCAGGTTTCATCGCTCAGCTCATTGGCCTGGAAAAGACCGCCAATCTGGCTAAAGAGGCCGCGCCGGGTCTTGGTCAGGCTCTCCTGGACTTTTTGCTGCTCGGCCTGTCGTTCTTCTGGCCGTTTGAATAAACGTGAAAGCACTACCTTCTCCTTTGGCCCTTGAGTTCCAAGAAAGAAATTATACCGCAAGCAGCGAGTTTGCCCAAGCAGAGACCAGCAGGCGCTAAAGCCCTGGCGGCAAATGGTTGCACAAAGTGATAGGCGTTGGTATAATGCCAGCCGTTATCATCAGATTGGTCGCTGCCAACGGCGGCTCAGGCCAATCGGTCACCCTGTCTGTCGTCGTGAGATGCAAGATCATGAACGAATTGATTACAGCCTTCGAAACCAAAATTGGCCTGGTGTTTCAGGATAAAACGCTGTTACAACGCGCCCTGACGCACCGGTCATACCTCAATGAGTTCCCCAATTTCCCCCTCTCTGACAACGAGCGGCTCGAATTTCTGGGAGATGCGGTTCTCGGCTTTGTCATCGCAGCCTTCCTCTACCATCGGTTCCCCGAACAGCCAGAAGGCTATCTAACCAACATGCGCGCGGCGCTCGTGCGGCGCGAGACGCTGGCTGATTTTGCGCGCCAGCTCAACCTGGGGCAATATCTGCTCATGGGCCACGGCGAGGCTGAATCGGGCGGCCGCGAACGCCCGGCCACCCTGTGCGCAGGCTTCGAGGCCCTCATCGGCGCCATCTACCTGGACGCCGGCCTGACGCGTGTGGATGACCTGCTGATGCCGCTCATCGTTCCGTTCCTGAATCACCTGCAACGACAGGCGAACTACAAGGACGCCAAGAGTCGGCTGCAAGAGCGTGTTCAGAGCACGCGCCAGATCACCCCGCGCTACCAGACGATCAACGCCGCAGGCCCCGACCACTTGAAGGAATTTACGGTGCAAGTTTTTCTGGCTGACCAGGTTTATGGCGAAGGCCGTGGCAACAGCAAGCGCCAGGCCGAACAGCTGGCCGCAATCAAGGCGCTAGAGCGGCTCGAGCAAGAAGAACTGGACGATTTGCGGCGCGAGCACGATTGAGCAGCCGCCGGTCATGCAAGTCAACGCCATGCACCCAACAACCCGCCAACCATCGGCCCTCCTCATCACCGGCCTTTCCGGCTACGTGGGGCAGGGATTAGCCCGGCATCCGGCCCTGGCAGACTTCGATCGCGTCATGGGCACTTATCTCAATCATCCCGTGAGGTTAGGCGGGCATGAGACCTGTCGCCTCGATCTGACCGATGCCCAGGCGGTGCAAGCGTTGTGGGCTGCGTTCCAGCCCACGGTGGTCATCCACACGGCAGCCAATTTCGCGCAGCCAGCCGCCCTGGAGTCCAGCATCATCCAGGGCACGCAGCATGTGACGGCGGCCACGGCGCGCCAGGGCGCGCGCCTGGTGCACGTTTCCTCCGATGTCATCTTCGATGGCGAACATCCGCCCTACGCCGAAGACGCGCAGCCCGCTCCGATCACCCCCTATGCCAGAGCCAAAGCGCAAGCCGAGATTAGCGTGCGCACGTCTGAAGTAGCCAGCTGGGCAATGGTGCGCACTTCGCTGGTAACCGGCCTGGCGCCGGTTGACCCGCGTACGCAGTGGGTGTGGGACAGCGTGCGCCAGCAGCGTCCCCTGACGTTGTTCACGGATGAGTACCGCTGTCCGGTATGGATTGAGGATTTGGCGGGCGCGCTGCTCGAGCTGGCGCAGCTTGATTTCCAGGGCGCGCTCAACGTGGCCGGCCCGCAGCGCCTGAGCCGTTACGCGCTGGGCGTGAAACTGTGCGCCTTTGCCGGTCTTGACCCCACGGGCATCCGCGCGGGGTCGGTCGGCGACAGCGGGCTGGTGCGCCCCCGTGATTGCACGCTCGAGATTGGCCTGGCCCAGCGCGTTCTACGCACCCGGCTGCGCAGTGTAGATGAAGGGCTGAGGTCGTGACAAGCGCGTCCGGGGTTTACAACAGATAAAGGACGATGAAGAACGGCAGCCACATCAGGTCGAGAAAATGCCACACGATGGCCGCCGTCGGCGTGGCGGGCATCGGCTCAGCGCTGACCGACGCGCCCTGCATTCGTTCGAACAGCCGTGTCAATAAAATGAGGCCCACCACGATATGCAAAGCGTGGAAGCCGGCCATCGTAAAAAAGACGGCCCCGTAGACGCCGCTCTGAATGGTCATGCCAGCCGTAGCAAACTGATAAGTCTGGCCGATCAGGAAGAGCAAGCCCAGAGCCAGCGTTAGTCCCATCAGGCGATTGAAGCGCGGCCATTGAGCCAGCTGCGCGGCGCGCAGCGCGAAGTGCAGCGTCAGGCTGCTTGCCAGCAAAAAAAACGTAACGAGGAGACCTTTCCAAAGCGCTAACGGCGTCACCCCTGCCGGCGGCCACTCCAGGCTGAGGTTATGCAGATTGACCACAACGATGGCCAGCGTGACAAAGATGAGGGCATAGGAGCCAAGAAAAATGAGCAGCGCAAAGCGCTCGTTACCGCTTGCGCGTGGCTTCGCGTGGGCGGAACCACGTATCATACGATTTTGCATGGCGAAAAATTCTCCTCAGGCGCTGAGTCAACACAAAACAATATCGGTTGCAGTATGACACCGGCCACGGCACATTCTGTGATAGATTTCTCAATTTGACCCTGAACCTGGCAAGCGCTGCGGCCGCGGCCGCGGCTTTAGCGAACACAAAAAGGACTGTAGGTTATGACCGTTCACCCTGTGATCTGGCAGGAGACGGCCGGGCTGGCCTTTCTGCCGGCTGCCGACCAACTCTGGCGCCAGACGCCGATGCCGCTGGCGGCGCGCTACCAGCCGTTGGGCGTGCCGTTAGAATTTGCCACCAATGCCCCCGTCCTGGCCGAGATGGCCGCCGATTCCTTTGGGCCTTGGGGCGCGCCGGCCCCGCACGCGTCGGCCTTGCGACTCAACTTTTTCCTGCACACGGCCGTTGAGGCGGCCGATAGCCTTGCGCGCCCGGCGGCCGTCTTTCGTGCGCAGGATGACTACTTGATGCTCAGCGTGGGCAGCAGCCTGGGCATGGCCGATCGCGCCCACGGGTTTGGCATGGCTTTCATCACGCCCGCCCTGTTGACCGACCGCCTTTTCGTGCAAGAAGGCTTCCTGGAATGTCTGGGGCTTTTTTTGACCACCCGCTATCGCCGCGCGGTGCTGCACGCAGCCGGCGTGGTGCACGAGGGGCGCAGCATTTTGCTCACCGGCCACAGCGGCGTTGGTAAGTCCACCCTGGCCTTTGCTTGCCTGCGCGCCGGATTTCAGCTACTCAGCGAGGATGTGATCTACCTGGATGAGAAGAGCAGTCCGCTGCAAGCCTGGGGCGCGCCCTGGCATCTACATCTCCTGCCCGATGGCAAGCGCTTCTTCCCAGAGCTGGCCGCGGCGCCGCTGGTGACGCAATTGAACGGGGAAATCAAGCACCGTATCGAGGTCAATCAGCGTTGGCCTGGGGCCGCGGCGCCCTTTGCGCCCGTGATGGGCGTCCTGATGCTGAGCCGAGCGCCGGGGGAGGCGAGCCTGTTGGCGCCAGCCGATCCCGCCCTGGTGCGCAGCACCCTCATCGGCTTCCGCGATCAGATGGGCGTGGACTACCTGGCCGCCATGCACGCGGGGGTTGACCGCCTGCTCGCCGGCCGCGTGGCGCAGCTGGCAGTTGGCAGCGATCTGACAGCTGCCGTGGCGCTCATCCGCGCCTGGATGAGCGCCTGACGCGGACATGGGCGTTTTCCGGCGGTCAGTCAGGCCTGATGCCTCGCCACGGAAACAGACCTGCCGGCAGTCGTTCGGGGCCGCGCTCAGTGAAGTAGAAGCGCACGTTAGCCGGGTGGCGATGGACTGAGCAACGAAGGCGCCACGAACTGAGGCCCCAAATAGTCACGTCAGCGGC
>DAISHS010000147.1:0-2937 GCA_036822415.1 Chloroflexota bacterium
GCCCCCAGTTTGAAATGCACCCAGTACGGCTCGCGCCCTTGACAGGGGTCGTTCCTGGCGTATAATTCCCGTCAGGAGGCGGCCCGTGTCCGGTTCGATCCCACTTCTCAGCACGAAACTCGACATCCCACCCGGCCGGCCAACCTTGATCGCACGACCGCGCCTGACCACGCGCCTGACAGCGGGATGGACACGACCGCTGACCCTGATCTGCGCGCCGGCGGGGTTTGGCAAGACGACGCTGCTCACGCAGTGGATTGCCGATGAACTCCCGGCCGCCCTGTCGTCCGCCGATCTGTCCGGCCAAAGCGGCCCGCGCGTGGCCTGGCTCTCCCTGGATGCCGATGACAACGACCCTGTGCACTTCTTTACCTACCTGATGGCTGCCCTTGAGAAGGTCAACCCCGGGCTATGCGCCACGACATCCGCCATGCTGAGCGCCGCCGAGCTGCCGGCGCTGCCGATGCTGGCGACCTACCTCCTCCACGACCTCAGCGCCCTCGATCGGCCGCTCGTCCTGGCGCTCGACGACTATCAGGTCATCACTGCCGCGCCGGTGCATGACGCCCTGGGCTTCATGCTGGCTCACCTGCCGTCAGCCCTGCACCTGATCCTGCTCAGCCGTGAAGACCCGCCCCTGCCGCTGGCCAAGCTGCGCGTGCGCAACCAACTGCTTGAGCTGCGCGAGGAGGATTTGCGCTTTTCCCAGGAGGAGGTATCCGCCTTCCTGACCCGCACCATGGGCCTGGAACTTTCCGCCGCCGCCCTGGCCAGCCTCGCCAACCGGACTGAGGGGTGGATCGCCGCGCTGCAGATCGCCGGACTTTCCTTGCAGAATCGGAGCGATGTCGAGAGCTTCATCGCGGCTTTTCGGGGCGACGATCACTATGTCATGGATTACCTGATGGATGAGGTCTTTGACCGCCAGCCCCCGCAGATCCAAGACTTTCTGCTGCAAACCTCCATCCTGGAGCGGCTGAACGCCGCTTTGTGCGACGCGGTCACGGCCCCTTTCGCCCCTGACCCGCAGCCGAGCAGCGAGGATGGGATGAGGTCTCAGGCTATTCTTGAGCATCTCGAACGCGTCCATCTCTTCCTGCAGCCGCTGGACAGCCGGCGCGTCTGGTATCGCTATCACCTCCTCTTTGCCGACCTGCTGCGTTACCGCCTGCGGCGCACCTACCCGGAGCGCCTGCCGGAACTGCACCAACGCGCTTACCATTGGTACGTTGCAGCTGGCGACCCTGATGAAGCGATGCGCCACGCGCTGGCCCTTCCCGACGCCGCGCTGGCGGCTGACCTGGCCGAGCGCTACCTGCTGCCGCTGATCGGGAACAGCCGCGTCGCCACTTACCTGAGCTGGATGCAGCAGCTGCCGGAGGAGATCATCCGTGGCCGCGCTTACCTGTGCGCGGGCTGCGCCTGGGCCTACGTGCTGGCCGGCCAGCCAGAAGCGGCGCTCCGTTACGCCGACAGCGGGAGCGCCGCCCTTGCGCACTACGAGCCAGTGGCCAGCGCGCCCGACGGCCGCTGGATTACCCAGGCCGAGGTGATCGGCAGCCTGGCGGCCATTCGCTCCTACGCCGCCCGCTTGCGCAACGACCTGAGCGGGGCCGTGGCGTACGCGCAGGAAGCCCTGCTGACTCTGCCCGATGCCGCCGGCGCGATTCGCTGCGCCGTGGCGTTCAACCTCGGCCTGCTGCACCTGGACAACAGCGAGCTGGAGCCGGCGCGCCAGGCCTTTTACGAAGCGTTCGCAGCCGCCGGCCGCGCTGGCGCCAACGCCTACGTGGCTGTGAGCGCGCTCAGTCAGTTAGGCGGCATCGCGGCCATGCGGGGCAAGCTCAGGGAGGCGGACAGCCTCTTCCAGCGCGCGATTCGCTTCGACCTGGACGAAGCGGGGATGATCGCCCCCAGCCCGGCCATTGGCATCGCGCACGGCTGGCTGGTCTGGCTGCACTATCAACGCAACGAGATCAGCGCGGCGCAAGAACACCTGGACCACCTGCTGCCGGCCGCAGCCCAGTTGGCCGCGTCGGCGACAACCGCACGCGCCTACACCTACCAGGCCCTGCTGGCCCAGAGCCGCGGCGAGATGGACGCGGCCGCAGCGTGGTACGCGCAGGCCGAGGCCTTGCTGCGGACGCACTCGGCTGGCGACCTTATCTCCGCGGAGTGGGCGGTTTTTCGCGGCCAGTTCCACCTGCTGCAAGGCGACCCTGCGGCCGCAGCGGCCCTTCTGGCCGCGCAAGGGCTTGAGACCCGCGATCTGGAGGAAAAACCAACGCGCTGGCTGCGGCCGCGGCTGGCCAGCTACCTGCTCCTGGCGCGCATCCAGGCTGCGCAAGGCGCCTTGGCGCAGGCCGAAGACTTGCTCGCGCGGGTGTCTGCACTGGCGGAACGCATCCCCCAGACCGACGTGCTTCTGCAAGCCCTCGCCCTCCACGCCGCGCTCCTCGGCGCCCCACGCGGTTTGCCCACCCTGGCGCGTGCGCTCGATCTGGCCGCAGCCGAAGGCTTCATCGCCCCCTTCCTGGCCGCGGGCGCAGCGCTCGTCAACTTGCTGCGTCAGGCCATCATCCAGGGCATCCAACCTGCCTTTGCCCAGGCGCTGCTGACCGCCGTAGCCGGCCAAGCCCTGCGCCGAGCCGTAGCCGGCCAGGCCCTGGAGATCAGCAAAGGCAGTGAAGCTCCGATCGAACCCCTCACCGACCGCGAGCGGCAGGTCCTGCGCCTGCTGGCGGCTGGCCTTTCCAGCACCGAGACGGCGGCGCAGCTGGTCATTTCGGTCAGCACGGCCCGCTCGTACATCAAGAGCCTCTACGGCAAGCTCGCTGCCCACGGCCGCGACGAAGCGATCGCGCGCGGCCGGCAGTATGGCCTGCTGTGATCTGATTCCCGACGCAGATCCCCAGGGGATTGGCGGACATCCTGCGC
>DAISHS010000147.1:3037-10223 GCA_036822415.1 Chloroflexota bacterium
CGATGATCCACGCTACGCCAGCGTTGGTCAGGGCGCTGTTGACCTGACCCGCGCGCCAGGCGAGATCGCCTTGTGCGCCAGGTCACTCACATTTGACTGGCATTGCGCGCCTGATACAATCATACTTGGCGGGCGAACGATGCCAGTCGCGTGGCTGGTGGGGGTCAGCCCGACCGAAGGAGCCGCCATTTTATGGATGCCCCGTCCTCACAGCCAGCAGAGAAGATTCGGGTGCTCATCGTGGACGACCACGCGGTGGTGCGCCAGGGGCTGCGCGCTTTCCTGGAGCTGCAAGATGCGCCGCCCGCGCTGCCCATCGAGATCGCCGGCGAGGCGACTAACGGCGCCCAGGCCGTGGAGTTAGCCCGCCGCCTGCAGCCCGACGTGGTCCTGCTTGACCTGGTGATGCCGGAGATGGATGGCATCGCCGCCACTCCCCAGATCATTGCCGCCAGTCCCCGCGCGCGCGTCCTCATCCTGACCAGTTTCGGCGAGGAAGACAAGGTCTTTCCCGCCATCCGCGCCGGCGCGCACGGCTATCTCCTCAAAGACATTCCGCCGAACGACCTGGTGCACGCCGTGCGCGCAGCTCACGCCGGCAAGGTGCAGCTGCATCCCGACATTGCGCGCAAGCTGATGTCGGTGATCGCAGGCCAGGAGGAGCCGCTGTGGGGAACGCGGCTGACCAGCGTGGAAGAATTATCGGAGCGCGAGCGCGAGGTGCTGCGCCAGGTGGCCCGCGGCCTGACCAACCATGAGATTGCCGAACGCCTGGTCATCAGCGAGAAGACCGTCAAGACGCACGTCAGCAGCATCTTGGGCAAGCTGGGCGTGGCCGATCGCACCCAGGCCGCGATCTGGGCGCTCAAGCACGGCTTCTCGGAGTAGCACCGCTTTGGTTGAACGCCCATGCTATCCTATCATACGTCACGCGTGCCACGGCTGCTTCTACGCTACGGCGGGGTCTACCTGATCTACCTGGCGACCCTGGTGCGCGCCAGCGTGCTTTACGCCGGCTGGCCGCAGCAGCGGATGGCGTTTGGCCTGCTTGCGGTCTATGGCGCGCTGCTGCTTCTGGCGATCTGGCGCGAAGATGCGCACGCGCCGGCAAGCCTTGCGCACGCGCCGCGCGCAAGCCCCTGGCGGCTGACCTACCTGTTAGTGCAGTCGGCTATCGTCATCGGGCTGCAAGCCACGCCGCCGCGGCTGGAGATCCTCTCGACGCTCTTCATTCCGTTGAGCCTGCAAGCGGCCCTCTTCTACGGTCGGCGGCTGGGGTATGCCTGGATCGGCGCTTTCATCGTCGCCATCACGCCTGTGGTAATGGACAAATTTGACTGGACGCCAGCCGGGCTGGCGACGCTGGCGGTGTACGGCGGCGCGTTTCTCATCATGGGCTACAGCGCGGATTTGATCGGTCGGGCCGGCGCGGCGCGGCGCGAAAATGAGCGGCTGCTGGCCGAGCTGCAAGCCGCGCACGCCGAGCTGCAAGCGCATGCGGCGCAGGTCGAGGCGTTCACCGCCAGCCAGGCGCGACGGCGGCTGGCGCGCGAGCTGCACGATTCGGCCGCGCAGACGATCTTCGGCATGAACCTGGCTGCGCAGACGGCGGTCGTGCTGTTGCCGCGCGATCGGGGCCGCGTGCTCGAACAGCTCGACCGGCTGCAGGAGCTGGCCCACAGCGCCATGGGCGAGATCCAGGTGTTGACCGAGCAGCTGCGGCCGCAAGGCCTGGCGGAAGATGGGCTGCCGGCCGCGCTGCGCCGCCTGGCTGCAGAACGGGCGGCCCATGACGGCCTGCGGGTGCGCGTGGAGGTCAGCGGTGAGCGGGAGCTGCCCGCGGCGGTGGCCGCAGGGCTGTACCGCATCGCGCAGGAGGCGCTCAACAACGTGGCGAAACACGCGGGCACGACCGAAGCGCTCGTCCGCCTGGAATTGGCGCGGCCGGCGCGGCTGCTCGTGGCCGACCAGGGCGCCGGCTTCGATCCACAGCTCGCACAGGCGCCGCGCGGCCGCGTCGGCCTGGCGGGAATGATCGAGCGCAGCCGCGAGTTGGGCTGGCGGCTGACCTGCGACTCGGCGCCGGGCGCGGGCACGCGCATCGTCGTAGAGGAGGTGAGCTTATGAGCGCGCCGGCGGCGCTGGCCGGGCCGCCGCGCTTCCGCGCCGCATATGCCGTTGGCTATCTCATGTTTGGCATGGTTGCGGTGCGCGAGCTAACCGGAGCTGCCAGCGGAAGCCGTCGCCTTTGCGCCGGCCTTGTGCTGACCGCCATCCTGCTCCTGCTGCTCAGCCGCGGCATCCTCTTCCGCCGCTGGCCGGCCGCCCGCATCCCCTACTTCATCGCCCAGACCGCGCTGATCCAGGCGCTGGGGCTGCTGCCGCCCTACCAGGACGTGTGGGGACTGCTCTACGTCTTCATTGCGGTGCAGGCGCGCGAAGCGTTGTCTCTGCGCGCCGCGCTGGCCTGGGGCGCCGCTTCCGCCATCAGCCTGCTGCTCGTCCTCATGCTCACCCACGGAACCACGGCCGGGCTGGGCTTTGGCCTCACCTACCTGGCCGCCAGCCTGCTGATCGTCTCGTGGGACGCGTTCTCGGAGCAGGCCGTGGCCGACCGCGCGCAGAGCCAGGCCCTGCTGCTTGAACTGCAGGACGCGCACCGACGCCTGCAAGCGTATGCCAGTCAGATCGAGGAGCAGGCCGCGCTGCGCGAGCGTGACCACCTGGCGCATGAGCTGCACGATTCGGTCAGCCAGACCCTTTTCGGCATCACCCTCACGACCGAGGCCGCGCGGCGACTGGTTGACCGCGACCCTGCGGCCGCCGCCGCGCAGATTGCGCGGCTGCAAATCCTCACCGCCGGCGCGCTCAGCCAGATGCGCGGGCTGATCGCGCAATGGCGGCCGGGGTAAGCAACGAACCTGGCTCGCGAAGGCTCTCGCAGCGATGATGCCCTTCGCCATGCCTCGTGATCCCCTGCGCCCGCAGTCCTACACCTCCAGACCTACGCCCCTTCGCCAGACGGACGCGTACAAACCGATCCTCAGCCCGAAGACAGCCGGTGTGACTGGCGTTATACTGCACCGTGAAGGAGCAAAAAATGCCAGCCATCCGAATTCTCATTGTAGATGACGCACCGCACGTGCGCGCCGGACTGCGGACGCTGCTGCCGTTGTTGGCCGAAGCGGATGGCTTGCGGCTCGAAATCGTAGGCGAGGCCAGCGACGGCCACGAGGCGCTGGCGCAGATCGAGGCGCTGCGCCCTGCGGCGGTCTGCCTGGACCTCGAGATGCCCAAAATGGATGGCCTGGCGGCGGCCCGGCTCATCAAGACACGTTGGCCGGCCACGCGCGTCATCGCCTTCTCGGCCCAGGGCGGCGCTGACGTCGAGCAGCGGGCCAGGGCCGCGGGCGTGGACGAGTTCATCGTCAAGGGCGCGCCGTTGGGCGGGCTGATCCAGGCGCTGCGCCAGTATGCGTTGTGACGATCCAGGCGCGTGGCGCAGCGTCTGGCCCGCATGAGCAGGAGGGAAACCATGAGCACACGGATGGCGCGCGCCGCGGCGGGGTCGCGGCGTTATGACCTGGACTGGCTGCGCGTACTGGCCTTCACCGGCGTCTTTTTTTACCACAGCGCGCGTTTCTTCAACAGCAACGATTGGCACATCAAGAACGCGGAAACGAGCGCGCTGGTTGATGCCATCACCGGCATCTTCGAACTGTGGGGCATGCCGCTGATCTTTGCCATCTCCGGCGCCAGCATTTTCTTCGCCCTGCGTCCCGGCGGGGCAATGCGCTTCCTGCGCGAGCGGGCCTTGCGCCTGTTGGCGCCGCTGGCGTTCGGCATCCTGGTATTGGCGCCGCCGCAGATCTACCTGGAGCGGCTGACGCACGGCGATTTTCAGGGAACCTTCTGGCAGTTTCTGCCGCGCTTCTTCGACGGCGACTTCGCCTGGACAGGCGTCCACCTCTGGTATCTCGAATACCTCTTCCTCTTTACCCTCGTGTTACTGCCGCTCTTCGTCTGGTTGAAACGCCCGGCCGGCCAGCGCGCGATCGAGAGCCTCAGCCGGTTTTCGGCGCGCCCCGGCGCGATCTTCCTGTGGGTGCTGCCCCTGGCGCTGGTCACCGCCCTGGCAGACCCATTCAGCCTGCTGCGACCCGCCCCGTCCGAAGCCATCGTGCGCCTGATCCTGTATCCCTTGCCGTTGATCTATGGCTTCCTGATCTTCTCGGATAACGCCATCCAGCAGGCGATCATCCGCCAGCGCCGTGCGACGCTCGCCCTGGCGCTGGTCTCTTCGCCGGCCCCGCTGCTCGCCAGGCTGGGGGTCGAGGAATGGGGCTGGCAGCTCGGCCTGCCCGGTTTCGTCCTGCTGATGACCCTGGCGATGCTGCTGGTTTGGTCGTATATCCTGGCAATCCTCGGCTACGGGCTGCGTTACCTGAACGCCAACCCGCCGCAGCTCACCTACGCCAACGAGGCCGTGCTGCCGTTCTACATCCTGCACCAGCCGGTCATCCTGCTCATCGGCTACTTTGTCATCCCGCTGGCGCTGCCGATTGCGCTCAAGTATGCGATCATTGCCCCGCTGGCCTTCGGCGCCACCCTGGGGCTGTACGAGGTCGGCATCCGCCGCTGGAACCTGGCGCGGCGGGTCTTTGGCCTCAAGGCACGCGAGCACGAGAGGCGGCTTTCTGCGATGCCTGACATTCAACCTTTGTCATGACAGCTGTCCCGCTCTGTTTCGCGCTCAACAACCTCATCCGCAAACTACCGTACGCGGATCGAGTCCTATGACGATCGGAGGAATTCCATGCAAGGTCAAATCGTTTCCCAAGCAGCCGGCAGCGCGCCGCAGCCCGCGGCGCGGCTGCACTATCTCGACTGCCTGCGCGTCATCGCCATTCTGATGGTTTTTGTGATCCACCTGGTGCACGTCTTCGATACGCTCACCTGGCACATCAAAAACGCGCAACAAAGCGCCGCGCTGACGTTCTTCGTCGGCTTCCTCTATCCCTGGGGGATGCCCTTCTTCTTCCTGATTGCGGGCGCGGGGAGTTGGTTCGCGCTGCAACGCCGCTCCGCGCGGCAGTTTACGCGAGAACGCGTTCTCCGCCTGCTCATTCCGTTTGTTGCCGGCAGCCTTCTACTCATGCCGGTCATGCTCTATTTCGAGTGGCGTCAAAAGGTCGCGACCGGCGCGCTGACCAGCGCCTTTGCCGCCTACGCGCTGGACCGTCCAATCCCGCTCGGCCCGCACTTTTTCTCCTGGGCCGGCAACCACCTCTGGTTTATCGGCTTTCTGTTCACCTTCTCGCTGCTGGCGCTGCCGCTCCTGCTCTGGCTGAAGCGCACGGCCGGTCAGCGGTTCATTGCATGGCTGGCGCAGCTGTGCGAGCGCCGCGGCGGGATTTTGGTCTTCATCCTGCCGCTGACCGTCGTCCAGTTCCTCTTCCGCCCCTTCTTCCCTGAAGAGCAGGATTGGGCAGATTTCTTCTTCTTCATGACCTTCTTCATGATCGGGAGCATCCTATTCGCCGACGAACGCTTTGCACGAGCCATCCGTCGCGACGGCTGGCTGGCGTTGCCATTGGGCATCGTGGCCTTCATCGCCCTGGGAGCCGTGTTCGCCGTCGGTCAGGCCGCGACCTGGAGCACGACGCCGACCCTGCCGCAGTTCTACCTCTTCTGGTTTTTCACCACGGTGGATGCCTGGGTTTGGCCGGTGTTCATGCTGATGGTCGGCATGAAGTGGCTGAATTTCAGCAACGCAGGGCTGCGTTACGCCCAGCAAGCCATCGTGCCGTTCTACGTCTTCCATCAGCCGGTGATCATTGTCCTGGCCTTCTTCATCGTGCAATGGGCCGTCGCTGTTCCGCTGAAGATGCTGATGCTTGGCCTTGCCGCGTTCCTGCTAACGCTGGCGATCTACGAGCTGCTCATCCGGCGCTTCGCCCCGCTGCGGGTCGCGTTTGGCGTGAAGGGCCGGTTGACTTCGCCCAGCGCCGCTCTTGGGTTATCATCCTCTACGAGTTCGCCCGTGGGGGCTACAGAGGCATTTCCAAGATGAAACCATCATCGCTTTTTCAACTCGGTCATTACTCCCTGGCCTGGGTGCGAGATTTCTATGACCAGGCCGGCGTCTGGTGGGGGCGTGACCCGCAGGCCGCAGGAGTGCATCAAGCGCGCGTGGCCACGATCGCCCGCCTGTGTGGCGCCGGGCCGAAGCGGATTTTGGAGCTGGGCGCCGGCCCTGGCGCAACCGCGGCGGCCCTGGCGGACGCCGGCCATGCCGTTGTCGCCGTCGAATTTAGCCCCAGCCGCGCCCAATTTGCCCGCGAGCTGGCCCAGCTCCCACACAAAGGCCGGTTGACGGTCGTGGAAGCCGATTTCTACACCGTCGCGCTCGATCAGCGTTTCGATTTGGTTTGCTGCTGGGAGACCTTCGGCATCGGCGCCGATGCGGACCAGCGGCGCCTGCTCAAGCGCATCGCCGGCGAATGGCTTGAGCCGCACGGCTGCGCCCTGCTGGATGTCTATCATCCCATGCGGCCTATGCGGGAGGCCGGTACGGAGAGACGCCTGCAGCCGCTGGCCGGGGTTCCTGGCTCGGTCGAGATGATCAACCGCTGCTTCTTCGATCCGCTGCATGGCCGTTGGCTTGACGAATGGCAGCCTACCGCTGACCCCAGCCAGGCCCTGGCGCAGTCCATCCGCTGCTACACGCCGGCCGATTTTGCCCTGCTGCTTGAGGGGTGCGGCCTGGTTGTGCAGCGCATGGAAGTAGAAGGCCAGGCCCTGGCGTTGGAGCCTGGTAAGATTACCACTTCTGGCCCGCTGCTGGATGCCTGGAGCTACCTGGTGCAGTTAGCGCCCGATCCTGGCGCTGCGAAACAGGCGTTTTGAGACAAAGGGAGGGCAGCGAAACTAACCAATTGCGCAGCCAGCCTCAGCAACGTATAATGGGCGCCATGACACATTGCCTTGCCCGCCTTGCTTGCGAGCGGCGCATCTCGATCAACCCCACACGTTGGCCGCGCCGCTGCCCAAGTTCATCTCCGGCGCGGCGCGGAGATCGAAACGCCGCGCGGGCAGCAGGCCGAGGCGGCGCGCCTGGATGCCGCGATCGCTAAGTAAGTCACCATAAGTCGTTTGAATTTCTCACAGAGCAGCACAGGCGGTA
>DAISHS010000148.1:0-10211 GCA_036822415.1 Chloroflexota bacterium
AGTCGGTGCCGGTGTCGGCAAAGATGTCGCGCGCATTGAACACCATGACCTGACCGTCGGCCGAAGGCATCGGCGCGCCAAAGGCGCGTATGTTCGCACCCCAGCCGCGCAACGGCGCGCCCCCGCGCAGATCCGTGCCGCCGCGCAAGTCCGTGCCCCCGCGCAGATCCGTGCCCCCGCGCAGGTCAACGCCGCCGCGCAAATCTGTCCCACCCCGTAAGTCCGTCCCTCCACGCAGGTCAACGCCGCCGCGCAAATCAACGCCCGCCAGGCGCCAATCCACCCCGCCGCGCAAATCGGCGCCGCCGCGCAGATCCGTGCCGCCGCGCAGATCCGTTCCTCCACGCAGATCGGTGCCGCCGCGCAGATCAACCGCCCACACGGGGCTGAGGAAGAACTGGCTGATCGCAGCCTTGACCGTATCGCTCACCCAGACGCGCACGGAGCCTGACAGCACGGGATAGTCAAGCCCAATGACGCCGGTGAAGGTCATGGGCTGCGTGCGATCCAGGGGCGTGAGCGCGGCCCAGGGCGCCTTGCGCGGCGCGCTGGCGTCCGCTTTGCCATAGGCCGGCAGCACCTGCACGTTGAGCGCGCCGTTGAGGCCTGGCTGCGTGACGGTGATGGCCAAGGCCGGCTCCAGGATGGCGGTGACATAGGGCTGCTGCGCTGAGATCGGCCGCGTGAGGGTAATCACGCCGGCGGGGCGCGTCAGCGTCAGCGTCAGAGGCAGGCCCGCGGCCAGCGGCTGCGTCAGCGTGAAGGCCGGAGAGGGCGTATAGATCGAGTGCACGTCAAGGCTGGGCAGGCTGTCCGTCAGCGGCCAGGTGACCGTGATCACCGTGGTGGGCCGGAAGATCGGCTTGATTTGCATGTTTGGCCGCCAATCACGCACGTCGGTCAGCGCAATCGAGGCGCCGAGGGTCGTGACGGTCTCGCAGCCAACGCGCGCCGGTTTGCTCACGCTGTCGAAGACGCAAACGCGGTCGCCCGGCGCGGCGCCGCGCACCTTGATGAAGTCCTTGTTGCCGGTCGCGCCGAGGGCAATGACCTCGTCATCTTCGATGTCCGCGCTGCCGGCGCTCTTGAAGAGGTAGGCATGACCCTGCGGCGCGGTCTGCCGCTTGGCCGTGGCGGCGGCGCGCAGGTCAAAATTACCGGCTGGCAGCACCGCCTCAGAATCACGCGGGGCGATGATGGTCACGCGCGTAACGTCCAAGGGCAGAATCAAGGGCGCGGGCCGACCCGCGGGCGGGCTGATCTGCGGATAGAAGCGGGTGATGGTTTCCCAGTCCGAGCGGCCGGTCAGCTTGGCGGCCAGCGTGTCCGCGCAGCCGCCGGGCCACTGCGCCGGCGGGATGCCGGCAAAGTTGACGAAGCGGCTGTAGGCGTCGTCATAGGCCGTGGTCATGAAGCTGCCCTGGCAGTCAGCACGGGTGAGGTAGTTGTCGGCGCTGAGGCCCAGGTAGTTGTCGGGCAGGAAGAAGAGATAGTGGCCAAACTCGTGCGCCAGGGCGCGCCACCAGTCCTGGCTAAGCTCCTCGCGACTGTCGCCGAACGGATCCCAATTCGGGCCGACCCGAATCTGGCCAGGGGTGAAGGCATCGGTGATGACGCGGCCGCCCTGGATCTCGTCCGACAGCGCGCGGCTCACAATTCCGCCAATCGAGGCCGAGGGCCGCACGCTGTTGTCGGCATACATGACGATGTCCGCGGTCAGCCAGTTTTCCTGGGCCTGATGAATCTGCACATCCCCCAGCGCGGCCTGACCATTCGTCACTTCGTACAGCAGCTCGGAAGCATCGCGGATGGCCGTGGCCAGGTCATCCAGGAAAGACCCATCGTTGCGCGCATCCCACTGCAAGGAAACGTCGAGATTGAACAGCAGCAGAGGATGGTCGGCTGCGGTCGTCAAGGTCTGAACGCCAGGGGCAGTGACCGTGTAGGCGTTCAAGCCGGCCAAGACAGGCGCCGCGCTGGTGTGGTAAAGCGTATAACTGCGGGTCGCCGTAATCGGCTGCAGCGCGACGAGGCGATCGCCGAGCGCGATCGCGCCCTGGCCCTGGAGATACCCCTCTGGCCCGGTGACAAACGGCGCGCCGCTGTCAACGCCCAAGGGCTGGCCGCCGTTGACCTGCTCAGGCGTCAGGCGGTAAACGACGGCGCCGAGCGCGCCGGCCCCAGCTTCGTCCAGCACGCGCACCTGCGAGCCGCGCACGCGGAAGGGGAAGGTCTGCGTGGCGACGTACGCGGAACGGAAGGAATTTGCCGCACTGCCGGGCATCGGCAGCAGGCTGGGATAAGCCTGCAGACGGAAGACCACATTATCGCTTTGCCCCAGGAAACCACTGCCCAGCACATCCCAGGCATAAACCGAGGTCCCCGCCGTCAACGGCGCCCCGGTCGGAGTCGTGGTCACGACGTTGGTATGCGTCAGCGCATTGAGCGCCGGGTACCAGGCGCCGCCGCCGTTGGGCGAGTAGAAAGCACGCAGCAGCCGCAGCGGCTGACCGCTGGTATTCGCCAACCGGTAGCTGATGGAGATCACGTCCGCGGCCCGAATGGCGGCTGTGGCGTAGAAATTGGCCGGCGCGAGAGCCGTCGAACGCCCGCTGGCGTCAGGCGTCTCTGCCGGCGCGTAGGTTGGCGCCGGATCGCTGTTCAGGGCGATTGCCACCGTCGGATTGCCCGACGACGCAGCGCTGCGCAGGCCGCGGTTCAAGTAGAGCTTGTCCACGCTGCGCATGTCGCCCTCGGCGATGGGGAGTCCATTGACCACCGCCAGGTCGAGCAGGCCATCGCCGTTGGCGTCGCCCCAGGCCACGCCAAACGAATAGTCGCCGGTCGGGTAGCCGCCCCATGGATAGGCGCTGGTGGTATCTTCGGATTCAGAGGCCCACGAGACGGCGCGATCGAGCAGGCCGCGCTGGTTGAGGTAGACTTTGTTGGGATTGGCGCCCCAGCCGTAAGCGGCATTGGCGGCGGCCAGGTCAGGGCGGCCATCGCCATTGACATCGCCCCAGGCCACCACGCTCTTCCAATCAGCATCGGCCGAAATCCAGACCGGGGCGGCCTGCAGGCGGCCGCGTTCGTTGGCGTAGACCTTCTTGGGGCCGCCGCTGACGCCCACCGCCAGGTCAAGGTCGCCATCGCCATCCATGTCAGCCAGGGCAACGCTGTAGGCATAGGGGCAGGGGATTCGATAATCGGGGGACGCCGGCAGACGCCCGCCGCGGTTGAGGTAAACGCGGAGCGATTCATTGCGGCCAAAGTCGGCCACGACCAGATCCAGCGCGCCGTCCAGGTTCAAATCGCCCAACGCCAGGCTGGCCGTGGGGCCGGCCGCGCTCGACGTCCAGTCTGGCGGGTCTTGCAGGGCTTGCGCGGGGTCAATCGTGCGCCGATTGAGGTACAACTGGGCGGGCTGGTTGTAATTGCCAACCACCAGGTCCAGCGCGCCATCGCCGTTCATGTCGCCCCAGGCCACCGCCACCGTTGACTTATCGCCTGCGCCCAGAACCAGGGCCGGCGTCGAGGCCAACTTGCCCTGCGCGTTCAAATAGACCTGGTTCATGCCGATGCTGCCCCGCACCGGCTGAAGCCAATCGCTCAGATTGGCGCCCGGCGCGTTGCCCGCGGCCAGATTGACTTCTGGCGTGTTACCCACGGCCAGATCGAGATCGCCGTCTCCGTCTACGTCTCCCCAGGCCAGGCTGGTCGTCACCCTGGCCTCGGCCGGCGTCCACAGGTCTGGCGCGGGAGTCAGGCGCCCATTCTGCACACGGTAGATCAGGCTGCGCGCCGCGGTGCGTCCCTCGGACCACGGGTAGTTGATTTGGGGCGTCGAGCTGCCCGAACGACCGACAGCCAGCTCGAGCTGACCATCGCCGTTGACGTCGCCCCAGGCTGCGGCCGTCGAGTTCTCGCTCTTGGGGTCAGAACGGGCATCTGGCATGGCGGGCAGCGAGCGGCCGCGATTCAAGTAGATGAAAACCGGCACGCCCGCGCTGACCTGGACGAGATCAAGGTCGCCATCGCCATCAACATCGGCCCAGTTCACCACCGTCCACGTGCTGTTCTCGGCCACGGACGCCCAGGCTGGCTGCCTGTCCAGAAGCGCGCCATTGTTCAGGTAAAGCTCGACAGGGCGGTGCGTGTAGCCCACGGCCAGATCGGGGTCGCCGTCATTGTCCACGTCGCCCCAGGCCACGCTCGAGGCGTAATCCGCAACGATCGAGGTCCACACCGGCTGCGCCAGCAGGCCCTGGGCCGGATCATTGCGATAAACGCGCAGCGGCGCCGCGCGCGCGCCTTCCACGGGAACGCCAACGGCCAGGTCAGGGCGACCATCGCCGTCCATGTCGCCCCAGTCAATCACCGCTTTGCTCGCCGGCCAGCTTCGATCGGCCGGATTGATGGTCAGCGTGGCGGCTGGCTGGGCAGCCGGACGACCGTTGACGATCCTGGTCAGCATCACGTCCCAGCCCGCGCTGGTCAGCGTGTCCACCTTGCCATCGCCATCGAGGTCGCTCCAGGCGATATTGAGCGTTGCCCGCGTCAGCGGAGTGGCGTTTGTCCAGACCTGGGTCAGGCGCAGGGGGCCGCCTGGCTCGGTTTCGTTGCGATAGACATAGTCCGGCTGCAGGCTGTGGCTGGTGTCATCGTCCATCTTGCCGCTGCCGATCGCCAGATCGAGACGGCCATCGCCGTCCATGTCGCCCCACGCGACGCTAAAGGTCGTCTGCACGCCGTTCGGGGGATGGGGATCACGCCAGCCGGAATCCACCAACATCACGCGGCCGTCAGGGCGAAGGCCGCGATTCAGAAAGACGCGATTGGGGCCGTTCGTCATGCCCACCGCCAGGTCCAGGCGCCCGTCACGATTGGCGTCCCCCAGAGCGCAGCTGTTGACCGCGCCGACCGCCAGCCGCTGCACCGTGAAACGCAGGCGGCCTTTGGGATCGCTGCCTTCGTTCAGGTAGATCAACAGGTTGGGATCGGTCGCGCCTGGCGTGCCCACAGCCCCTGGAATCATGTCCAGGTCGCCATCGCCATCCAGATCGCCCCACACCAGGCAGGCGCCGTTGGTAAGCTCTTCCGACACCCAATCGGGGCTGGTCGGCAGCGGCACCGCGTCTGCGGCCTGACCAGGCCGTGCGGTTAGAAAGAGCGCCGCGCAGGCGACGAGGATAGACAGCGCGCGCACACACTGACGTGGAAAGCCTGGCATTGGGTCAACTCCTGTTTGCCCTGCGCGGCCAACGCTGCGACAGGGATGCTGCATCAGGCGCGACGGGCGCGGGTAGGGGCCGGGGGCGCGGCGGCGTCAAGGCTTGCGTTTGCTCAATTGCGCCTGCGCGGCCTGCTGAACTTCGGCGATACGGAATGCGACGATGCGTCGAATCAGCGCTTCGGGCAGCGGCTGGTCCAGGGGGAACTGCACCGATCCCTTGCCGGTCTTGTAGGGCTTGAGATCTTCCTGAAACGCCTCAAGCCCGCTGGGCGCGGGATAAAGCCCGACGTGCTGGGTGTGGCCGGCAAAGTGCACCACGTGCTTCCCATTCAGGTCAAACGTGGGCATCGCGTAGCTGATCGTCTCGGTCGCCTCGGGCGCCAGCGCCTTGATCAGATCACGCAACTGCTGCAGGGTCGCCTGCGTCTCTGGCGGAAACTGCGCGATGTACTCTTCGATCGAGTGAGCCGTTGATCTACTGGCCATCCTGTATTCCCTCCTGGCGGGCACCATTCTATAGTAGGGGCGATCCCTTGCGGTCGCCCAGGGCAGGCGCAAGGCGCTGCCCCTATAACAGGGCGATCCCTTGCGGTCGCCCAGGGCAGGCGCAAGGCGCTACCCCTATAACAGGGCGATCCCTTGCGGTCGCCCAGGGCAGGCGCAAGGCGCTGCCCCTACGGGGCCTTATCTGGCGGGCGCCATTCTAGCAGAGTTGCACAAAAATATCAAACCTGATTTTGCGCCGGGGTTTAGGGCCAGGCGGCCGGTAACGGGTCGCCGCCGCCGACTGGATGGCAAATGTTGAAGAAATCGAGCGCCTGATGTATAGTTCAGCCAGACCATTATCACCATTCACGAGGCTCGCTCATGGCGCCTGAGTTCGTTCACCTGCACGTCCATTCCGAATTCTCGCTGCTCGATGGCCTGGGCCGGGTCAATGACCTGGTCAAGCAAGCGGCCAGCCTGGGCCAAAAGGCCATGGCGCTGACCGATCATGGCACCATGCACGGGGTCATTGACTTTTTCCGCGCCTGCAAAAAAGAAGGCATCAAGCCCATCGTCGGCGTCGAAGCCTATTTGACCAGGCATGGCCGGCCGATGGAAGGCCGCGACGCCACGCTGGACAAGGCGCGCCATCACCTGCTGCTGCTGGCCGAAAATGAAATTGGCTATCGCAATCTGCTCAAAGTTTGCACGCACGCACAGCTCGAAGGCTATTACTACCGCCCGCGCATTGACAAGGCCTTCCTGGAAAAACACGCCGCGGGGCTGATCTGCACCAGCGGCTGTCTGGCCTCTGAAATTCCCAGCCTTCTCAACCAGGGTCGCGAGCGCGAAGCGGTGGAACGCGTGCACTGGTATCGGGATGTCTTCGGCCCTGGGCGCTATTACCTGGAATTGCAAGAGCACAGCATCCCCGAACTCGACACCGTCAACCGCCAGCTGATCGAGTTCAGCCGCCAGTACGACCTGCCGCTGTTGGCTACCAACGATGTGCATTATGTCAAAGCACGCGACGCCAACCCGCACGATGTGCTGCTGTGCATCCAAACGACCACCGCCATGACGGCCAAAGACCGCATGCGCATGAGCGATGGCTCCTACTATGTCCGCAGCGCCGAGGAAATGGACAGAATCTTCGGCGCGTACCCCGGCGCCCTCTCCAATTCGCTGCGCATCGCCGACATGTGCAACGTGGATGTCGAGGACAAGAACTACCATCTGCCGCCCTTCCCCGTGCCTGAAGGCCACGATTACCAGAGCTATCTACGCCACCTGGCCGAAACCGGCCTGCGTCAGCGCTACGGCGGCCACGCGGACGATCCGGCCGTGCGCCGCCGCTACGAACACGAGCTTAAGGTCATCCATGAGATGGGCTTCGATGTCTACTTCCTGATCGTGGGCGACCTCTGCCACTACGCCAGGGAACGCGGCATCTGGTACAACGTGCGCGGCTCGGGCGCTGGCTCTGTCATTGCCTACGTCATCGGCATCACCAACCTCGATCCGCTGCCCAACAACCTGATCTTTGAGCGTTTTCTGAATCCAGGTCGCGTCTCCATGCCCGACTTCGACCTCGATTTCCCCGACGATCAGCGCGAAGAGATGATCCGCTACACCATCGCCCGCTACGGCGAAGACCAGGTGGCGCAGATTGTCACCTTTGGCCGCATGAAGGCGCGCGCGGCGGTGCGTGATGTGGGCCGCGTGATGGAAATTCCGCTGCCGGACGTGGACCGCGTGGCGAAGATGATCCCCAACATCCCCGGCAAGCCGGTCAGCATCAAAGAGGCGCTGGAGCAAATCCCCGACCTCAAGCAGGCGCATGACGAGCAGGCGCAGGTGAAGGATCTGCTGGAAACCGCCAGCCTGATCGAAGGGGTCGCGCGCCATGCTTCCATTCACGCCGCAGCGGTCATCGTGGCCGACAAGCCGCTGATTCACTACACGCCGCTCATGCGCCCGCAGAAGTCGGCCATCACCAAGATGGTGACACAGTATGAGTTTCCAGTGCTCGAATCCATCGGCCTGCTCAAGGTAGATTTCCTGGGCCTCTCCACGCTGAGCGTCATGCGCGAAGCGACGCGCTTGATTGCCGAACGGCACGGCACGCGCTACACGCTGGACAACATCCCCCTGGACGATCCAGAGACTTACCGGCTGCTGGCGAGCGGCGAAGTGGCCGGCGTCTTCCAGGTGGAAGGGGCGGGCATGCGCCGTGTCCTGACCGACATGCAGCCGCATGAGTTCAACAACATCGTCGCGGCGATCTCGCTCTATCGCCCCGGCCCCATGGACTTCATCCCGGAGTACATCGCCTGCCTGCACGGTCGCAAAAAGCCGGAGTATGTTCATCCCGCCCTCGAACCAATTCTCGGGGAAACCTACGGCGTTTGCGTCAGCGGCGACGCGATCGTATTCGATGCGCGCACAGGAAGACCGCATCGGATGGATGCCTTGGGCGATGTCGAAGACCTGTGGGTGCAAGGGGTAGATGCTGAGCTGCGTCCCGCCATCGGCCGTGTGACGCACTTCATCGCCAACGGGCAGAAGAAAGTTTGGCAGGTCACCCTGCGCAACGGCGCGCAGATCAAAGTAACACCAGACCACAAGCTGCTTACCGAAACCGGGTGGAAACCGCTGCGCGATCTGGCAGTTGGAGACTTTGTAGCTACCCCACATCACTTGATTACGGCTGAGGCCTTGCATCTAAAACAGATACAGCAGCTCGTGCAGGTGAACTGGCAAGAAATTGTCGCTGTCGAGCCTGCGGGCATTGAGCCGGTCTACGATATTACAGTCGAAGGCCTCCATAATTTTGTTGCCAATAGCATCATTGTACACAACTGCATCTACCAGGAGCAGATTATTCAGCTGCTGACGTTAGTCGCCGGCTATACGGCGGGCGAGGCGGACCTGGTGCGTCGCGCCATTTCCAAGAAAAAGGCGGAGGTGATCGAAAAAGAGCGCACCAAGTTTGCTCAGGGCGCCGCCCGCACCTCCGGCCTGACGCGTGAGGAGTCGGACAAAATTTGGGACGCGCTGGAAGGCTTTGCCCGCTACGGCTTCAACCGGGCGCATGCCGCGGACTACGCGGTCATCTGCGTGCAGACCGCCTACCTGAAAGCGCATTACCCGCTGGAATTCATGGCCGCCCAGCTCCTGGTCGAACGCGATAAGAGCGACAAGGTCACCAACTTCATCACCGAATGTCGGCGCATGGGCATCGAGGTGCTGTCGCCCTCGCTCAACGCCAGCGGGCTGGACTTCACCATCGAGCAGCGGCCAGCAAACACGCCCGCGCCCATTGGGCACGATGCGCACATGGCTTATCGCTTCCCCATTCCCGCCGGGGCCGCAATTCGCTTTGGCCTGGCGGCTATCAAGAATGTGGGCGAAGGGCCGGTTGAGATTATCCTGGAGGCGCGGCGCAGCGGGGGGCCGTTCAAGTCGCTGGAAGATCTGTGCCAGCGGGTTGATTTGCGCAAAGTAACCCGGCGGCCGCTGGAATGTCTGATCAAGGTGGGCGCGCTGGACGACTTCGGCGAACGGGCGCAGATGCTGGCCGCCATGGACAGCATGATGGGCGAGAGCGCAGCCGCGCACGAAGCCAAAGATGTGGGGCAGATGAGCATTTTCGACCTCTTCGCCGGTAAGGCCAGCGGCGCCAGCAGCATGACTAAAATTCGTCTCCCCAAGGTCGAAGCGGCCAGGCCGCGCGACCGGCTCACCTGGGAAAAGGAATTGCTCGGCGTCTACGCGTCGTCACACCCGCTGCAGCAGGTGACCGTGGATGTCAGCGACCTGGTGACCTGCCAGTGCGGCGCTGTGGATGCCGCCATGGCCGGACAATCGCTGCTGCTGATCGGCATGCTGACCGAGGTCAAGCAGATTGTGACCAAGAAGGGCGAACCGATGGGCTTCTGCACCCTGGAGGACATGGGCGGTTCCGTGGAGTTGACCATCTTCCCGCGCACATACGCAGAGGTGCGCGAGCGCCTGGTGGCCGAAAAAGTGGTGCTGGTGCGCGGCAAGGTGGATGCGCGCGACGGCGGTCGGGTCAGCGTGTTGGTGGATATCGTGCAGGATTACGTGGATCGGGCCAAAATCCAGCAAGAGGGGCTGGCCCCCGTGCGCAGCGGTGGGCAGAGCGGGCGCGCCAACGGTCAAACCGGCAACGGCAAGGTCTACGACGCCCAGTTTGGCCCCAGCCGGCTGGAAACGACAGCCGCTTCCCCGCGCGAGAAATTCGGCGGCGGGGGGCCGATTGCCGGCGCCTGGTACAACTTTGGCAGCGAAGGCAGCGACGAGGATGACGAGGACGCGTCCATCGCCTTGTTGCCAGACGATGATGACGAAGACGATCGCGACGACGCCGCCAACGAGCCGCGGCTGACGCCCGCCGCGGCGCAGACCCCCTACCAGCCCGCCATTGCGGCGCAGACCCCCTACCAATCCGCCATTGCGGCGCAGACCC
>DAISHS010000149.1:0-10117 GCA_036822415.1 Chloroflexota bacterium
GGGGCGATCCCTTGCGGTCGCCCAGGGCAGGCGCAAGGCGCTGCCCACGGATCCTTATCAGCGGCGCTCCCAGCCGCGTGCGGCGTAGTATTCGTCCAGGATGAGAGGAAGGTCGGGTAGGGAGCCGGCGGCGCCGCCGCTCGGTCGCGCGTGCGTCAGCAAGCGCGTGGGGAGGGTGTCGTCGCGGGCGCGGATGCCGTAACGCTCGTTGATCTGCCGCTTCAGGTTGAAGATGCGCGCGCCCGCGGCCATCACCGCGTCGGCGTCCCAGGCCCAGCCGGTGGCCTGCTCGACGATCTCTGCAATCTGCGCGGGGCCGACGTGGCCCTTGATGATGAACTTGCACAACCCCAAGGGGTTGTAAACGCTGACGTAATCCTGGTAGCGCACGGCAAACGCGCCCGCGCCCGCCTGACGCAAGCGGTCGGGATCGCCGGGGAAATCCAGCCCTTCCACGCGCTGCCCGTAGCCCGGCCAGTAAGAGCACGATTCCATATGGCAGGCGCCGCGGTTGGCGGTGGCATAGTTGGCCGCCAGGGACAGGAAGGCCCGCGGGTCGTGAAAGGGCAATTCCAGTTTCTTCACGGTCAAATCAAGCTCCGGCGCGTCCAGGGCCAGGGCCAGGTCATGCACGCCGGCGGCCAGACGATCGCCCAGGCCGGCGCGCTGCGCGATGGCGTGCACGCAGGCCACGACGGCAGCGGCGTTGCCCCAGGTCAGGGCCAGGCCGTCGCTCTCGGCCGCGGTCAACAGGCCGCGCTCGTAAGCCTCGAACGCGCACGCGATGACGGCCGCGGTGGAAATCGTGTCCAGGCCGTAATCGTTGCACAGATCGTTGATGTGCGCAATGCTGTTCAGGTCGCCGTTGAGCAGCAGTCCGCCAAAGCCGGCCAGCGTCTCATACTCCGGCCCGTGCCCCCCGGTTCCGGCGTAGAGGCCTTCCGTGATGTTCACGGTCTTCCCGCAGCCAATGGGACAGGCGTAACAAAAGGTATGCCTGCCAAAGATGGTTTCGGAGATTTTCTGCCCGCTGATCTGCTCGGCCGCGGCCCAATTGCCGTCACGCCAGTTGCGCAGCGGCAAATCGCCCAGGCGTTCCGCGCCGGGCACGCCGCCGGCCGTGCCCAGCTTGCTCAAACCGACGGCGAACTCTTTGATTTGCGCGCTCTGCCGCTTGACCGCGGCGCGCAAGCCGGTCTCGTTGGCGTAGCCGGGCCGCGCCTGCCCCCGCGTCACGATGGCCTTCAGGTTTTTGGAACCCAACAGCGCGCCCATGCCTGTGCGGCCGGCCGTGCGTGCATGATGGCGGCCGCCCTGCATGACACTGGCGAAGCGCACCTGCTTTTCACCGGCCGTGCCAATGCAGGCCACCTGCGCTTTGGGGTCGGTCTGCGCGCGCAGGTGGTCATAGGCGTCGTAATGGTTCATGCCCCAGGCCTGCGCGGCCGTGCGGATTTCGACCTGGGCGTCATGGATGTAAAGATAAACCGGCTGCGCGGCGCGCCCCGTAATCACCAGGCCGTCCAGCCCGGCAAAGCGCAGTTCCGCCCCCCAATGCCCGCCCATGTTGGCTTCGCCCCAAATGCCGGTCAGCGGCGAACGGCCGCACCAGGATGAGCGGCAGCCGGTCGGCGCAAAGGTGCCGCTGAGGAGGCCGTTGAAGATGAGAAGCGGGCTGCGCGGGTCATCGGCAGGCCGCGCGGCGTCCATTTCCTGGCTGAAAAGCCAGGCCGCGAAGCCGCTGCCCAACAGCCAGGTCTGCAGCGCCGTCTCCGCGAGGGGGTGACGGCTGCTGGTTCCGCTGCTCAAGTCAACGCGCAGATACTGCCCGGCATACGGTCTGTTTTGGGACAAAATCGCCTCGCTGAAGCCTTTTCACGTCAGCTCGCGGCCGCCGGTCACATTGTAAGCCTGGCCGGTGATGAAGCTGGCCGCGTCGGACGCCAGCCAGGCGACCAGGTTAGCCACATCGGCGGCCGTGCCCAGGCGGGCCAGGGGAATGCGCGCCACATTGGCCCGCACCACCTCGTCATAGGGCCGCCCCATGACCTGCGCCTCCAACTGAAAGCCCCACTGTTTGAGCGCGGTGTCAATGTCGCCGGGCAGCACCGCGTTGACGGTAATGCCGAAGGACGCCACCTCCTGCGCCAGCGCTTCGCTCAGCGCGATGACCGCGGCCTTGCTGGCCGCGTACGCGCTCATGTAGATTTTGGGCCGGCGCGCGGCCAGCGATGACATGTTGATGATGCGCCCGCCGCGTCCGCCCTGGATCATGGCCGGCAGCGCCGCTTTGCAGCATAAAAACGTGCCGGTGGCGTTGATCTCCAGCGTGCGCCGCCAGGCCTCTTCGGCCATCTGCGCCACCGGCGCCGGGCCGATGGTGGCGCCGGCGTTGTTGACCAGGATGTCCAGGCGACCAAAGGCCTGCATGGCCGCGGCGATCATCTCAGCCACAGACGCGGCCTCGGTTACATCGACCCGCAGCGGCAGGCAGCGCGCGCCCAGGGCCTCGATCTGCTGCGCCACGGCCTGCATTTCTTCCCATTGACCCGCGCCGCCGTGCAACAGGGGGGATGGCGCGGCCGCCAGGTCGGCCAGGACAATGTCCGCGCCGGCCGCGGCCAGCTGCCTTGCCACCGCCACGCCAATCCCGCTCGCGCGGCCGGCGCCGGTGATGATGGCTACTTTGTCTTGAAGATTCATGATTTTTTCTCGCTGCTGTTCCTGCGCCTGCCGGCTGAGCTAATCGGTGGCCCGGTAAACGAGCGAGCCAAATTCAAGCAGGCCGGGCGGCGCCATGTTGACCTCTGGATCCACCATCACCTGGATGAGCGCCGGCCGGCCGGCCGCGGCCGCGCGGCTCAAGGCCGGCGCCAATTCATCCAGGCTGGCGACCAGCTCGCCATGACAGCCAAAGGCCGCGGCAATCTGGTCATAACGAATATCGGGCGAGAGCTCAGTCTCCACGAACGCCGGCAGCTGCGCCATGAGCTGGGAAGAGCGTTCCATGCCCCAGCCGCGATCCACCGCGACCACGACGATGATCGGCGCGCCGTGGCGGCGTGCGGTCTCCAGCTCCTGGATGTTGAAGCCAATGGCGCCGTCGCCTGAAATCAGGTAGACCGGACGGTCAGGCGCGGCCAGCTTGGCGCCGATGGCGTAGGGCAGGCCGGTGCCGAGATGACCGAATTTGGCGGTGTAGAGGTAGCGGCGCGGCCCGTAGATGGGGTGGTAGCTGGCGCACCAGAGGCTGGTGTTGCCGCCATCCTGCACCATGATGCTGTCGCGCGGGAAGAACTCGCGCACCGCCTTGACGAGCTGGCCGGAGTTGACGCCGTGGCGGCCGGCTTGCAGCGCACGCGCCAGCTGGGCTTGCAGCTGCGCGGTGGCCTGCTGATAGCGGGCAAAGCCCTCGTGCAGGGGGCGCGGCGCGGCCTGCGCCTGCACCTGCGTCAACAGCGCGGCCAGGGCAGCCTGCGCATCGCCGACGATGCCCACATCCACCGGGCGGTTGAGGCCAATGGCGGTCGGGTCGGCGTCGATGTGAACCAGGGTCGTGCCCGCGGCCGCTCCCCACAGCGGCGGTTTTCCCCACGCGTCCAGTTCACCCAGGCGCGCGCCGACGACGAGCACGACGTCGCTCTCGCCGCGGGCCGCGGCCAGGGCGTCCTGGTTGAGGATGTGGATGTACTGCGGGTGATCTTCGGGCACAACGCCGCGCGCGGCCAGGGTGGTGGTCATGACCGCGCCCAGGTGTTCGCCCAGGGCGACGAACGCCGGGGCCGCTCCGGCCCAGGTGACGCCGCTGCCGGCGTGCAGCAGCGGGCGCCTGGCGCCGGCCAGTAAGGCCGCGGCCTGGCTCAGCCGCGCCGGATCGCCCGGCCCCAGGCGGCCCACGCGGTAGGCGTCCGGCGCATAGACCGGCGCGTCGGCCTCATCGCCCAGGCCGCGCAGCAGGTCTTCGGGGATTTCGATGTAAACCGGGCCGGGCCGGCCGCTGGTCGCGATGCGGTAAGCCTTGCGCAGCAGCTCCGGCAGACGCCGCCAGTCGCGCAGGCCCGCGGCAAATTTGGTCACAGGGCGGTAAAAATCCACGAGGTCAAGCACCTGGAACGCGCCGCCGCGGTCGGGGTCAATGATCGTGCGCCGGCGCTGGCCGGTGATGGCGATCACGGGGCTGCCTTCGGCGTAGGCGGTGGCGATGCCGGAGACCATGTTGGCCGCGCCAGGGCCGATGCCGCCGATGACGACGCCCGGCTCGCCGGAGATGCGCGCCCAGGCTTCGGCCATGTGGGCCGCGGCGGCCTCGTGCCGGGCTGAGACGAAGCGCATGTCATACGTTTGCAGCTTGGCGAGAAACGAATTGTGGCTGCCATCGAGCAGCCCAAAAATGACGCTGACTCCCTCCGCTTTGAGGCACTTCAGCAACAACTCCCCGCCCGTCATTTGAGCCATGAGAAACGAACCTCCCCCATTGAGTTGATTTTATTCAGGCGCTATGCGCCAGCGCGGCCGCGCGGCCGCGCTCTTCGTTGACAAAACGCAGTACAAACAAACCGACGGTCAGGAACAGGGCGATGGAGAGGATAGCGATGCGCTGCCCCATCTGCTCTGCGCTGGTCACAGCCAGGCCCTGGCGTTCATACCAGAGCGCGCCCTCCGCAGCCAGCCAGCCATAGACGGCCGGGCCGATGAAGGACGATGTGCGCCCCACAATCGAAAAGAAGCCGTAGAACTCGCCGCTCTGCGCCGGGGGCGTCAGCACGCCCACCATCGTGCGGCTGACCGACTGCACGCCGGCCATGGCGACGCCGGCGAAGGCGCCGATGATGAGGAAGCCCAGCTGCGTCTGGTTGAAGAACAGCCAGATGACGATCGCAATCATCATGAGGATGGACATGGTCAGCGTGCGCTTGCAGCCGTAGCGGTCGGCCAGGATGCCAAAGAGGTACGCGCCGATGACGTTGGTCACTTGCACGATGATGACGAAGACGATGAGCATGGTTTGATTCATGCCGAACAGAACGGCGCCGATGATGGCGGCAAAGTCGAGCGCCATGATGATGCCGTCATCGTAGAGCAGCACCGCCAGCATGAATTTCAGAAACTCACGGAACTGCCGCGCGGTGCGGATGGTGCGCCGCAGCTGCTGCAACGCCATGCTGAAATAGGTCTCTCCCGGCGGCAGCTGCTGGGCGCGGCCGCGTTCACGCAGCCACAGGAAGATGGGCACGGCAAAGATGGCAAAGAAAACCCCGGTGATGATGAGCGAGACGCGCACGATGAACGTGCCTTTGATGAGCACGATCAGGGGCAGGATGATGAGCAGAATGACGACGCCGCCGGCCGAGCCAATGGCCCAGCCGGTGCCGGAGACGCGCCCGATTTCGGCCGGCGCGGCGATTTCGGTCAGCAGGGCGTTGTAGAAGACCTGCGCGCTGCGGTAGCCGATTTCGGCCAGGATGAAGAAGACCATGCCCATGACGATGTCGCCCTTCTGCACGAAGAAGAGCAGGCTGGTGAACGCGCACGCGATCGAGGTGAAGATCAACAAGAAGCGCTTTTTGCTTGCCGAAAAGTCGGCGATGGCGCCCAGGATGGGGGAGAGCACGGCCACGACGATCATGGCGACTGAGATTGACAGCCCCCACAGGCGGGATCCCTCGGCGCCGCCCACGACTTCGTTCTTGAAGTAGGCGGAGTAGACGGCCAGCAGCACGACGGCGGCGTACGACGAGTTGGCGAAGTCGTACAGGTACCAGGCCCAGCGTTCGCGCTGGGTGGACAACGGTTTGTTCACAACATTCATCAGCAAAGCTCCTTCCTGCGACTCGTTTTCGCGCAATCGGGCCGATTGCGCCCGGCATCCGTCATTTTACCCCGGTTGCGTTACGGGCCTGCGTTGCCCAGCCCTTCGAACGCAACCTTGATCGAACGCGCGTGACGTTTGTCAACGGCGGCGGCAAACGCCTGGCGATAGGCATGGAGGGGGAAACGGTGCGTCAAGAGGGGATCGGTGCGCAGCTGGCCGCTCTGCATCCAGCGCAGCGCCAGCGCAAAGGTGGAGATCTCTGCGCCCTGCCAGGCGACGATGTCATGCCCCACCGCGCCCAGCAGGTTGACCTCCTGGTACCAGACCGGCGTCAGGTCAACCGCCATGCGATGCAGGTTGACGCCGACCAGGACGACCGTGCCGCGGGCGCGCGTCCAGCGCAGGGCATTGGTCAGCGTGGCGGGGATGCCGACGACATCGAAGACGATGTCGAAGCCCCCCATGAGCATGCGGTTGCCGCCGCGACCGTGGTAAAGACGAGCGCCGGTGAGGGCAGCGGCCTCGGCATAGCCATCGGCGTGCGCCAGGAAGACGTGATCGGCGCCGCACGCGCGCGCCAGGTCGGCCTGCCAGGGAAATTCGGCCACGGCGCTGAGGATGGCCTGCGGCTGCACCGCGCGCAGCACCTGGATGAGCAGAAAGCCGATGGCGCCGACGCCGAGCACCAGCACATGCTGGCCGGGCTGCGGCAGGCAGCGCCAGGCCGCGTGGATCGCCACGGCCGCCGGTTCGGTGAAGATGGCCTGCTCATCGCGCACGTCCGCCGGAACAGGCACGAGGGTGCTGGGCGGGGTGATGAAGGTGTCGCCAAAGCCGCCGCCGATGGGGTGATGGTCGCGCGGCTCGGACGCGCGTTCGCACAGCACGCGGTGCCCGCGCGCGCAGGCCAGGCAGCGGTCGGGCAGACCACGGGCCGCGCAATCGTCGGCGCGTCCCCAGCGCACCACGCGCTCGCCGGGGTGAAAGCCGCTCAGGGCCGGGTCGGCTTCGATCACGTCGCCCACCATCTCATGGCCCAGGTAGATGCGGCGGTGCGAGGGCAAGGCCATGGGCGCGACATCGAGACTGGCATCGAGGAAGATCTGGTGCAGATCGCTGCCGCAAATGCCGCACAGCCGATTGCGCACGCGCACCCAGTCGGGCCGCGGCAGCGGAGGATCGGGCAGAGTCAGCAGACGCAGGGGCGACGTGGGGGCAAAGCAGGCGGCGGGCGTCACGCGGCTGAGCAGGCGCGTGAGCACGATCTTCGAGACATCCATGTCTACTACCATCGTCTGCATGGTTGCGCCTTTTCCTAAAGTTCTTGAACGATCAAGAGCACGCCGGTCAGTAAGATCATCAGGGTAATCAGGCGGCGAAAGCGTTCGTTGTCGAGTCGCGTGTCAACCAGGGCGCCGAGGCCAACGCCCATCAGCAGGGCCGGCAGGCCGGCCGCGTAATGCAGCCAGACCAAGCGGGTCAGATGGCCGGCCGCGATATGCGAAACAATCACCAGGGCGCTGCTGAAGAGAAAAAGCGCTTGCAGGATCGAACGAAATTCATCTTTGGGCCAGCGCTGAATGGCGCCGTAGATGATGACCGGGGGGCCAGGGGTATTATACGCGCCGCCGAGCACGCCCGCCACAAAGCCGGCCGGGTAAACCCAGAAGGCAGCGTGCAGGGCGGGCAGGCGCGGGCGCAGCAGGGCATAGAGGCCGTAAATCAACAGGACGCCGCCGAGCGCCCCTTTAATGAGCGTTTCATGGACGGCGGCAACCAGCCAGATGCCCAGGGGCACGCCCAGCGCGCAGGCCACGGCCAGGCGACTGGCCGCCTGCCAGTTGAGGGCCTGGCGGTAGCGCAGCAGGTTGATGGCATAGAGCGTGAAGCCGGTCAGGGCAACCAGGGGCGCGGCCGTGCGCACGCCCACAACCAGGGTGACAACAGGCATTGCCAGCAGCGCAAAGCCAAAGCCGGAGGTCGTTTGCAGCAAGGCTGCCAGCAGAACAATGACGGCAAAGAGAATGGTGGTCATACACTCCTGGCGCAACAGGCAGTCAGCGACGGCCACGGCGACCGCTCAAGGATGCGTGGGCCGCGGTTTGTGGGCAAAATCAGTGTACCATGAAATCAGGGAGACCGCTACTTTTACAGAGCCAGGTGCATTGACAAAAGCGCTGACTAAGCGTATCATGAAGCGTGAACGTGTCATCTTTCACATCGGTTGGGGCGCTATGATTGAAATTTTACTCGCGAACCCTCTTCTTTTACTCTTCCTGGTTGGCGCGATTGGCTACGCGCTAGGCAGCATCAAAATTGGCACCAGTACCCTGGGCGTAGCGGCCGTGCTTTTCGTTGGCCTGGCCTTCGGCGCACTACATCCAGATATGAAACTGCCCGAGCTGGTTTATCAGTTGGGGTTGGTCGTTTTTGTTTACACCGTGGGACTGAGCAGTGGGCGCCAATTCTTCGCCTCGTTTCGCCGGCGAGGATTGCGCGACAACCTGTTCGTCCTCGGCATGTTGATCATCGCCGCGGTCCTGGTCATGGTGGTTGGCAGCGCCCTGCGCTTGACCCCAGGCGTCATCTCTGGTATTTTCACCGGCGGTTTCACCAACACGGCCGCCCTGGCTGCTTCTCTCGAATATATCAAGAGCGCCGCCTCCCCGGCCCTGGTCCAGCAAATGCTGGCCGAGCCTGTCGTCGGTTTTTCCATCACCTATCCGATGGGCGTCATTGGCATGATTATCGTCATTGCCATCATGCAGCGTGTCTGGAAGATTGACTACGCCGCCGAGGCCAGTCGGGTGCGCGATGTCGCGGCCACCAGCCGGCGCCTGATCAACCGCACGATCCGGGTGACCGAAGCGGCCGCCATTGGCGTCACGATTGGCGAGCTGCAAAAACGTGAACATTGGGATGTGGTGTTTGGACGGCTGCGGCGCGACGGTAAATTGGCCATTGCCGCGTCGGACAGCCCCTTGCAGCGCGACGACCTGATCAGTATCGTCGGCACGGCCGAGGAATTGGACAGGGTCGGCGCCAGCCTCGGCCCCGTCAGCGAGGAACACCTGGAGCTTGACCGCGGCGAGTATGACTTCCGTCGCGTCTTCGTTTCCAAGCCGCATGTCGCCGGTCAGCGCCTGCGTGATCTGAACCTGCCGCAGCAGTTCGGCGCCGTGGTCACGCGTGTGCGCCGCGGCGACATCGAACTGCTGGCCCAGGATGATCTGGTTCTGGAATTGGGCGATCGCGTGCGCGTCGTGGTGCGGCGTGAGAACATGGAAGCGATCAGTAAGTTCTTTGGCGATTCCTACAAGGCTTTGAGCGAGATTGACATTTTGCCCTTCAACCTGGGGCTGGCGCTTGGCATCTTGCTCGGCATGCTGCCCATTCCGCTGCCGGGCGGCGTCACCTTGCGCCTGGGCATTGCCGGCGGCCCTTTGATCGCTGCGCTGATCTTGGGCGCGATTGACCACACCGGTCCCTTCGTCTGGAACCTTTCGTACAACGCCAACCTGACTCTGCGCCAACTCGGCCTGGTGCTCTTCCTGGCCGGCGTTGGCACCCGCTCTGGCTATGCCTTCGTCAGCACCATGCAGCAGGGAGGCGGCCTGACCATCTTCATCGCCGGCGCCTTCCTGACCATGCTCGTTGCTTTCCTCACCCTGTGGGTTGGCCGCCGCGTGTTCAAGATTCCGATGGGGCTGCTGATCGGCATGACGGCCGCGCTGCAAACGCAGCCCGCGGTTCTCGGTTTTGCGCAGCAGCAGTCGGGCGATGAACTTCCCAACATCGGCTACGCCGCGGTCTACCCGATTGCCCTGATCAGCAAGATCCTGCTGGTGCAGTTGATCCTGGCTATCTTGCTGCGTCCTTGAAGAACAACACATAGACCTTGCAGCCGGGTTTTTGCGCCGCGTACGGTGCAGAAACCCGGTTTTTTTGTCCTCAGCCCTCTCTTGCCTGCGCGCCAGCCACCACCGCGCGCGCGAACATCTCAGCCGCCAGCGCGCCCACGAGACTGACATCCGCGGCCAGCGCGCCCGTGGCCAACGCAAAAATGGTGTCCCCGTCGAACATCGTATGCGCCGGGCGGATGCTGCGCGCCAGGCCATCCTGCGCCATTTGGGCGACCTTGTTCACCTGCTCTTTAGTCAAGCGTGCGTTCGTCGCCACCACCCCGATCACGGTATTATCGGCAAACGGCGGCTGCGGCCCGCTGCTCTGCTCGCCGGCGGCGCTGGGAATGAGCTGCATCAGCGCCAGCGTATCGCCCCAGGGCCTGCCGCCTGGCGCCGGCTG
>DAISHS010000150.1:0-6007 GCA_036822415.1 Chloroflexota bacterium
CCTGGCGGCGGGACGGCCGCCGCCAGGCCGCGGCCGGGAACCTACTTCAGGGCGGCCGCTGATCTGACTGCGGCTGCGTTCAGCGCCGCCTGCGCGCTGACATCGGTGAAGAGCGCGGCTTCGATGGCAAGGCCAATTTCACGCGAGACCGGGGTGTACGCGGGCACGTTGGGCCGCACGATCGCAACCGCCATCTGGTCGAGAATGACTTGCGCTTGCGGGGTTTGCTTCAGGTAAGCCTGATAAGCCGGCGACTGCACCACCGACTGGCGGAGCGGCAGGTAGCCGCTGGCAATGCTCCATTTGAGATTGATCTCTGGGCTTGTCATCCAGCGAATGAACTCCCAGGCCGCCTGTTGATCGCGGGCGCCGCTGAGGATCGCCAGGTTTGCGCCGCCGACGCCGGTGGCGGCCTGTTTGTGCGCTGGCAACGGCGCCATGCCCAGGTTGTCTGGCCCCAGGGCCTTGAGCAGCGCCGCGAGGCGCGCGGTCGAGGCGATCGTCATGCCCACTTTCCCCTCTTCGAAGCCGTTGTCTGGCGGCGTCAGCGCCAGCGCGTGATCCTTCTTGGCCAGGTCAATCCAGAATTGCAGCGCCTCCACCCCGGCCGCGTCGTCGAAGCGCACGGCCTTGCCGTCCGCGCTGAAGATGGCGCCGTTGTTCTGCCAGAGGAAGGCGAGCCAGTAGTAAACGTTGCCTTCATTGGCCTTGAGCGGGACGGTCAGCCCCCATTGTTCGGGCGCGCCGTTCTTGTCCGCATCCAACGTGAGCTGGCGGGCGGCGGCAGCCAGCATTTCCCAGGTCGCCGGCGGCTGATTGGGATCCAGGCCGGCCTGCTGAAAGAGCGCCTTGTTGTAATAGAGCGCGATATTGCTGAGCGCGAACGGCATGGACCAGAGCTTGCCCTGGTAGCTGGCTGTCTGCCAGGCTTTGTCCCAGATGTCGGCGCGGTTCAGGGCAGGATCGTTGGCGAGGAAGTCGTCCAGGCTAACGATCGCGCCGGCATCGGCCAGCTCAGATGACCAGAATTGATCAATTTGAGCGATGTCAGGCGCGGAGCGGGCGGCGATAGCGGCGACCAACTTTTCACGCATGGTGAAGAGCGTGCCGCCGTAGCTTGGCTCGATTTGAATGGCGGGGTGCGCCTGATTGAATTCCTGCACCAACGCTTCGAACGATTTGCCCAGGGCGCCGCCATAGGCATGCCAGAGCGTGAGGCGAGTCACGCCGCCAGGGGCGCTGGCCGGCGTCGGCGGGCCGGCGGGGGTGGATGTTACGGGAACACAGGCCGCTAAAATGGCAGCCAGGGCGATGATGAACAGCAGGCGCGTGCGCCTGATCAACACAAGCATAGGATCTCCTTTTCTGATTGCAAAATGGGGCGTCATCTGGAGCGGTGGCCGCAATCAAACCCGGCCCAGGGGGCAACCGGGTGCGAAGCGTGCCTGTTCAATGCAGCGAAAGATGGTGGATATTCCTCCCCAACCGTGTTATCTGGCAGGTGCTTGCTCCTGCCGCATGCGAGCAACGGCTAAAGCCGTATTATTTTTCAGAAACCAAAGTCGAGCACGAGTTGCCGGCGCTGAATGAGCGCATAGAGCAGCAGCACGGGCAGGGTGGCGAGAGCTGTCGCCGCCATGAGCAGGGGCCAGTCAGCGCCCAGCTCGCTTTGCAGCATGGCCAGGCCCACCGGGATCGTGTAGCGCGTCGGCGTTTGGATGATGACCAACGGCCAGACGAATGTCTTCCATGTCCACAGAAAACTGAAGATGCCGACCACGGCGGTCGCAGGAAGGGCCAGCGGAATGAAGATGTGCCAGAGCACTTGCAGCCGCGAACAGCCGTCCATGCGCGCCGCGTCTTCCAGCGCGCTGGGGATGGTCAGCAGATATTGGCGCAGCAAAAAGATGGCGGTGGGATGCGCCAGGAAGGGTACGGTCAGCGCGGGCAGGCGATCCACCCAGCCGAGCCAGCGCATGAGCAGAAAACTGGGAATCAGGGTCACTTCGCTGGGCACGAGCAGCGTGCCCAGGAAGAGCAGAAAGAGCAGGTCACGCCCGCGAAAGTGCAGCCGGGCAAAGACGTAGCCGGCCAAAAGCCCGGTGCTGACCTGGCCCAGGGTCACGCTGCTGGCGACCAGCAGGCTGTTGGCGTAGTAGCGCGCCAGGGGGATTGCGCGCCAGATGTTGACATAATTTATGAATGTAGGCGGCCAGGGCCAACGCAGGCGGGGCGCGCTCAGGCTGGTGGATGCACCCTGCAAGGAGAGCAGCAGCATCCAGAGAAAGGGGAGCAGGGCCACGAGGGCGACCAGGGCCAGGCTGGCGTGCAGCAGCCACGCGGTCATGGAGGGGCGTCGCGTCATGCGGGCGCCTCCGCCCGGCCCCACAGCCGAAACTGGAGCCAGATCAACGGAAAGAGCAGGATGAAGAGCGCCCAACCGAGCGCGGCCGCATAGCCAAGCTCCGAAAACGCGAAGGCGCGCTCGTACAGGTAGAGCACCAGGGTGGTGGTGGCGCCAGCCGGCCCGCCGCCGGTCAAAATATAAACGGGGCCAAAACTCTCCAGGGCAAAGATGCCGCCGGTGATGAGGACAAACGCCGTCGTTGGCCGCAGCAGCGGCAGGGTGACAAACCAGGTTGCGGCCAGCCAGCTTGCGCCGTCGAGACGCGCGGCTTCGTGCACCTCCAGGGGCAGCGCACGCAGGCCCGCCAGGTAAACCAGGACGTAGTAACCGGTTTGTTTCCACAGCGCCATGAGGATGAGCGCGGGCAAGGCCCAGGCCGGATCGGTCAGCCAGGCAATGGGACGCCAGCCCAGGGTTTGCCAGATGAGCGCCAGCGGGCCGGCGTAAGGTTGGTAGAGCCAGCGCCAAAAAATGGCCGCCGCCACGGTGGTAATGGCGACCGGCAAAAAGAGCGCCGTGCGGTAAACGGCCTGCCCCCGGCGCACCTGATGAAGCAGCAGGGCCAGTCCCAGGGCCAGCGGTGTGCCCAGGCTCACGACGCCGATGGCGTAGAGGATCGTCACCCGCAGCGCGTGCCAGAACTCCGGCGAGTGCAGTAAGCGGGCGTAATTGCCCAGGCCCAGGAACTCACGGCCCGGGCGCAGCAAAGGCCATTCCCACAAACTGACGTAGAGCGAGATGCCCAGCGGGACGATGACGAAAATCAGGGCCACGAGGGCGGTGGGGGCAAGGCCGGCCACGATGGTGGTTGCCGTTTCGCGTCGCGCCGCGCTCAGGCGGGGTTGTTTTGGCATGGCGAGACCCGATGGCCCAAATGCAGAGCCACTGCAGTGCCTCCGGCCAGATAGAATGGATTCACGATATCAGACTGTGCTAATAGGGCCAGATTGGCTGCGGTTCCTGCAGGAAGGGCATCGACAAACACGGCACGGTCTCCTTGTCCACGTCAAAATAGAGTGCTCAGAAGTTTGCACTGAGTGGAGAGAGTCGCCGACTTGTTTTCAGTACGTGGATGATTTCTTGCGGTGGAAAATAGGCGAGCATCCAACGCACTGCCCCCAAATCACCCAATTCCAAAAGACGCTCCAGCACGTAGCGTGAGTACAGGTCGACATCGAGCTGCAAGGGGTCAACATCCCAGAAGAAGCGTTGAATGTGGTTTGGTAGTTTGCTCACCGAAGTCCTTTCACGGCTGTCCGCTGAACGTCGCGTTTGACGGCATCTGTACTCACGCCTCACCTCGTAAGGCGATCCATTGCCGTACAACCGTACGGATGCCTTTGACAGCCAGGTCCCTATCCTGGTGGTTGCTTTCGGCCTCAAACCAGTAGCCGTGCGTTTTGCCGGTTTCTGAAGCCTCGAACTCCTCATTGCCGGTTCCTTTCCGTGTACGGCGGATACTTCACATCTCGCTGGCGATTGTACCACCGCCTGCGGGGTGAGTCAACGCGGCGCGCGGCCAACCGTGGCGTTTCCTGCAACCAGCGACCGTGCCAGTCTCATGCTCTGCCCCCATAAGGCAGCCAATGGGTGCGAAGGCGCACAAGCCAGACCGCAACCCTGAACGCCAGGTCATGGCAGTGTGACTATCCAGGCAATTTCGTCGAGGACCCTGGTCAGGTCAGGCGCAGGCGAGGCAATAACAACATCCTCGCTGCCGTCGTGTTTGTGATGCGGGTAGGTTGGCAAATTGAGCTTTTTGTGGTGACCCGTATTATCGTATCGAAAGACGAGGAGTAGACTAGCGTCCACGTATTGATAGACGTAAGTCAGGCGATCGATGCCATTCTCAACATCGACGAACTCGCGCACATGAAGAACTGACCCGTCAACAAAGTGGAGCTCGCCGCGGAAGTAGCCCTCGTGCCGGGCGCGCTTGTCAAATGCGACGCTTGAGGATTGTACGATCGCACAAGCCGCAATCAAATCAGCAACCTGTCGGAAGTACTCATCAATGGACAAACTTGATCTCCCGATAGGTGTCTGCCTTTTCTTGCAAGCGGCTCAGCAGTCGATACTCGCCAATCCAGTCAGCGTATTCAAGGGTTTCGAAGAACTCGTCGTTTTCATAACGCTGCACAAACTCAGCACTTTTCATCCCATGCAAGACTTCAAAATCCTGCAATCGCCTCTGAGTTTGACGAATGGCAGCCTCTACGAGGCGTAGTTCGTGATTCAGAGCGGTTTCGATCAAAGGTTGCAGTGGACGCTGTCGTGTTGAAATCAATGTTACCTGGTTCATGAGTTTTCCTTTTTTGCCGCGCGTCTGGCATGCCGCAGCCTACTGGCAATTGTACCACCGCCTGTGGCGTGAGTCAACGGTGAACTTGCCTGGGGGTGCATTTCAAACCAGGGGCGAACCGGGCGGCTAAAGCCGCTGCAACATTACAAAGCCCGCCCTTCGGCGGGCTTCGCCCCCAAAATGAAACGCACCCCTTGCCTGCATTGGGGCTTCGTGATCTGCTCACTCCGGCTACTATCGGGTCAACTCGACTTCTACAATCACCGGCGCCGCCATCAGGCGTTGGGTTATCAGGCGCCTGCCAGCGTCTACTTCGCACCGACAGTCGTTATACCGGCGCCGCAACTGGAGGCGACAATACTCAGGTGACGCCTGGGCTATGGATAAGTGGACAACTGCTCCGCTACGCAGTCGCTCACTTATCCACAGCCCCCCCCTACTACGACGCCTGCTGCAACGTCCGTTACAGCATCACCTTGACGAAAAGGAGGAGACGGTACCTTAATCAAGGCCCTTCCCCTGTCTTGATAAACCCGTCCACCTTACCGAAACAAATCAAGCTCCTTCGGACGGACAATCTCCGTCGCGCGGCCGTCGCCAGGCAGGAAGGGGACGCCGCGCAGGTGGATGACGGGGCGGCCCTCGTCGGACTGGCCCATCAGCAACGAGGCGGCCGAGGCAATTTCATCGGCGGTGCCCACCTCGGAACTGCGCAGGGTCATGCCGAAGAGGTCAGGATGGCCGCGCAGGTCGGTAATGGGGCGCAGGCCGGCAGCGCCGATCGCCACGCCGACGGCGCCGATGCGCCAGGCGCGGCCGTGCGTGTCGTTGATGATGACCGCCACGTCGGCGCCGGTGGCCGCATGCAGTTCCTCGCGCAGGCGCTGGGCCGAGCGGTCGGCGTCCTCTGGCAGCAGGGCCAGGCAGTCGTCGCTGTCCGCGTCCACATTGGAATGATCCACGCCCGCGTTGGCGCAAATCCAGCCCGCGCGCTGTTCAGTGATGAGGACGCCGCGCGCGACGCGCACGATGGCCAGGCTCTCGTCCAGGATGGCCTGGACGTGGCCGGGGTGCTTGCCCGTGAGCGCGGCCAGTTCCAGCGCCTGCGGCGAGGGGGTCAAATCACGCCAATGCACCAGGCGCCCTTCGGCCTTGGAGACGATTTTTTGAGCGATGACGAGGACATCGCCGCTGCGCAGGGTGATCTCCGCACGCGCCAAACCATCCAGGATGATCGCCGTCAGGTCATCGCCAGAATGAATCAAGCCGATGCCAGGCAAGGCAGTTAGTTGGAGTTG
>DAISHS010000150.1:6107-7501 GCA_036822415.1 Chloroflexota bacterium
ACGCGGGACGCCGGTCAGGCGGATGCCGGCGCCTTTGATCTTGTGGCGGATGTTGATGCCGATGAGTACGGAGGTGAGACCTTCGATGACGCCGGCGTTGGCCAGCGGCCCGGCGTCGAACGCGGCCAGGCCGGCCAGGCTTGCCAGTTCGATGGCAATTTGTTTGGCCTCTTTGCTATTGCCTGCCACCAGGACATCGCAGTCCAGGGGGTGGTCGGGGTCGCCCAGGTGCTCAGCCGAGATGTTCTGGAACGCGGCTACCACCTGGACGCCATCGCCCAGGAACGCCTGCGCTTCCTGGCAGGCTGAGCCGGCCGCGGGCAGCTGCACGGTGCTGACTTTGGGTGGAACCAGCGGCACGGTCACGTCAAGCAAAATTTTGCCTTGCAGCGCGTCTTTGACGTCGCCCAGGGTTGCCAGGTGCGCGGCGTAGGGCACCGTCAGCACCGCGATGGATGCGGCTTGCGCGGCGCTGTGATTGTCGGCGCCGGCGAGGGGATGCGCTACGACGCCGATGCGGGCATTGAACGCCGCCGCCGCCGCCGCGCCCTTCTCCGCCTGGCGCGAGCCGATGATGACTTTCAGTCCGGCCTGCGCCCAACGCATGGCCAGGCCCGAGCCTTCGGCGCCGGTGCCGCCGAGCACAGCAATCGTTTGGTTGAAGAGGTCAGTCACAATTCACCTGTAATGCCTAAGTTGAGTGGGAGTTCGAAAGCGCCCAGAATCGCTCCCAGGTTTGACTGGCCGCAGCGCGGCTGGCCGCGCCGATGGCCTGTTCATCCAGGAAGCGCAGCTTGCGGTCATGCATCAGCACCTGCCCTGCGACCATGGTGGTGGTGACGTGGCTGCCGTCTGCGCCGAAGAGCACATGCCAGGGCAGATTGGCCGGAGTCAGCGGGGTGATCGGCGTATAGTCGAGGAGGATGATGTCCGCGTAGGCGCCTGGCGTCAATTCGCCGATTGGTTTGGCGAAGAACTGGCGCGCCAGGCGCGCATTATTCGTCCACGCCATCTGCGCAATCTCTGTACCGCTGGCCACGCGCGGGTCGCCGCGCCAGGCTTTGTGCAGCAGGTAGGCGGTTTTCATCTCGGTGAACATGTTGTTGGAGAAACCGTCGTTGCCCAGCACGACGTTCATGCCGCCGCGCAGCATGGCCGGCACATCGGCCACGCCCACGGCGTTGTTCATATTGGAGCGCGGCTGATGCGAAACCCAGACGCCGTGTTCACGCAAGAGCGCCATCTCCCAGGCGTCAATGGCAATGGCATGCGCCACGATCGTCTGCGGCCCCAGGATGCCCCGGCTGGCCAGACGCTCGATCGTGCGCTGACCGTACTTGCTCAGGCTGTCATTCTGATCGGCCATGCCTTCGGCCGCGTGGATGTGGAAGCCG
>DAISHS010000150.1:7601-10096 GCA_036822415.1 Chloroflexota bacterium
GCTCAGGCTGTCATTCTGATCGGCCATGCCTTCGGCCGCGTGGATGTGGAAGCCGGTGTTCAGTCCCTTGGCCGCGTCCACGCATGCCGCCAGTGTCTCATCCGACAGGGTCAACGATGCATGCAGGCCAAAGGTCGCCGCAAGACGCTCAGAGACGGGAGTCTGGTCGCCCTCTGCCCCCTGACTTCTGTCCTCTGCCCTCTGACTTCTGTCCTCTGCCCTCTGACTTCTGTCCTCTGCCCTCTGCCCTCTGATTCTCTTGATAAAACGCACGTTCTCGGCAATGCCGGCCTGCGCTTTTTCAGGCCCGTCGCGATCGGTCACTTCGTAGCAGAGGCAGGCGCGCAGGCCGGCCTGGCTGACGGCGTCGGCGATCAGATCGAGCGAACCTGCGATGACATTCGGGCTGGCATGATGGTCAATCAGGGTGGTTGTGCCGTGGCGAATGGCGTCCACCAGGCAGACCAGCGCGCTCAGCGTTACGCCGTCCGCGTCCAGGGCTTTGTCCAACGTCCACCATAAACGGCGCAAAATTTCGGGGAAGTCCTTGGGCGGTTCACCGGGGATATAGAGGCCTCGGGCAAAGGCGCCGTAGAAGTGGGTATGGGCGCAAATCTGGCCTGGCATGATGAGCTGGCCGTGAGCGTCCAGGCGCTGCGCGTCGGGAAAGGCCGTTTCCAGTTCAAGCGCCTTGCCTACGGCCTTGATCTCGTCACCCTCGACCAGGACCGCGCCCGCCTCGATGATTTGATTGGCCGCGCCCAGGGTAATGACCGCGCCGTTGGTAATGAGTATCTGCATGTTGAACCTCGCGCAACAACTGGAAGTCGTGGATCACAGCTCGCTTGACTGCTTGTGCCAACCCTTCATCTCCGGGCGTTCGCCCAAGCGATCGCGGGCAATTTTGCTCTCCGCCTGCACACCGTCCACCTGATCCCAGAAGGGCGTCATCAGGCCAGCCATTTCTTCGGCATGGTCTTCCATCAGGAAATGCTTGGCGTCAAGCAGATGCACCTGCGCGCCTGGCGTCCGCTGCGTGAACCAATCGCAGTGCACGAGCGGAATGGCGGGGTCGTTCTTACCCCAGAGTACGAGCGCGGGCTTGCCAAGCCGGCGCAGGCCCTCATCGAGGAAGCGCTCCTTCTCCGCGGTCGTCCCAAAGCTCTGCATAATCTTGAAGAAGGTCTGCTGCCCGTTGTTGTGGGTGAGCATGCGCCGATAGACCTGCATATCGGTCAGGCTGACGCTGTAATTGCCCGTCACGCCCAGGCTCTGCCACGTTGACAGCATCAAGCGCGGCTGCATCATGGCAAAGGCCAGCCCATTGAGGCCGCCGGTCGCCATGAGCTGCATGATGAAGGGCTTCTTGAAGGCGCTGACCTGGGTCGGCGCGTTCAGCAGGGTGATGCTGGCTACCTGGTCCGGGCGGCGAATGGCGAACTCCAGGCCAATGGGGCCGCCGATGTCGTGCAGTACCAGGTGCACCGGTTTGAGCTTGAGCGCGGTTACGAAATCGGCCACGAACTGAGCCAGCGCCGACCATGAATAGTCGCGGTCGGGCGGCTTGGCGGAAAGTCCCAGGCCGGGGAAATCGGGCGCCAGCACAAAGTGGTGTCCCACGGACAGCGAGATCAGCTTGCGATAGAGGTACGAACTGGTCGGCACGCCGTGCAGCATGACGATGGGGCTGCCGTCCCCGCGATCGCCCTCGGTGCGATAGAAAATGCGCTCGCCGTTGACGTTGACATACGCGCCGGCCGCCTCGTGGGCGCGGAATTGAGCATCGCTATCACGAACTTGCATGGATTAACACCCTCTCTGAAGTTAGCCTCGCGCCGCGCGAATCCTGGCGTCAATGTCTGTCACCAACGCCTGATGTTCCAGCCACCAGGCCGGGTCCTTCTGCGCGTCCAGCTCCTGCACCGTTTTGCCTTGCTGCTCGACCCAGGTGTAATACTTGAGGTTGTGCCAGCAGGCGCGGGCGTGCTGCGTCCCCTCGCGGATCCAATCGGTTTTCTGGCTGTGGAAGATGGACTCGACGCGCACCGCCGCTTCCGTTTCGTCCATGCGCCCGTAACATTCGGTCATGGCCGCCATCACCGAGTGGTAGCGGTCAATGGCGTCGGTGCAGATGGTGACGACGGTCTCCTGGCTGCCCAGGCCGTAGAACCTGGCCGTCTTGATCGCGCCCAGCACGTTGCACACGCCGCTGATGCCGAAGATCGTCGCCAGATTCTGCACCGTGTCTGTCGGCACGCCGTAGCGCCGCGTCAGGGTTTCCCAGCCGGCCGGCTCGGTCAGCAGCTGCAAGCCCTTCTTGCATTCGATGTCATCAATGCACATGATGGCGTCCATGTTGAGGACGTTGTGAATCCAGGTGACGTGCTTGTCGCCAATGCCCTGGATGTCGTGGCTGCCGTAGCCGTTGTTGTACAGCGTGGGGCATTGGGTTGGCTCCAGACCGATGATCTTATGGTCGGGCCACACCTGCTTGA
>DAISHS010000151.1:0-10025 GCA_036822415.1 Chloroflexota bacterium
GTCAACAACCTGGAACGCTGCGCCGATGCGGTCAAGGGGGGCGAGTTCGCGGGCTGCCAGCCCTCCATTCTCGTAGCGCCCATCAGCCGAAAGGGCCTGGACGCGCCGCCGCCGCCTGAATTCGACCCCTTGAAAAGCAGCAGGGCGGACTTGGCCTCCCTGGCGCCTGCACCGCGGCTGGAAAGCGGGCAGGCCGGCCTGGTTGGCATTGCCGTGGTGTTCAGCGAGACGATCGAAGAGGTCTACCGCGATCCACAACTGCTGACGCCGGCGCCATTACTGCCGGCCGACGCCTACCTGCTGTACGATATTCTGTTTACCAGCGACCCCCAAATGGGTACGAACGATGGCCAGCCCATCACGCTGTCACGGGTGGAGCTGCGCCTCTCGCCGGCCGTCAAGTTCTATCTACCGGACGTGCGCAACGTCCCGCTGCTGGGAACTTCTGTGAATAGCACGCCGCCGGCAGATGCGGAGCCTGAGGCGGCGGCGGTGCATCTGCTGATCAAAGTCTTCGGACGCCAAATCTGTCTGTTCAAAGCGCGCGAGTGCCCTGGACTGAGAAATGCCAACTGAGCAGGATTCATTTATCCAACGGGTGGCCGGCTTTGTCAGCGAGGGCCGCTGCGTGCTCTTCATCGGCCCGGACGCCGGCGAATCGGACAGCCAGTTTCAGGGCCTGCCCACCAGCGGCCAGCTGGCCGACGAGATGGCGACGGCGGTGGGCTACCGCGGTCGCTACGTTTCCTTCCCGCAGATGGCGCAGGTCTTTGCGGAGCGCCGCGGGCGCCAGGCCTTGATCCAGTTCTTGCGCGCGCGCATCAACACGCCCACGCTGCGCCCGCTGCCGCTGCACCGCGCCATCGCGCGGCTGCCGTTTCGCGTCATCATCAGCGGCGGCTGGGACGCCCTGATGGAAACCGCGCTGCAGGAGCAGGAGGCGCCCTACAGCCTGCTGCGCCCCAGCCAGCAAGTGGCCGTTGATGAGAGCAAGGTTTTGCTCTTTCAGCCCTACGGCAACCTGACCACCTTCGACGATCCCAACGACCTGGTTATCACCCAAACCGATCAGGCCGACGTTTTGACGCGGCCCAGGTTCCAGGGCCTGCTCGATCGCCTCAAGGTGGCGCTGCGCGAGCGGCCCCTGCTCCTGCTTGGCTATGCGCCACAGCCGGGCGACTTGTTCGTGCGCCTGTACGAGGCCATTCGCCTGGCCCAGGCCGAATTTACCCCGCCCGCGTTTGCCGTGCAGGCCCTGGGCCGTGAGGATGACATCGCCGCCTTCGAAACCAACGGCATTAGCGTCATCACGCAGGAACCGGCCGCGTTCATGCAGGCGCTGACAGCAGCCGTCGCTGCCCTGCGCGGCCAGCCAGTCAACCTGACGCTCCCCTCCGATGCCCCGCGGCTGACCGTGGACGAGCTGGCGCGCCAGGGCCTGGTCCTCGACAACATCCTCAACCAGATCGGCGTCGCCCCGCTGGTCGAGCAGACCGACGTGCCCCTGCTCAGCGCCGAGCAGCTGCGCGACATCCAGGTCACACGCGCCGCCTACGAGCGCCTGGCGCGCGCCTTTGCGCCGACGCAGTCCTCGGCCGCCATCTGGCTGCGCAGCGGCAACCTGGAGTTCGCCCGTCAAAACTACAAACGCGCGGTTGACTACTACCAGCAGGCGCTCGCCGCCGACCCTGGCCTGGCCGAGGCGCATCACAACCTGCATTTCGCCTACCTGGCCCTGGGCGACCTGCCCGCCGCCCTCGCCGCCTATCAGCGTTCCGTCGCCCTGCAGCCTGACCTGGGCATCCTGCCCGCACGCTACCGCATCGAAACCATCGAAGGGACAGGCGGCGTCGGCGTCGTCTACGGCGCACGCGACCTGGAGCAGTCGCGCATGGTGGCCGTCAAGGTCTTGCAGCGCGCTCAGGCGCAGACCGAGCGCCTGCTCGCCAACTTCCGGCGCGAGGCCAACATCCTGCGCGACCTGTCGCATCCCGCCATCATTCACCTGGACGATTTCGGCGAGTACCGCGGCAACTACTTCATCGTCATGCCCTTCCTGACCGGCGAAACGCTCAAGGAGACGCTGCGCAAAGCCAGGGCCGACGGCCACCCCCTGCCGCTCGACCGCGCCCACGCCATCATACGCCAGGTCTGCTCCGCGCTGGCCTACACCCACGCCCACGGCATCGTCCATCGCGACCTCAAGCCTTCCAACATCTTTCTCGAAGCGGACGACCGCGTGCAGCTGATTGACTTTGGCCTGGCGCGCTCACTGGCGCCCGATCAAGCCTCCACCACGCAGCTCGTCAGCGGTACGGCCGACTACATGGCGCCCGAACAGACCGCCGGTCGTCCCGCCGATGGACGCACCGACATCTACGCGGCCGCCACCGTGCTGTACGAGATGCTCACCCTGCGCAACCCCGGCCAGGGCGCCTTCGTCCCCGCCAGCGAGCTGACCCCCGGCCTCGACGAGACCTTCGACCTGGTCATCGAGCGCGCCCGCCAGGCCGAGCCAGACCAGCGCTACCCCACCATCGCCGATTTCCAAAGCGAGCTGGACCAGGTTGTCCTCAGCCAGGCTGCCAGCACTTACGCCTCCCCGCTCCTGCGCGCCGCCAACCGCGTGGCCCAGGCCGTGCGTCTGCTCGCCACGCGCGGCTGGTGGGCCGTCCTGCTGAGCGCCGCCCTGCTCGGTTTCGGTCTGCCCCTGCTGCCATTTGCGCCCGCGGCCATCGTCGGCCCGGCGCGCTATCTGGCCGTCCTGCTGACGATCGGCCTGGTCGGCGCCATCGCCGCCGATTGGTTCACCGCCGCCTTGGCCCGCCGGCAGCACAGCGCGCTCATCGCCGTCTATGGCGCCGCCATCGGCGCCGTCTTGGGCCTGCTCAACGCCGTCCTCTGGCTCAAAGGCTTTCGTCCCGAAAATATCCCCAATCTTGGCCTTGTCCACCCGGTTGACTTTGCTATCATCCTGATCTTCTGCTTTGCCGCCAGCCTGTTCACGCTGGCGCTCATCTTTCCCCTGCTGCTCGCTAGCGGCCTGCTCAGCAAGCGCAGCGGCCGCCGTTTCAGCGCCGGCTTTTTTGGCGCCGCCCTGCTGCTCTGCGCCGCCCTCATCGTTCTGACCGTCGCCGCCCCGCTCGGCTGGCTCGGCGGCCAGTTCGGAGAACAGGCCCGATGAACGACAGCGCCTGGCTGCCCGAACTGACCGCCCATCTTGCCAGCGGCGCGCTCGCCCTCTTCGTCGGCGGCGACGCCCCGGCTGCCGTCGCCGGCCTGCCCTCGCGCCAGGAACTGGCCGACCGCCTGGCGTTGCGCGTCGGCCTGACGCCTGGCCCCACCCTGGCCGAGATCACCCAGCGCCTGGCCCGTCGCGGCCAGCGCTGGGAATTCACCGATTTTCTGATCCACGCCCTGGACGCCGCCGCCAGTCCGCAGGGCTGGCACACGCGGCTGGCGCAGCTGCCGGTGACGGCGATCATCACCACCGCGTATGACGACCGCCTGGCGCGCGCCCTGCGCAGCAGCGGCCGCCCGTTCGATCACCTGGTGCAGGCCAGCCAGGTCGCCTTTCGCACCCCGCGCGCCGCCAGCCTGATCCAGCTCTACGGCTGGGTCGGTCAACCCGACACGCTGGTGGTGACGGAGACCGACATGTTGCAGTTCTGGGAGAATCCGGCAAAAAAGGCGCTGCTCGACCGGGTGCGTACGATCCTGGAGGAACATCCCTTGCTGGTGGTGGGACAAGACCTGGCCGATCCCATCTTCAAGCAGCTCTGGGCCAATAACCTCGCGCGCCTCGGCAGCCTGACCCCCGCCGCCTACGCCGTCGTCCCCGCCGCCAGCGCCGATCAGCAGGCTGTTTGGGCTGACCGCAACCTGCACATCCTCCCCGCCGACCCCCTGGTCGTCCTCGCCCAGCTGGCGGCGCCATAACGGACGCCTGATGACGACCCCGTCTCGAACCGCCGGTCTGGCGTAAATCGGCCACATCGCGTACAATGTGCGGAGATAAGCAGGCGTCCGACCGACAAGACTGGGGCCTGCGCAGGCAAACCTTGCGCCCGTTGGGGCAACCTGTAACCGCCTGGAGGCAGCGATGCAGTTTCCATACGGAATCAGCGACTTCCACAAGCTGATAACGGAAGGCTATTTCTACGCCGACCGCACCCATTACATCCCGCTCATCGAACGCGCCGGGCCGCAGATTCTTTTTCTGCGCCCGCGTCGCTTCGGCAAGAGCCTGCTCCTCTCCATGCTGGAAAACTACTACGATCTGGCCCGCGCCGATCAGTTTGCGGCCCTTTTTGGGCACCTGGCGATCGGCCGCCAGCCCACGCCCCTGCATAACCGCTTCTTCGTGCTCAAATGGGACTTCTCAGCCGTCGAAGCGCATGGCCCCGTCGAACAGATTCGGCGGTCGTTGCACAATCACCTCAACGCCGCCATCGAAGGATTGGCTGCGCGCTACCGCGGCTGGTTGCCTGACCGGATTCAGATTGACAGCGCCGATGCCCTCTATTCTTTTCAGTCGGCCCTGACAGCCATCCGCAGCACGCCGTACCGCCTCTATCTCCTCATTGACGAGTACGACAACTTCGCCAATGAAGTTGTGATGGGCGGCCGGCTGGCCGGCCGGGCGCAGTACGCCGACCTGGTGCGCGGCGAAGGCGTCATCCGCAGCGTCTTCAAGGCCGTCAAAGCCGCCAGCGCCGGCCTGGGACTCGACCGGGTCTTCATCACCGGCGTTTCGCCCGTCGTGTTGAGCGATGTCATCAGCGGCTACAACGTCGCCAAGAGCCTTTCGCTCGATGAACGTTTCGCCGACCTCTGCGGCTTCCGCGAGACAGAGATCGCCCAGGTCCTGCGGGACGTGGCGCAAGGGTGTGAGTTGCCAGCCGCACGCGCCGACGAGGCGCTGACCGTGATGCGCACCTTCTACAACGGCTACAGCTTCAGCGAAGCCCCCGGCGAGCCGCTCTACAACCCGACGCTGGCGCTCTACTTCCTCGACTTCTTCCAGACGCACTGTCGCTTCCCACCTCAACTGCTCGACAGCAACCTGGCGCTGGATCGCAACAAGCTCGCCTACATCGCTCAGCTGCCAGAGGGCGCCCAGTTCATCTTCGACGCCCTGAGCGGCGAGCCGCCCATTGGCGTGCAACAGCTGGCCGATCGTTTTGGCGTCGAAGAGATGCTGAGCGTACCCCAGGACGCGACCTTCATGGCGTCGCTGCTTTACTTCTTCGGCATCCTGACCCTGCGGGGCCGCACCGCGACCGGTCACCTGCACCTGGCGATCCCCAACCTGGTGGTGCGGCGGCTGTACGTCGAGCGCCTGGCGCAGCTCGTCCTGCCCGAAGTCGAAGCCCAGAATCGCGCCCGGCGCCTGGCCGAGGCTTTCTACTCCAACGGCGACCTGCAACCCCTGTGCGCCTTCATCGAAGACCGCTATTTCAGGGTCTTCGACAACCGGGACTATCGCTGGCTCAACGAGTTGACGCTCAAAACCGCCTTCGTCACGCTCCTTTTCGACGACGCCTTCTACATGATGACATCAGAGGCGGCGTTGGAGCACAGCTACGCCGATCTGGTGATGCTCATTCGCCCCGAAATGCGCCAGTATCAACTGCTCGATTTTCTGTTCGAGTTCAAGGTGGTTTCGCCGGCCCAGGCTGGCCTGACGCGTGAACAGATCAAACAGGCCAGCCGGGACGACCTCCTCGCCCTGAAGCCGGTGCAGCAGCGCCTGAGCGAAGCCCGTGCCAGCGTGCAGGCCTACCGCGCGCGCTTGCAGACCCAGGTTGGCCCAGGTCTGCGGTTGCGCGCCTTCGTCGTGGTGTCTCTCGGCTTTGACCGTATCGTGTGGGAAGAAGACCGTACGTAACTATTCAAGCGCCTGCCGCCAGCGCTTCCAGGCGGCCGGCGGTCAGCGCAGGCGCACGCGCAGCGACCAGGCGCGCGTGCTGTGCGGGGCCACGGTGGCAAACGCGTTCCAGGCCGGATCCAGCGCGCTCGCCAGGTCGTCTGGCATGCCCGTGCATGGCTCCAGGCCCAGGTTGTAGTAAGGCGCCGTGCCCGCCCCGGACCAACTGCCGTAGTTCAACCACAACCCGACGTAGGGCGTCGCGGCCGGATCGAACTCAAAGCGCAGCTCCTGGCCCGTCTGCGGATCGCGCAGCGCCGCCCAGCCCTCAGGCAGCGGCCCCACGTACAGCTTGGCGGCCCAGCCGGCGTCGGGCGCGGGGACATGCGTCACATCAAGCGCGCCGGCGTGCGGCCAGCTGAAGTGCGCAGGGAGGATCCCACTGCTGCGCACGGGACTGCCAGCCGGCAGCAGCAGCTGCATCCCCGGCGCAATGGCCAGCAGCGGGTGCGCGCACCAGAGATAGGCAAAAGGCGCATCGCTGAGATTGGTCAGTTCATACCTCATCTCGAAAGTCGGTTCGTCAGGCGCCAGCTCGATCGTCCTTACCAGGCGATAGGGAAATTCGTCGCCGTTCGTCGCCAGGCGCAAGCCTTTCGAGGTCTCCTCAACCTGCCAGGCGTGCGCCCACACCTCGCCATGATCGCGAATCGGGCGGCCCTGCCAGGGCGGCAGCGGGTACGGGCCTGGGCCGACCGCGGGGAAGCACTCGTCCCAGCCGCCGATGTCCGCCTCACGCACGTACGATGTGGTTGCATTGGGCAGTTGCCAGGGCAGGTGTGGGTTATGCCAGAGCCGCTCGCGCCCGTCGGCATCCAGCAGGGAGGCGATCTTGGCGCCCCAGGTCGGGAGCACGGTCACGGTGCAGAACGGCGACTGCGCCGCGATGGCGGGCAGGCCGCGGAAATGGGTGTGCGCAAACTGCGTTGCTGCAACAAAACGGGGTGACTGGGTCATGATCTGGTCTCCTACCGCTGGATTTGCTGGCTGAAGCTCACGGCGGCCCCAGTGTACGCTAGACCGCCGGCTTGCGCAAATGGGCGCGACTGCGTGATGCACGCGTGACGCCGCAGGCGCGCCCATCGTCTGAAAGATCGCCGCGCGGGGAGGCGACCAGCAAGGGACAGGCCACCCGTACGCGACAGGCTGCCCGCCAGGGGCGGCCTAACCAGTTCGGAGGCAACGTGCATGACAACAGCCATCTGGTGGATTCGGCGTGACCTGCGCCTGGCCGACAACCCGGCGCTGACGGCCGCCCTGGCCGAGGCGGATCAGGTCATTCCGCTCTTCATTCTCGACCCGCAGCTGCTGCAAGCGCCTACGGCCAGCGCCAAGCGCCAGGCTTTTCTGTTCGACGGCCTGCGCGCCCTGGATGGCGATCTGCGCCAGCGCGGCAGCCGCCTGGTCTGGCGCGCGGGCCGGCCGACGGATGTGCTGAGCAGCCTGTTCGATGCGACCGGCGCGCGCCTGATCGTGGCGCAGGCTGACATTTCGCCCTACGCTCGTCGGCGTGACGCGGAGGTCGCCCGCCAGCGGCCCTTGCAGCTGACCGGCGGCGTGACGATCTTCCCGCCCGATGCCGTGCGCAAGGCGGACGGCGCGCCCTATACGGTCTTTACGCCGTTCAGCCGAGCCTGGAAGGCGCTGCCGCCCAACCTGGCGCTGTTGCCCGCGCCGGCGACCATTCCCACAGCGCCCGACCTGGAGAGCGAGCCGATTCCCACCATGCCGGCGCTGCCGGCCAGCGTGCCGTTCATCGCCGGCGAGGCCGAGGCGCAGCGGCGTCTGCAGCAGTTTGCTGGCGACCTGCTGGCGCCCATTGAGCGTTATCATGAACTGCGCGACCGCACCGACCTGGATAGCACCTCACGCCTCTCGCCCTACCTGCGCTTCGGCATGCTCTCCGCGCGCCAGGCGGCCCGCGCCGCCTATCAGCTACTCAACGCGCCAGCCGCGGAGACGGGCCGGCGCGGCGCGGAGGTCTGGCTCAACGAGTTGATCTGGCGCGAGTTCTACGCCAGCATCCTGTATCACTTTCCCAACGTCCTGCGCGAGGCCTTCCAACCGCCGCTGCGCGCCATTCCTTGGAGCAACGACGAGGCCGCGTTCCAGGCCTGGTGCGAGGGACGCACCGGTTACCCCATCGTGGACGCGGCCATGCGCCAGCTCGTGCAGACCGGCTGGATGCACAACCGCGCGCGCATGATCGTGGCCTCGTTCCTGGTCAAAGACCTGCTGATTGACTGGCGTTGGGGCGAGCGCTTCTTCATGCAGCACCTGGTGGATGGCGATCCCGCGTCCAACAACGGCGGCTGGCAGTGGACGGCCGGCGTCGGCACCGACGCCGCGCCCTACTTCCGTATCTTCAACCCCATGCTGCAAGGCGAGAAGTTCGATCCCCAGGGCGATTTCGTGCGGCGCTGGGTTCCTGAACTGGCTCAGACGCCCACCCGTTTCATTCAGCGCCCCTGGGAAATGACGCCGCTGGAACAGCGCCAGGCCGGCTGTCTGCTGGGCCAGGACTACCCGCTGCCGATCGTGGATCACGGCGCGGCGCGCGAACGGACGCTGGCCGCCTATCAACTGCGCCAGGCCTGACGCGGGGCTGAGCAATTACACACAAGCGCAAGCTGGTGGATGACGCTGAAAGGGGGATCGGATGTCTGAGCTAGCGTCTTGCACGGCAGGCGTGGGCGCGGTGGAGACGCGCGGGGTGGGGTGGCGTCTACGCCTTGCGCCGACCAGCGCGAGCGTCTACAGCAATGCTCAGCTCGACGATTACCAGGGCCGGCCGCGACGGGCGTTCGCCTGGCGTCCGCCATTGACACTGACCGTCCGCGCGCGCTTTTCGCATGACGCCGCTGAGCTGCAGGGCACGGCCGGCTTTGGCTTTTGGAACAACCCCTATCCCAGCGCCGGCGCCCGCCTGCCCGCGCTGCCGCGGGCCGTCTGGTTCTTCTTCGCGTCCCCGCCATCGGACATGGCCCTGGCGTGCGGGATGCCGGGCCACGGCTGGAAGGCGGCGACGATGGATGCGCAGCGACCGCTGTTCTACGCGCTGGCGCCCAGCGCGCCGCTGGGATTTTTGCTCATGCGCGTGCCGCGCCTCTACCGCGTCCTGTGGCCGCTGGGCCAGCGCGCGCTGGGCGTGCACGAAGCAGAGGCGCCAGCGGACATGACCCGCTGGCGCCTCTACACGATCGAATGGGGCGTGCGCCGCACGCGTTTCATGGTGGACGGCGCTGAAATCCTTCACACCACCGATGCGCCGGCCGGGCCGCTCGGCCTGGTGATCTGGCTCGACAACCAGTACGCTGTGGTCACGCCGCAGGGGCGCTTTGGCGGCGGCCTGCTGACGACCGACCAGGCGCAGTGGCTGGAGATCGAGCGCATCACGTGACGCGGGGGCGCACATCGGCCAGCTCGGCGTAGGTGCGGATCGTGCCCTCCTCCAGGCTCCAGACCGACGTGGCGATCCGCTCGATGAAGTAACGGTCATGCACAATCGCCAGGACAGTGCCCGTGAAGGCCGTCAGCGCCTGCTCGAAGCGGCTGCGCGAGGGAATGTCCAGGTGATTGATCGGCTCGTCCAGGAGCAAAAAGTTGCATCCCAACGCTACCAGGCGGGCCAGCGCCAGCCGTGCGCGTTCGCCAAAGCTCAACAGGCGCAGCGGCGTGAAGACCGTATCGCCCGCAAAGAGAAAGAAGTGCAGAAAACTGCGCACGTCCGTCTCGTTCATGGCCGCTACGCTGCGCACCGTTTCCAGCGGTGTGCTGGCCTGATCGAGCAGGTCCTGCTCCTGCGCAAAGTAGCCCAGGCGCACGCCAGCGCCCAGGCGCACCCGGCCGGCGCTGGGCGTCAACGTCCCGTTGATAATGCGCGCCAGGGTGGTCTTGCCGCTGCCGTTGGAGCCGATCAAGACCACGCGCTCGCCGGCGCGCAGGGTCAGGTTGACATCTTCGAACAGCGGACGCGGCCCAAAACGCTGCGCCACATCCTCCAGCACCAGCACCTCACGCCCGCTTTCCGGCGCAGCGCCAAAGTCGAGCTTCATCTGCCAGGTCAACGAGGGCTTGTCAATGCGTTCTTCCGAGG
>DAISHS010000152.1:0-10011 GCA_036822415.1 Chloroflexota bacterium
AAGACCGCTTCGGCGGTGGAAAGGTACGCTGCCGTGGCGCCCAGGTCGTCCACCAGTTTTTGTAGCGCCTCGAACTCCCTCAGCGCCTTCAGGCCATCTTCATGGCCTTGCACCTCTGGCGCGCTATAGCGGAAGTTCTTAAGCTTGCCGGGCGAATCGTAGGCCTGCAGCGATTCGAGGAAGTTTTTCGTGCCGGCCAGCCTGGCCCGCAACTTCTGCGCCTCATCCTCGACCAACAGACTGCGGCCCCAGAAGGACAGCCCGGTCTGCAAGCTCTGCTGCCCGAGTACGAGCCGCTCTACCGCAGCAGTGACAGCTTGCTGCAACTGCTGGACTGGTTCGACCTCGCCCTGGGTGACCAGTTGGCCCATGCCTGGCGTGAGTCCCACCAACTCGAACAGCGCCTTGAGCGCCGGCACGTTCCAATCCTTGGGCCGTTCGATGTGCTTGAACTGCGCTAATTCGTCAACGCCAGTCCCGGCCAGCAACTGTAGCCCCGTGGCATCGAACTTCTTGCCCGGAATGGCCAAGACTAGCTCGCCGGCGTAGACCAGCGCTGCCAGCACGACCACGGACCACTCTGGTTCGAGGCGCAGCGTCTGCGGGGCCAGGTACTCCACACTGTAGACGTCCTGGATCAGCTCAGAGCGGTTGACAACCTGGCCGGAGCCTTTCTTCTTCGCCACCTCCAGGATGTAGTTGGCAACCTTCGATCGGTAGGGATCGAGCCGCTCGCCGTCAAGCAACGCCAGTGCATCAAGCACCGCGACCGCCTGTTTGGTGCGGTTCTGCCCAGCAATCGCGCGCAGGGCATCCTGTGCAGCCTGCGCCCGATTTGCCCCGGTAATGAGCACCGAGAAGAACGGATACTCAGGCGCCTGATCCTGGAAATGGGTTCCCAGACAGATGCCAGCGATTATGTTCACCAGATCGCGGAAGTTGACGCGTTCGGCCGCGCTGCCGCCGGAAAGCTCGCGAAGCGACTTGCCCTTTGCCCACTCGGTCAGGGGTTTGGTGCGTCCCTGATAGGTCGCATCGAAAGCTGTCGTCATGCTCTTCTGCAACCACTGCACAAGCCCGCGCAAGAAAGTAGAGGCTTTCGACTCGTAGGTCGCTTTGGCGTGCCCCGAGGCGGTCGAGGCCAGGTCCAGCGCCGCCGCGTAGTTCTTGAGCGCCGCCCGGAACTCATCGTCCATTTTCGTCAGACGCAAGAATAGTTCGTCCGACTTCCTTTCGTCCTTGAAATGTGGCGCGTCGAAGGGTTGGATGAAGTACAGGTAGAAATCCCGCGGCGGCACCGCGGTAGAACGCTCGTTGGGCGCGCCAAAAAAGAGATATCCCTGCCGCGCCGCTTTGTGCTCAAGCCATTCAAGCTCATGCTGCCAGATCCTGTAGCCAGTGACGTAGGTCTGATCCGTACATTCCATGACCCGCTTCAAGGCTTCGTAGTAGTAGCGGTCCAGTTGCGATAAATCGAGACTTTCGGCGCGCTTCTCGATCAAGGCGTCGAAGTCGTCGGTCTTCTTGAGGTCCAGGTAGTACTGGCGGTTATCGGGATTGGCGGAGATGAACTGTCCGCTGACCGTGCGATGGATCTCACGCAGTACGGTTTCCACTTGGGAGAGCAGATCGTCGGCAGGCGCCCCGCCCAACTCCTCAATGCCGGGCTGGTAGAGGCAAAGGCCGTCTCGCAGTTCCTCTGCTGTCGCACCCAGAGGCGCATAAATGTCCCCGGTGGTGAGCCGATGGACGGAAAGCGCGTGAATCAGCCGCAACGCCATGGGCCTATACGCTGGACGGGTGAAAGCCTGTTGGATGCGAGATTCGAGCACCTGGCTGCAATCAATGACCGCCCTGATATCCGGCACGGCACGGAATGACGGGTTTTCGCGCAAGGTGGTCCAGTAGCCATCGTAGGCGATCACGCCAGGGCGATCAACCGGGACATCTTGCCCAAGCAGCCTTTTCATGGCCAGCGACAGGGTCTTGAGCACCTCGCGCTTCTCCACCGCCGTGACCCGCTCGAAGGTGTCAATATAGTCGGGGTGCACTGGAAAAAGACGCACGAACTCATCCATCTGCTCGTTCATGCGGCCGTAGAACTTGGCGAACGGGGTGAGGTATTCTCGGATTTTCACCTGCTGCTCACCAGTCTTTTTGAGGAGCCTCTCGGCCACCACAAATTTGACATCCTTGCGCGCGATGAGGATCTGCTCGAAGCGATCCTTCACCCTACGAACGCTATCGGCTACGAACGAGAAACGTGGGCTATCAAAAATCGCCTCCTGGACGCCGGCGATAAAGCGGAAGCGTAGGTCCTTACAGACTTCGCCAATCTCACGCAGAAAGTTGAGGTCCAGGATGAGTTCCTGGTCTTTGCGGCTGCGCAGATAATCGAGCAGCTCATCAACCACCAGGAGTAAGCCATGGTCGGGATACTCCTGATGAAATGCAGTCATCAGTTCCTCGAAGGCGCGTTTGTTGTTGGAGACCCTGTCCGCGGGCGGAAAAGAATAGGAAACCCCCATTGCAGCCAGATGCTCTTCCAGTTCAGCAACCATGATGTCGCGCAGCGACATGGTGGTTGCGCCAATCTCGGTGCGGACTACTTTGAAACGGCCGCCGATCTTGCCCGCGTCACTCGCCACGCCCTTGTTGGACAAGAAACCTACCAGACCAGCGTTCTCAGCCAGGGCGGAGATGACGGACATCAAGTGGGACTTACCTGTGCCGTAATTGCCAACGACCAGCAGTCCCTTGTTATCCATAGGCTTGTCGAACTGAAGCTGAGGAATGACGAGGTTGACCAGTCTCTCAGCCATCTCTTCAGAGATAACGTACGTTCGAACAAGCTGCTGAGCGGCAATGCTTTCGTCGGCGTCTAGTAGTTGAACCACCGTTTCGATTGGCTCGAATTGGATCAGATCTGCGTACCTCATTGCGGTTGCCTTTCGGCTGTTTCATTGCTTGTTTTCATAGTGTGGTCCCCGGGTTCACTGCCAAGAAATCGCCTTTGGGATATCGTTTGTATTCGGGATGGCCTGGCGCTGCATAGACTAGATGCTCATTGTCTGTTGAACCGTTCCATGCGGCAATGACAGTTCTGTTGCGAGAGAGTCCTTGCAATAGCGGCAGCGGTTCTTGCTTGAGTGAGACATCAAACAATATCTCGATATTATCGAGCAGAATAACGTCTGCCTGAACTGCATTGACCGTCTCGGATAACAGCCGACGCAACAGCAAGGCCCGTTGGCGTTCGCTGAGTTCCAGCATACGGCGAGAGAGCTCAAGGTTGACGTTTATCAGCGGTGCACCAAGTCGCTCGCTTAAAACCTGTAGTGCCTTTGTTTTGCCCGCGCCAGCTGGTGCGACCACCAGTACCAGTCGGTGATAGAGTTCTATGGCATGATGAATTTGACGCTCAATTTGGTCGGCCAGGGGCTCTGCCATGGGGCAACTCTCCATAGTTCGATTGCAAGGATAGATACGACGCATCTGGCAGGAGATAACTCTCAACAAAACAACCGCAGCCCTGAAGCATGGGCTGCAGCCTCATTTGCTTACTGAAACAATCGTGCAAACCTGAAGGCAACAAAGCCCGACCTTGGGACTGATAGGATGTCAAGGGCAAAGCCGACCAAGTCTGAATTGAACGGCTGTGTTGTTGGTTGATTATACCGTGAGAACGATCATAGGGCAATCTTGTTACGCTCTCGGAAATGTTGAAATGTTGGCCGGGGAATACCGATCTCTTCGGTTACTCCGCGTCCCTGGTGCGCGGGCGATAGAAGATACGCGCCAGGACAATCCCGAATTCGTACAGCGCGTAGAGCGGCAGCATCACCAGGGTCATATTGAAGGGATCGGGCGTGGGGGTGATGACGGCGGCGACGATGGCTAAGATCACAATGGCATAGCGCCGACCACGGCGCAATTGCGCAGGGCTGACAACTCCCAGGCGCGCGAAAAAAGCGATGATGAGCGGCGTCTCGAAACTGAGGCCAATCCAAACGATGAAGTTGGCGACAAACGAGATGTAATAGTCAATGGAGTACTGCGGCTGGATCAAATCGCTGAGAAAGTGACCCAGGTAGTCCAGCGAAAAGGGCAGCATGACCAGCGAAGAGAAAGCGACGCCAATCGCAAAGAGCAGGGTGGCGCCGGGAATGACGAAGTACAAGGCGCGCTTTTCGCCCGCCGTCAACCCAGGCACGATGAAGGCGACAATCTGATAGATGATGACCGGCATCGCCAGCACCAATCCGAGGATGAGGGCAACCTTGAAGTAGACGATGATATTTTCGGCGGGACGCAACGACTGCGGCCGCGCGTTGCCCATCGGCAAGATTAAAATCTCCAGAAAGCGCCGTGCAAAAACCGTGCCCAGCACCGTGCCGCCCATGAGGCTGAGGATCATTTTGATTAAACGGCCGCGTAACTCCCGCAGATGCCCCATGATGGGCATGACCGACTCACGATTATTGGGCAGGGTCATCGGTTGTGTCACTCACGTGCGCAGAAGGGGCCAACGATGGGGGATTGACCGGCGGCAGCCCGGCGTTGTCCGGCGGCGGCAGCCCGCCGTTGTCGGGCGGCGGCTCTAACGCGCCGGTCAGCGACTGCGTCAGGGCCTGCCGCGCTTCATTGACCGGTTCCATGATCGGCCCCATGGCGCGCTGAAATTCCTCACGATACGGTTCAGTCATGTGCTGAATCTCATAGAAGGCTTTGCCTAGCGCGCGCGCGGCCTTGGGCAGTTCCTCTGGCCCGATAAAAATGAGGGCCAGGATGATCACCAGGACAAGTTCAAAAGGACCAATTCCAAACAGGTTCATAGTTTAATATCTTCGTCAATCAAGAAGAGATGCAGCCGCGCTGGCCCGGCCGCGCCGCGAACCAGCGTCTGCTCGATGTCCATGCTCAAGCTCGCTCCGCCGATGATGGTCATATCGCCCTGCAGCCAGGAGACAAGCTGCCCCTGTGAACGCGCCGCGGCCAGCCACCATTCGAAGGAAGGGACGATGCGGCTCGTTGGCAGCAGGATCACGTGAGTCAGCGGCCAGGCGGCGGCCAACGCAGCCCCGGCGCGGGGATAGTGAACGAGGATGCTGCCCTCATCGGCCAACCCGGCCAGTCCCGTCGTCATTCCGAAGCTCACCGTTTTTTCCTGCAACAAGATGGCGCGGCTGCTGACAGCCGCCGCAGATGGCGTGACCGTTTCGATGCCAAGCATCTGCAGGGCGTCCAATAATCCAGGCACGGGCAGCTCATCCTGCGGCCACACCAGCGCCTGGCGAGCATCCGCGCTGCGCAGGAACGAGAGAATGGACAAACGCGCCGCGCCAGGCCCGACTTCGCGCGTCACCGTAACGCCATGCTCAGCGCAGGCGGCTATGAAACGCGCCGCCAACGCCGCCTGGTCGAAGCCGTCGGCGGGCAGGGGGCGCCGCCACTCAGCCGAGGCTTCAGGCGCTTCCGAAGCGCGTGGGAGGGCGCGCAGAATGGCCGCGCGGGCATCTTCAGTCATGGGGCGCCTGCGCGGTTTGCGGCAGATGCTGCGAGGCCCAGCGCATGCGAAAGGTCTCGGCCGCGGGCAGCGGTAGATCGCGCGCGCTTGTCCAGCGCCACAGCCAGGGAGCCAACCAGCGCCGCGTCGAGCGGCCGCCCACGAGCAGGCGTCCCACACGATTGACCACGCTCAGGAGGGGATAACGCGCCAGGGCGGGCCGGTGCGCGGAGAGCAATGCCCGGCCAACCAGGCGGCTGGGGCGCAGACGTGAACCGACGGGACGCGCGCGCGGCCGCGCGCGTGCGCGCAGCAAAAACTGCGGCAGGTCAATGCCCACCGGACACACGGTGCGGCAAGCGCCGCACAGGGTGCTGGCGTTGGCCGCGTCAGCAAACTGCACAGGTAAGGAGAGCGACCCCATCACCGCGCCCACCGGGCCAGGATAACTCCAGGCATAGGGCTGACTGCCGACACGCCGCGCCACGGGGCAGACATCCACGCAGGCGCCGCAGTGAATGCACGTCAGCATATCGGCTTCGGCGCCGGCAAGCATGGCGGTACGGCCGTTGTCCACCAGGATCAGGTAGAACTCACGTTCGGCAGAGGCCGCGCCGCTGAGCAGCTCCACGTAAGTGGGGGTTGCGCGGCCGCTGGCGCTGCGCGTGTGCACGCGCTGCAGAAGCCGTAAATCTTCAAGCGTGGGGACAACCTGTTCCAGCCCCATGATCGCCGCCTGCATGGGCGCGAGGGCCGAGGCCAGGCGCACATCGCCCTGGTCATTGAACAGCGCCAGGGTGCCCGTTTCAGCCACGGCAAAGTCAACACCCAGCACGACGAGTCTGCTCTGCAAGGCCGCCTGGCGCACACGTCCGCGGATGACCCGGCTGGCCGCGTCGGCATTGAGGAAGACCGGCATATCGAGGCGGGCGTTCAAAACACGCACCAGATCATCAATGCGCAGATGCGCAATGCCGGCGTTGGGATGGGTGGGCCGCTGCCCGGCCAGCTCGGCCGCAAACTCGCCCTGATTCAGCGCATGCAGCGTCAAACCAACGCGTTGCAGCGCGCCGGCCAGCCCGATCTCCTGCGTCAGGGGCGACTTCGTCTGCACGACCTGGGTTGCGCCTGGACGCTGCGCCAGCGCGACGATCGCCTGGCAGGCTTCGGCGCTGTTGCGCGCCCAAATCACGCGCGCGCCGCGCGCCTGCAGGGCGCGCTCGAGCTGTTCGAGATAGAAGCCCAGGTTGGCCAGGGTATGCCGGCGCAGCGCCTGACTGCGCGCTGTGAGGTCAGACCAGGTGGGTTCAGCGGCAATGCCCGCGCGCCGTTGGGCTGTTAGCACCGCGGTGGTGTGCATGAGCGCCATACGCTGGTTGGGCAGTCGCATAGATTCGCGGCTGCGATCGGCAAAGGAGATCAGTGGTCGTGACATGCGGCACAGTATACCACGCGCAAGAGCGAATGTCTAAAGCAACGAGGAAAAGAAAGTCGTTGTCTGTTTGTAGGCGAGTCGTAAACGTGCTATAATCGGGCAGAACAACACGTGCGCTGACGCTTGCGTTGCGATAGATGTTCAGAAAAAATCTGTGTCGTCGTAAAGACTTCAGCCGTTCTTCCGGGCGGACGCCTGAAATCGTCACGACGACTGTTGACCTGACTGTCTATAGCTCACGGGCAAGATAAAACAGGGCAGCGGTTGATTCAAAAAGACCGAGATTCGATCGGGCAGCCCCTGTGTCAGATAAGGAGACAACGATGCTTGGTTCGCCGGAACTTTTGCTGATTTTGGTCATTGTGATCATCGTTTTTGGCGTTGGCAAACTGCCTGAAGTGGGCGGGGCGATTGGCCGCAGCGTTTCTGAATTTCGCAAAGCCAGCCAGAATGAAAACGATCATCCAAAACCACCGCAACCGCCGCAAGGGCCAACCCCCTCCTGAGCGCCTGCGCCCCCCTGACCCAATCGTTCATGTCGTTTAGAACTGATGATCTATGCGAATCCTGACCTACAATATCCATCACTGGGATGGCCGCGATGGTCGCGCCGATATCGAACGCCTCTCTGCGGTGATCAACCAAAGCGGGGCCGATCTGGTTTCGTTGAACGAGGTCGTTCATCCGGTGCGGCGCCGCGGTCATCTTGAGTTCCCCCTGGCTGAACTGGCCCAGGCTGTCGGTATGCATTGGTCATTCGGCAGCAGTACGCGCCACATCGAGGGCCTGGATTGGCGCGGGCCGGTGGGCAATGCCATTCTCAGCCGCCATCCCATTCATGATTTCAACAACCATCTCCTGCCGCGACTGCCCGGCACGCAGCAGCGTTCCGTGTTGTTGGCGCACATTGCCGTCAAAAATTTTCAGCACGCCTTCACCTTCGGCGTGACACACCTTGACCACGCGCTGGAAGCTGTGCGCCTGTGGCAGATCCGTGGTCTGCTGCGTGAAGCCCGCGACTTCCGCTATCCGCATCTGATCGCCGGCGACTTCAACACCCATACCCCGCGTCGCGAACGCTGGGTGCCAGCCACGTTGAACCACCTGCGCGAAGCTGGCTATGTAGACGTCTTTGCCCAGGTTGGCCGCGGCGCGGGCGCCACCTTCCCCGCGCGCCGCCCCATCTTTCGCATTGACTACGTCTTCGTTCCCACGCTGTGGGCCAACCGCCTGGTTTATGCCGAAGTAGTGGATAATTACCTGACACGCATGGCTTCAGATCATCTGCCTCTGTTGTTGGAGTGGGACTTACACTCGTGCTACGTGCACTAGCCTTCAATATCCACGGCTGGAAGGGTATGGATGGGCGATTCGATGTAGAGCGCCTGACGCGTATCATGGCCGGCGCAAGAGCCGACGTGGTGGCGCTCAACGAAGTCTACCATCCGTTCACCCAGCCGGATGCAGCACAACCGTTGCTGACGCAGCTGGCTGCAAATCTGGGCATGAATTTCGTTTTTGGCCCGACCATTCCGCCTGGCCCCTTCGACGACCCCCAAACCGCGTTCGGTAATGCCATCCTCAGTCCTCATGCCATCCTGGCGTTTGCGAGTCATCGCCTGACCACCCCTGCGGGACATCCCGCGCGCGCCCTGCTCGAAGCACGCCTCCTCCTGCCCAACCGCAGCTCGCTGACGGTCTACGCCACGCACCTCGATCACCTGAGCGAGACCGTGCGCCTGGGGCAGGCGCAGGCCCTGCTGCTCTGGGCTGGCCGCGACCGCGGCCGCGCGCATCTGCTGCTGGGAGACCTCAATGCCCTGGCTCCCGAAGATTATGTAAACCAGGAAGAGGCCGTGCGCCGTCTACAGGCCGACGCCATCGCCGCCCACCTGGTGCGTGATGGCATGCAGGTCCTGCCGCGCCTGTTCAAGGCCGGCTATCACGACTGTTTTGCACGGGCAGGCCGCGGCCCTGGCCTGACCTATGGCACAAGCGAGGAGAAAATCCGCATTGATTTCTGCCTGGCCGCCGGCCCCCTGGCTGACCAGGTCACAGATTGCTATCGCCTGGACAACGATGAGGTTCGCCTGGCGTCTGATCATTTTCCCTTACTAACCGAATTTGCGTGGTGAGAGCCGCCATCGCCGTCGTTCTTTCATTTACGCCAGTATTACGCCACTGTTACGCCACTGTACCCAGGCATCAGGCCTGTCCATCAACCGACTCAGGAGATTAGCCATCATGTTAGAATCACGTTTCATGCTCAGTCAGAAAGACATCCCCACCAACTGGTACAACATCGCCGCCGATTTGCCTGCGCCGCTGGCGCCTCCCCTGCACCCTGGCACCGGCCAACCGATTGGCCCTGCAGACCTGGCCCCGCTCTTCCCCATGGAGCTGATTCTGCAAGAGGTCAGCACCGAACGCTACATTCCGATTCCCGAAGAGATCCGCGAGATTTACAAGCTGTGGCGCCCCACCCCCTTGCTGCGCGCCGTGCGCCTGGAAAAGGCGCTGGACACGCCAGCCAAAATCTACTACAAATACGAAGGCGTCAGCCCGGCCGGCAGCCACAAGCCGAATACGGCCGTGCCGCAGGCGTACTACAACGCCAAAGAAGGCGTCAAGCGCATTAGCACTGAAACGGGGGCGGGCCAGTGGGGATCATCCCTGGCCTTCGCCTGCCAGCTCTTCGGCCTGCAATGTCTGGTCTACATGGTCAAGGTCAGTTATCAACAAAAACCGTACCGCCGTTCGATGATGCAGACCTGGGGCGCACGCGTCGTCGCCAGCCCATCCACGGAAACGAATGCAGGTCGCACCATTCTGGCTGAAAACCCCAATTCGGAGGGCAGTCTGGGCATTGCCATTTCTGAAGCGGTGGAAGTGGCCGCGTCCGACCCCGACACCAGGTATTCGCTCGGCTCGGTGCTCAACCATGTGCTTTTGCACCAGACGGTGATCGGCCAGGAGGCCAAGCAAGCCCTGGCCGCCATTGGCGATTATCCCGACGTGGTCATCGGCTGCGTGGGCGGCGGCAGCAGCTTTGCCGGGCTTGCCTTCCCCT
>DAISHS010000153.1:0-10006 GCA_036822415.1 Chloroflexota bacterium
GCGTGATCCTCTTGCAGCAGTTGTTCGGCGCGCTGACCGGCATCAAGCAGTCCACGCTGGCCGTGGTGATCTCGACGCTGGGCATCGCCGCGCTGTTCACGCCGCTGCGCCGGCGCATCCAGGATGGGATTGACCGCCGCTTCTTCCGCAAGAAGTATGACAGCCAGCGCGTGCTGGCGCAGTTCGCGCTGACCGCGCGCGACGAGACCGACCTGGACGCGCTGACCGGCCAACTGGCGCGCGTGGTGCAGGAGACGCTGCAGCCGGAGCAGGTGAGCGTGTGGCTCAAGGAGCAATCCAAATGAGTGAGAGCTGGCTTCGGCGCATCACCTGGGGAACCGCGCTGCTGGCAATCGTGATCCTGATTGTCTCGGCGATCACCCTATTGTCAAGACCTTACTTTGCCAGCGTGACCTGGTTGGCAAACCTGGCAGCGAGCGTCATGGCCCTGGGCGCACCCATCATCGGGCTGATCATCGTGGCCAGGCAACCGCGGAATCGCATCGGCTGGCTGTGGATTGTGTATGGGCTGCTTGTGGGCATCAAGTCGCTGGGACATGGCATTTACTACGCTTCCGGCGCCCAGTCCGTTGGTTATTCCCCGTTGGAACTACTCTTCTTGTGGGCGACCGAGTTCACCAATGTCTCTACACTTGTATTCTTCATCCTGTTGCTGCTCTGGTTCCCGGATGGACGTCCGCCGTCGCGCCGCTGGCGGATTCTCTACCTTTGGATGGCCTTGGCGTTGACAGTGCTCTATCTCAATCTGTTCACGCCGGGGCTGAACTGGAATGGCGGCGCAACAGCAGGCGGAATCGTCATTGACAACCCATACGGCTGGCTGTCGATCTCGGCAACCAGTCTCATCGGTGGTTTAGGTTTTCCCGCCTTCCTGTCCGTCGTGCTGATCGAGGTTCTGGCGGCCGTTTCATTGCTATTTCGCTACCGTTCCGCCGGACAAGAGGTGAGACAACAGTTGCGCTGGTTTGTCCTGGGCGGCTTCGGTTTCCTGCTCATGAGTTCCGTGATCTTTCTGCTTATCGGTGTGAGATCCAGCATTCAAAGCGGGCAGGATGTTGTTGTTGTGCTCATTCACAGCGCGGCGGTCGTGCCGTTGTATGTGGCTGTAGGAATTGCCATAGCCCGCTATCGGTTGTACGACATTGATGTCATCATCCGCAAGACGCTGGTCTACTCGGCGCTGACCGCGCTGCTGGCGTTAGTCTACTTCGGCGGCGTCATCCTGCTGCAGCGGCTGTTCGGCGCGCTGGCGGGCGTCGAGCAGTCGCCGCTGGCGGTGGTCGTCTCGACCCTCGCCATCGCCGCGCTGTTCACGCCGCTGCGCCGGCGCATCCAGGATGGGATTGACCGCCGCTTCTTCCGCAAGAAGTATGACAGCCAGCGCGTGCTGGCGCAGTTCGCGCTGACCGCGCGCGACGAGACCGACCTGGACGCGCTGACCGGCCAACTGGCGCGCGTGGTGCAGGAGACGCTGCAGCCGGAGCATGTCAGCGTGTGGCTGCGCAAGCAAAAGGCCCCGAAGAACGCACTGGCGTCTTCGGGGCTAACCGAGCAGAGATCGTAAGTTGCTGCGCTCATGCCGCCAAGGGAACCTGGCGAGTTGTCAAGACATCGAGCTCGGACAAACGGCGCACCTGCTGAGGCGCCAGGGTTAGCAGCGCCCTCGTAGAGCCGTCCGGGTTCACGAATTCGACATCATACGCCAAGCGCGGCGTTGTATAGATCTCAACCACTGTGCCGAGGTCCCCGGCCAGGACGGAGTGGCCAGGAAAGCTAGCCGTGGCAATGATTGTCTCCAGCAGTTCAATAGTCTCGTTCATTCAACTACTCCTTGCGCCGCGGCGCAGGTTCGATGGTCACCAAGTCGGCCCAGTCGTTGCCCGGCCGGACGATCCAAACCGTTGTCACCTGCCGTGCTTCGCCTGTGGGGCCAACCAGCGGTGCGGTAATGGTGTACTTCTGGCCAAAGGGCGACGGCTGGCCAGGTTCAGCGGGTTGAGTCAGGTGCTGTTCTCGAATATCGCGCTCCAGCCGTGGGCGGGATTGAGCGCATAGTCGCGCAACTTGCGCGGATCGATGCGCGCTCGCGCTGGCGCTGGAATGCTATTGGGCATGACGACATTGTACCATCATGGCAAGAAATCAGCCAAGCAAGATTCGCCAAACAAGACCGACCTGGATGCGCTGCTGGCCGAGCAGCTGACGCGCGTCGTGCAGGAGACATTGCAGCCGGAGCATGTCAGCGTATGGCTCAAGGAGAGAACCAGATGAGTAATAGTTGGCTGCGTCGCATCACCTGGGGAGCCGCGCTGCTGGCAATCGTGATCCTGATTGTCTCGGTGATCACCTTGGTGTCCGCGCCCGTCCCTGCCAGCGTGGCCTGGTTAGCCAGCCTGGCATCGAGCGTTGTGGCCCTGGGCGCACCCATTATTGGGCTGATCATTGTGGCCAGGCAAGCGCGTAATCGCATCGGCTGGCTATGGATCATCTACGCGCTGCTGGTTGGCGTCAGGTCGCTGGGGCATGGCATTTATTACGCTTCCGGCGCCCAGCCCACCGGCTATTCCTCCCTGGAACGATTCTTCTTATGGGCAACGGAAGGCGCCAATCTCGCCGTACTTGTGTTGTTCATCCTGTTGCTGCTCTGGTTCCCGGATGGACGCCCGCCGTCGCGCCGCTGGCGAGTTCTCTATCTCTGGATGGCTTTAGCGTTTGCAGTGCTCTGGCTGAGTCTGTTTGCGCCAGGTCCGAACTGGAATGGCGGCGCGACAGCAGGCGGGATCGTCATCGACAATCCATACGGCTGGCTGTCAATCCCTGCAACCAGTCCCGTCAATGGATTGGGACCTCCCGCCTTCCTGTCCGTCGTGCTGATCACCGTTCTGGCTGCTGTGTCCCTGGTGTTTCGCTACCGTTCCGCCGGACAAGCTGTCAGGCAGCAGCTTCGCTGGTTCGTCCTGGGCGGCTTTTGTTTCCTGGTCATGACTTTTGGTATCTTTCTGCTGCGCGGTGGGAATGCCAGCATTGTAAGCGGCCTTGATGGCGTACTTGTACTCATTCAGAGCGCAGCGGTCGTGCCGTTGTACGTGGCCGTAGGGATTGCGGTTATCCGCTACCGGCTGTACGACATCGACGTCGTCATCCGCAAGACGCTGCTCTACGCCGTGCTGACGGCGCTGCTGGCGCTGGTCTACTTCGGCAGCGTGATCCTCTTGCAGCAGTTGTTCGGCGCGCTGACCGGCATCAAGCAGTCCACACTGGCGGTGGTGATCTCGACGCTCGCCATTGCCGCCCTGTTCACGCCGCTGCGCCATCGGCTCCAGGATGGGATTGACCGGCGCTTCTTCCGCAAGAAGTACGACAGCCAGCGCGTGCTGGCGCAGTTCGCGCTCACCGCGCGCGACGAGACCGATCTGGATGCGCTGACGGGCGAGTTGGCGCGCGTGGTGCAGGAGACGCTGCAGCCGGAGCATGTCAGCGTGTGGCTGCGTCCGCCTATCACACAACGTCTGGATGATGCCCCCTCCAGTTCCGGCGAGCTCTAGTTGTGTGCGTCGCTTTCGGGCGGCTGGTCTCCGCGAACGGCCCAAAGAAACGGCAACGCCTTCGAGATGCGGATACCTTCGTAGGTGTTGCCAAGAGGTGCAAAGTGCGGATCATACGTGACCAAAAAATCGGCGTTTCCCGCAAGGGCGCACGCCACGACCACATCGTCATCTGCGTCGGCTGGAATGTGCGGGACGATCGCCTCGGCTGGGACGTCCACCCACTCTGTCATGGCGTCCAGCAACGCCACGAAATTCTCGATGTCTTCACGCTCGACCCCACGAGCCGTGAGCTTTTCGATAAACTCGTCTACGATAGCATCGCACATCAGCAAGGTGAACTCTCCGGCCAACCAGCGGTGATCAGTTCCTGTGTTGGGCTGGTGGGGCTTCGACTGAGATACGCCGACAAGATGACGTTGGTGTCGAACACCGCACGCAGCCGTTCAGTCACCTTCCCAATCTCCCTCGATGGCCATCCCGCTGGCAACAGCCTGGCCGCGTATTTTTTCGCCAACCTCGCGCAACTGCACGGCAAGCTGGTCACGCGGCAAGGCGCACAGCGCGGCAGCGCGCTGCCGGGCAGATCGGCGGACCTCAGCCGCCGAGGCGATGGATCGTTGCTGCTTCAGGAACGCAACAACATCCAGCACGATGGCGAGATCGTCATCAGGAAGACTGGCGACCTCGACCACTGTTCGGCGCAGCAACGATTGAGCGATCACCGGGACGTGGTTCATAGGCGTTGTATGTTCCTCAAGATACCGATTAAATGCCAGTGGAAACCGTTCAGGGCGTCACCGCGCCTGGCCGCGCAGCGCCTGGCGCCAGCCGCCGCGCGCAATCGCTAACGGTCAGGCGGCCTGGCCTGCGCCGGCAAGCGCTGCCAGATGTAATCGAACACCTGGTCGCCGTTCTGCAGGCGATAGGGCGCCACAACAACCCTGCCCTTGGGGGAGCGCAGTTCAAAATGCTCCGTTTTGGCGCCGGTTCCTCCGATATTCGTAATGACCCTGGTAATTTTGGTGAACTCGTCCCACGCGATCTGCGTTCCGCCACGCGTGACCAGGCCCTGTTCGTCCACGGACTTGGGCCACTGGCGTTCGTTTAGCCATCCCATCAGGGGGGCAACCCCCAGGGTGACTAGCGCCAGGAAAACGCGCACACAGCCAGCAATGGGTATAATTTCAACGTCCATCCATTTCCTTTCCGCAATTCCCTTTCCCTAATTCCTTTTCCCTGCCAAGAACGGCAGTATAGCATGGCTGCCAGGCGTGATCAAACGCGCACGCCCGGCCAGGCTGGCAGCCTGGCTCTGCGCCCGGCGGCCGCCGCGCGTGGTATAATGGCGCACCTCTATCCGGCTGAGGCTTGTCAGCCCAGGCCAGGATGATTGCCGAAAGGAGCATGATGGTGACCTACGACGAAATTGACCTCTACTCCGGCCTGGCCGCGCTGCACTGGTCCGCCTATGACGACCCGGCCTGGGACCACGATTTCTACAAGCGCGTGGTCGAGGAGGCCGGCGGCCTGGCCCTCGATGTGGCCTGCGGCGCGGGCCGGCTGCTGCGCCGCTATCTGCAGGCCGGCCTGGCCGTCGAAGGCGTGGACAGCTCGGCCGATATGCTGGCCGTGTGCCGGCAGCGGGCCGAAGCGGAAGGCCTGTCACCCGTGCTTTACTGCCAGCCCATGCAGGCGCTCGATTTACCCAAGCGCTACGCCTGCATCTACATTCCCTGCGGCAGCTTCACCTGCGTCATCGGTCAAGAGAACGCGCTGGCCGCGCTGCGCCGCTTTCAGCGCCACCTGCTGCCCGGCGGCGTACTGGCCTTCAACGCGTATTTCGGCGATTGGGGCGATTACGACTACAACCAAGCAGAGGCAGCGCGCATCTACCCAACCGAATGGAAGCCGCACGTGGTGAAAGAGCTGGGCGGCCCGCGGCGGCTGGCGGTCGAACGCCGCTGGATCGGCGTGGATCCGGTCGCGCAGATCGTCAGCGAGCAGCGGCGCTATCGCCTCTACGACGGCGAAGATCTGCTGCAGGAGGAAGTGCACACCGGCCAGAATCACTGGTACTTCAAGAACGAGATGCTGCTGATGCTGCGCCTGGCCGGCTTCGAGAACGTGCAGGTCAAAGGCGACTATACCGACGAAGATTTTGGCCCGCAGCACACCGGTACGATGGTCTTCATCTGTCGGGCGCCGGCTGTCGGGGCAGAGAAAGGCGGCTGATGAAGAATCCCCAAACAATTCTTGAGAGCGAACGACTTGTGTTCCGGCGCCTGGAACCCGGCGACCTGGACAGCCTGTATGCGCTGTACAGCGACCCTGAGGTGCGTCGGTATTTTCCTGAAGGCACGTTGACCTACGAAGAGACGCGCGAAGAGCTTGAGTGGTTTCTCAACGGCCATCCGCGCCATCCAACGCTTGGACTTTGGGCCGCCATCCTCAAAGAAAACGGCCGGTTTATCGGTCGCTGTGGGCTGCTGCCGTGGATGATTGACGGACAATTCGAGGTCGAAGTGGCCTACTTGCTCGACAAAGCCGTGTGGGGCCAGGGGCTGGGCACGGAGGCGGCGCGGGCTATCCTGGAATATGGCTTCACCCACCTGGGGCTGACCCGCCTGATCTGCCTGATTGACCACGACAACGAGGCATCGCGCTGCGTCGCCGAGAAGATCGGGATGCGCTTTGAAAAAGAGGGGGTGGATGAACATGGGCCGTACTTGTTGTATGCCCGAGATGCGTGATGCCGGACAGGGACACGACCGTAACGCTCCCCGTAACGATTGCGAGACGTTGTCCTGCTACCATTCAGGCGTAATCTGAGAGCGGAGTTCATATGCGCAACCCATTTCGTCGAATTGCCAGGCAAAACAGCCAGCCAGCTCCCGCAACGCCAGTCGCGGCAATGATCGTCCAGCCGCCGCAGCCTGTCGAAATGCTGGCGCTGGACATGGCGCCGAACGACCCGCTGCTGGCGTATCTCCTCAGCGCGCGCGGCCCGGTGGAAATCGAAAAGCTGAAGATGAATTCCGCAGCCCTCCGTGGGCTGCGCGAAGCAGGGGCGAGGCTGGTCGCGCCGCTGGTGGGCCAGGGCGAGCTGATCGGCCTGCTGAACCTGGGGCCGCGGCGCAGCGAACAGGATTACACGAGCGACGACCGCAAGTTTCTCGATGACCTGGCGACGCAGGCCGCGCCGGCCGTGCGCGTAGCCCAACTCGTCCGCCAGCAGCAGATCGAGATTCGCGAGCGAGAGCGGATCGAGCAGGAACTGCGCGTCGCCCGCATCATTCAACAGACGCTGCTGCCCAAGGCGCTGCCAGATCTGCCGGGCTGGCGTATTACGGCTTACTGGCAGCCGGCGCGCGCCATCGGCGGTGACTTTTACGATTTCATGCTCTTCGAGGATGGCCGGCTGGGCATTTTCATCGCCGATGTGACTGGCAAAGGCGTGCCGGCCGCCCTGGTGATGGCCAGCGTTCGCAGCACCCTGCGCGCCACCGCCGAGCGGCTGATCGCGCCCGGCGCCGTGCTGCAACGCGCCAATGACCTGATCTGCCCAGACATCCCGGAAAACATGTTCGTCACCTGCCTTTACATCTTGCTCGATCCTGCCAGCGGCGCGCTGCGTTTTGCCAATGCGGGGCACAACCTGCCCTCGCTGCGCACAAGCGCTGACTGCCTGGAACTGCGCGCCACCGGTATGCCACTGGGGCTGTTGCCCGGCATGGGTTACGAGGAGAAAGAGGCCCTTCTCGCGCCCGGCAACAGTCTCCTGGTCTACAGCGATGGCCTGACCGAGGCGCACAACCCGCAAGGCGAGATGTTCGGTTTCCCACGGCTGCGCGACCTGCTGAGCAACCGGCCGACTGAGGTTGACACCATTGCGTATCTAAACGAGCATCTGACCACGTTTACTGGGCCAGGTTGGGAACAAGAGGATGACGTGACCTTTGTGGTGGTGGAGCGCAGCCCTGCGGATCTACTTTCAGCGGCAGACGCAGCCGCGTCAAATTCATCCACGGCCAGCCCCGTGCAAGTCCTGGCCGACTTCAACATTCCCTCGGCGCCAGACAACGAGCGTGACGCGGTGGCGCAGGTTGCTGCGGCCGTGGCCGCAGTAGGGCTTTCCGACGCCAGGCGTCAACGGCTGGAGACGGCAGTGGCCGAAGCGACGATGAACGCCATGGAGCATGGCAATCAGTATCGGGCCGATCGGCCGGTCGCGGTGCGTGTGCTGACGGATGGAAACGAGCTGATCGTGCGCATTACCGATCACGGCGGCGGCCAGGAGATCCCCGATGCCGAGGAGCCAGACCTGGAGGCCAAGCTCAACGGGCTGCAATCGCCCCGAGGCTGGGGGCTGTTCCTGATCCGCAGCATGGTAGATGAGATGCGCGTTCACCATGATGCCACCCATCACATCATCGAACTGGTGCTGAAGCTGGAAGGAGAAAATAATGCCAGCCCAACCCTTTGAAGCAGCCGTGCGCCAGCAGACCGGCGCCGTCGTGATTGATCTGCGCGGCGAAATCAACGCCAGTGCGGAGAGCGCACTCAACGCCGCTTACCTCGAGGCTGAGCGCAGCAACCCGTCCACCATCGTGCTCAACTTTGGCGCGGTGAGCTATATCAACAGCACAGGCATCGCGCTCATCGTGGGCTTGTTGGCCCGGGCGCGCAAGGCCAAACGCCGTTTGCTCGTCTTTGGTCTCAGCAGCCACTACCAGGAGATTTTCCAAATCACACGCCTGGCCGATTTTATGGCCATCTTCCAAGATGAAGCCAGCGCCTTGGCCGGCGGCGCCTAAGATTAGATGCACACAGGAGGTACCATGACAGCCAATAAACTGAAGATCCATGTCCGCAAACCCACAGCGGCAGCTGCGATTTTCGACATTGATGGCCAGGTCACCAACACCGCGGAGGACGCGTTGATGACCGCCTATACCCATTCTACCAGGGATGGCGCGCGCAGCATTGTTCTGAACTTCTCTGGGCTGGACTACATGAACAGTTCCGGCATCGGCCTGCTTGTGACGATGCTCATCCGCGTGCAGCGCAACAAACAGAAGCTGCTGGCCTATGGCCTGACCGCTCATTACCGGGAGATCTTCGAACTGACCCGCCTGAACGAGGCGATCGGTATCTACGCAGACGAGGCGAGCGCGCTGGCGGCTGCCTGAGGGCAACGAAGCGCGCAGAAAGGAAAGGCGCCATGACTGAAACAGAAACGACCACGCGCCATGAAGGCTGGGCCAGGCCGGTTGATCGGCTGGATGTCGGCGACATGCCAAAAGAGGCCATCAACCTGAATGTGCAGGGCCGCCAACTGACCGGGCCGCTGCTGGGCTTCGGTCAGATGTGGCAGAAGACCTATCGCATCACCTTGCGCGGCGTGACCATTACCCCGGAAGAGGTCGTCAAGACATGGAAGGAAAACTTCCCAACATTCTGGCCCGCCCGGAACCGCTTCTACGGGACCGCAGCGGGCATCGAACCGGGCCAGGTCGCGGTGCTCAATCTGGCAGGGCCTGGGGGGATGACCACGCCGGGCGGCGGGCCGCTGATCTCCACCGGCATCATGGTGATCTACGCTGACGATGAGTCCTTCTCGTTCATGACGCCGCAAGGCCACATGTTCGCCGGCATGATTACCTTCAGCGCGCCTGAGGAAGACGGCCAAACCATCGCCCAGGTGCAGGCGCTCATTCGCGCCAGCGATCCCGTCTTCGAGATAGGCTGCCGATTGGGTGTGGTGCATAAAACCGAAGACGAGTTCTGGACAGGCACCCTCATGAACCTGGCGGCGTATCTCGGCGTGCAAGGGCAAGCGGTCAGCCAAGAGAACATTCTGGTGGATCCGAGAATGCAGTGGGGCCAGGCCGGCAACATCTGGCACAACGCGGCCGTTCGCACGGGGCTGTACCTCGCGGCGACGCCGCTGCGCTGGGCGCGTGGGTTATTTCAGTGATGCGGTATGATGCGGTCATCGTCGGCGCTGGGCCTAACGGGCTGGCCGCGGCGATCACCCTGGCGCGTGCCGGGCGCTCGGTGCTGGTGATCGAAGGGAAGGAAACGGTCGGTGGGGGGACGCGTTCGTGCGAATTGACCCTCCCCGGCTTCGTGCACGACATCTGTTCGGCCATTCATCCGCTGGGCGTGGCCTCGCCCTTTTTTCGTGACCTGCCGCTGGCCGATTATGGCCTGGCGTGGGTTTTCCCGCCGGCTGCCCTCGCGCACCCGCTGGATGACGGCACGGCCATCCTGGTGGAACGCTCGGTTGCAGCCACGGCCGCTCAACTTGGCCCTGACGCTGGCGCCTATCGGCGGCTGCTAGGCGCGCTGGCTGCGGACTGGCGCCACGTGCTTGCAGAAATGCTAGGCCCGCTGCGCTTCCCACGTCATCCCCTCAGCATGGTGCGCTTTGGCCT
>DAISHS010000154.1:0-3422 GCA_036822415.1 Chloroflexota bacterium
ATTGCAAAGTCCACCTGCGTGGACTACACTCCGAAACTGAAATGCACCCTTTTCCTTGCCCCTCATGTGTCACGTCGCTGCAACGATTGCAAAGTCCACCTGCGTGGACTACACTCCGAAACTGAAATGCACCCTTTTCCCTTGCCCCTCATGTGTCATGCTCACGGCAGGCCCTAATGACGACGCGCATCTTTTTGCGAACACCGATAGATTTGCAATTCTGAGGCCATGAATCTTGACAGCCAAGAACAAGTGTGCTAAAACTCTTCTCCACAGGAGGTTCCAATGGCAAACGCAATCAACTGGTTCGAAATCCCTGTCAACGACATGGCGCGCGCGGTGACATTCTACAGCACGATTCTGGACGTGGAATTGACAGCCGACCCGGCCACGCCGGGCTATTCCATGGCAGTGCTGCCCAACCAGGGCGGCGTAGGCGGCGCGCTGCTGTCCGGTGAGGGCTATACACCGAGCAGCCAGGGTGTCTTGGTGTATCTAAACGGCGGCGATGACCTGGACGCCATCCTGACCAGGGTCGCCGCGGCCGGGGGTCAGGTGCTGATGCCCAAGACCAGCATCGGTGAAAATGGCTTCGCCGCTTTCTTTCTCGACAGCGAAGGCAACAAGCTCGGCCTGCACTCGATGGGTTGAGACTGAGGCCCTGGCCTTTGGGCAAGCAAAACCGCGCCGACCAGTTTGCCTGGCCGGTGCGGTTTTTTGTCCAGCGGCGCTCGCACGCTCCCCGCGCGTCAGCATGATGAAGCGGTTGGCGCCAGCAAAAGCTGGTTTTAGCCGAGGCGAACAGCCTGGCTGCGACGATGACGAATGGGACGGGCGGGCAGCGCTTGCAGCGCCCAGGCTACTTCGCTCCTGGCGCTGTGCAGGCGCCGCGCGGCAATGGGGTGACTGCCGGTCAAACCCTGGCTCACATGCAGGAGGCCGAGCGTCATGCGCAGGAACAGACGACCCAGCCAGGCGCGACCCGCGGCGGTCGCGATCAGCAGAACAAAACTCAAAAATAAGGCCAGGAAAGCCAAAGCGGCAAAATTGGAAAAAGCCATGAACGTGTCCTCCTTGCGGAGGATAATAGCACAAATGTTCTAAGTTGTCAAACGAACGATTGTTCTGGGTGCATTTCAAACTGGGGGCAGATCGGGCGACTGCAAGTCGCTGCAACGATTGCAAAGTCCACCTGCGTGGACTACACCCCGAAACTGAAATGCACCCGATTGTTCTGACTACTGGCTCTTGAAGCGATCGCTGAAGGTGGCGATCTGGCCGCAGTGCTCGCGCTTATGGCCGTAGTAGGTGTAGACGATGAAATCTTCCAGGTCGTAGGCCGCGCCATACCAGGGCAGCGCGCCGCTCTGCCGCCAGACTTCAGCCGGCAGCTGCGCAGCCAGCGTGCGCACCTGCGCGTGGGCGGACTGATACTCGGCGTAAACCTCGGCAAAGGTCATCCCCTGACGCTGGTTCACCTGCTCATCGTTGAACTGATCGCCGCGCTGGATGAACGCGTCCAGCCGCGGCGTGGGGTCTCCGGGGTGGATAAATTGGTTGAGAAGATCCACCAACGCCCCTTCGAAGGAACTGAGATGCGCCACCAGGTCTTTGACCGACCAGTAGCCGCACGCGCCTGTCGTGCCCACCTCAGCGGCCGGGAATTGTTCTATGGTGTGCTGCACCGTTAAATGTCCGTACATGAGAATGTCGCTCGGATGCATCATGGCCTCCTTCGTTTCTTGCGCGCCCCGCAATACAGACAGCGACCACGGTCGCCGCTCATGCCCATGCTTATGGTCTGGCAGGTCCCTGCAATGTTACATCCCGGTCATCAAACCGCCACGGCTCCCTGGGTCGCGCACTGACGCGGTGACGAGGATCATGGCGTCATCGTCGAATAAGGTGCAAATGACGTGTGTCATGCTGGCGCACGTTATGACATCAAACGATTATGAGGCATCTGGCATCTTATGAAAGATAAAGTTTGCATTGTGACCGGCGCCACGGACGGTATTGGCAAGATGACGGCGCTGAGTCTCGCCCGTATGGGCGCAACGGTGATCGGGATAGGACGCAACCCTTCCAAGAGCGCCGCCGTCAGCGAAGAGATCAAGCAGGCCAGTGGCAATTCCAAGGTAGAATTTCTGGTGGCCGACCTGGCGCAGGTGGGCCAGGTGCGCCAGGCGGCGACTGAATTCAAGCGCCGCTACGATCGGCTGCATGTGTTGGTGAACAATGCGGGCGGCTATTTCGCCAAGCGCCAGGAAACCGCGGAAGGCCGCGAGATGACCTGGGCGCTCAATCATCTCAACTACTTCGTGCTCACCAATGAGCTGCTCGACATCCTCGAAGCCAGCTCGCCCGCGCGTATCGTCAATGTCTCGTCCGATGCGCACCAGGGCGGTCAGCTCAATCTGGATGACGTGGAGTTCCGGCAGGGCTACGGCATCGGTTGGCAGCCCTATGCCCATTCCAAGTTAGCCAACGTGATGTTTACCTATGAGCTGGCGCGGCGTCTGCCCACGGGCCGCGTCACTGCGAATGTGCTGCACCCCGGCTTCGTGGCCAGCAAATTTGGTCACAACAACGCTGGCGTTGCCAGCGTGGCGCTCAAGGCCATCAGCAGGCTCGTGGCGATTTCCCCGGAGAAGGGCGCACAAACCAGCATTTACCTGGCAAGCTCACCTGAGGTAGAAGGGGTGACCGGCAAGTACTTCATCAACTGCAAGCCGAAGCCGTCAACCCGCGCGTCGTATGACACCGCCGCGGCTCAGAGGCTGTGGGATTTGACGCTTGGCATGGTCGGCTAACGTGCAGCAGCGCCATTCTGAACCACGCCCACCGCGCCCAACGCCAGCCGACATTCAGGCGGCCGCCGGTAAGACGGTGCCGGATGTCCTGGCTCCTGGGTTGATCGTCCTCTTCTGCGGGATCAACCCAGGGCTGTATTCGGGCGCCACCGGGCATCATTTTGCGCGGCCGGGCAATCGCTTCTGGCCCGCGCTGTATCGGGCCGGCTTCACCGACCGCCAGCTTTTGGCCCATGAAGACCAATCCCTGGTATACTACCGCTGCGGCATCACCAATCTGGTTGACCGCGCCACGGCGACCGCGGCTGCATTGCACGAGGCGGAGCTGCAAGCGGGCGCCGTGCGTCTGGCCGCCGTGGTGGAACAATGGCAACCCACGGCCCTGGCGGTGCTTGGCATTACAGCCTATCGCACGGCCTTTGCCCAGACCCGGGCCGTTCTGGGCCGCCAACCATGGCCGATGGGCGCAACCGAAGTCTGGGTGCTGCCCAATCCCAGTGGCTTGAACGCCCATTACACCGTGGATGACCTGGCCGCTATCTATCGCGAGTTTCGGCTGGCTGTAACGCAGACCTCTGGTTTTCAACCAGTCTGATATTCGTGTTCATT
>DAISHS010000154.1:3522-9944 GCA_036822415.1 Chloroflexota bacterium
AGCCAACCACGAATGGACGCAAATGCACGCGAATTGATTTTGCTGGAATTGATTTTGCTGGAATGAAAACACATGGTTTTCCGTAAGCGCCAGGGTTCTGAAGGAGGATTGGTTGTGTCTCTTCAGTCTCGCATTCTGCTCGTGATCGGTCTCCTGCTCTCGCTTCTGATTATTTTCGTCTTTACCAGTCGCGCCTTCCATCATGCCCCGCGTCCGTTGGTGGACGAAACCATCCAGCCCTGGATGAGCATCGGCTATGTGGCCCGCTCATATCACGTGCCGCCTCCTGTGCTCTTCGACGCCCTGGGTCTGCCCGCGCGCCCGGACCGGCGCCCGCTCAGCGCCGTGGCGACTGAGCAAAAGCGGTCGGTGGACGAACTCATCAGCATCCTCAACCAGGCGATTCAGACTTACCGCGCGGCCAACCCCACCTCTTCGACGCAGCCGGCAGAGCCGCAGCGGCCTTCCTTCTTGCAGCGTCTCCTCGGGCTTCAACCCAGGCCCGCGCCATGAGTCTATCCGAAACGCTTCTGCTGGCCTTTTCGACCTATGGCTTGCCCGCGCTGTTCGTCGTCACGATCATGGCGGCGGTGGGGCTGCCGCTGCCGGTGACACTCCTGCTGATCGTGGTTGGCTCGTTTGTGCAACAGGGCGATCTGAACCTCGTCACGGTCGTTGCGCTGGTCAGCCTGGCTGCCGTGCTTGGCGATCAGCTGGGCTACGCCATCGGGCGCTGGAGTGGGCCGCACGTCGTCACCCGCGTCATGGACCGACTGGGCGGCGCGCAACGCCTGACGCAGGCCACCGCCACCGTGGCGCGCTGGGGGAGTCTCAGCGTTTTTCTGACCCGCTGGTTGATGACGCCGCTTGGCCCGGTGCTCAACCTGACCTGCGGGGTGACGCGCTTCCCCTACGTCACGTTTCTGGCCTGGGATGTTGTCGGCGAGACGATGTGGGTTCTCATTTACGTGCTGCTTGGTAAGTTTTTCAGCGATCGGGTGGAGGCCATCAGCGCGACGATGGGCGACCTGACGTGGGTCATCCTGGGCATCGCCGGGGTGCTCTTCTTCGGCTGGCGTTTGCTCAAGAGCTGGCGCAGCGAGCGCAACCATGCGGCGCCCGCGGTCGCCGATACGCGGCCAGAGGCCTGAACTCAGCGCAAAATCAAATCAAATGAGCGGACGGGTCAGGCCAGGGTCAACACCGTCGTCAGCGCGTGCGGCGCAAGCGCCACGCGCAGGTCGCGCCCCTGCTGCGCGGCCGCCCAGCTTAGCGCGGTTTCGATGGTAGGCGCCGTCGGCACATGGCAGGCAGCCAGCTCGGCAGGATTCTCACAACCGACGACCACGAGGTGAAAGCGTTCCAGGAGTTGGGCCAGCATGAAGGCGCGCTGCGCGCCGGGCGGAAAGCCGTGGGCGCGCAGTTCGGCCAACAGCTGCGTGGGGTGATGGGCGCCGGCGCGCATGAGGTCGGCAAAGCGTTGCTCCCCTGCGCCCGCGCCGACACCCTCTGGGCAAGGCGCCGGCAGGATGATGACGCCTCCCGCGGCCAGCGCGGGCCGTTCGACCAACCCCACATAAGTGGCCGCGCGGCTGGCCTGATAAAAGTTCTGATCCTTGGGAAAACCGACGCCGACGATGATGGCGTCGTAGGGCTGCGCCGCGCGCGCAACGCTGGCCGCCTGCGCCACTGCGGCTAAATGATCGTGCACCGCATCGGGCGCGCCCGCGGCCACGGCCAGCGCCCGCCCTTCTCCATCCAGCACCACGTTGAGCACAAAGCGCAGACAAGCCCGCCGCCCGGCTTCACGCACCGCGGCCTGAAATGGGTTGTCCAGCAGATTGCCCAGGCGCACACCGGCCTGATCGAGCATGAGCGGGCCATGCGTATGGGCAATGGTGGGTTCGCCGGCCACGCCCACCGCCACAATTTTGCTGCCGCCGCTGAACCCGGCGTACTGATGCGGCTCCACCACGCCGGTGGCAAGCAGCAAATCGGCCGCCGCGGCCAGGCGGTTGATCGTCAGGGGGATGCCATGCTCCGTTTGGCCCAGGCTGACCACCTCATGCTGGGCGTCATGATCCACGATGCGGTAGCGGGCCACGATGTCTGCGCCCAGTTTTGCCGCTTTTTCGGCCTGTGTGCTTGGCCGGTGCAGGCCAGTGGCGCAGAGCAAGGTGATGTGGTTGGCTGACACCCCGGCGGCGTGCAGCTCGGCCAGCAGCGCCGACGCCAACACCGCATCGGGACAGGCGCGGGTGGCGTCGGTGAAGACCAGGCACACCTGCATGTCTGGCCGGGCCAGGTCACGCAGCCGCGGGGCGCCGAGCGGAGAGGCCAGGGCCGCCGTCACGGCCGCCGGCAGGTCAGCGAGCGGGTCGAGCGCAGGCGGGGTGATGACATCAAGCCGGTTGACCGTCGGCGGCGGGGTGAAAGCCAGACTTGCGCGGCCAAAAGGAACCCGGTAAGTCCCAGGGGCGTCCGCAACGCTCTCATCTTTCATCTTCTTGTTTCTTCTTCCTGCCTCACCTCAGGCTGCGGCCAGCTGCGCCTGGAAGTACGCCACCGTGCGCTGAATGACCTCTTGCTCCCACCAGGTGCGCGAGAACGTATGATCCGCGCCGTCAATCCAGACCAGCGTGCAGCGGTCGCCCAGCGCGGCCTGGTAGAGTTCGCCGTTATACGGCGGCACGGTCTGATCGGCGGTGCCGTGAATCAGCAGGATGGGGCCAGGGTGCCTGCGCACCTCGTCCACTGGCCGCACGCGCATGACATCTTCGATCATGCCCTGACCCACGAGCAGCCCGCCAATATCCAGGCCGCCGGCGGTGGGGATCGAGGCAAAACCGCTGCTGGGGTTGCCGCCGCCGATTTCGGTGAAGACGCGCCGCGGGTCACCCACGGGCGCCCACAGCACCAGCGCCGGCACATCCTGGGCGCGGCCGGCCAGGCACGCGGCCACTGCCCCGCCCACGCTGATGCCGCAGACGCCGACGCGGGCCGCATCCACGGCTGGATGGCCGCGCAGCCAGGCGCGAGCCTGTTGGCCGTCACTGATCTCTCCCTCGATGGTTACCTGGTTGAAATCGCCTTCACTTTCACCGGAACCGCGGAAATCGAAGCGGAGGGCCGCGAAGCCGGCCGCCATCAAGGCGCGCGCAGCTTTGACGAGCAGAAAATGATGCTCGTTGCGATCGGCCGTAAACCCATGAAAGAGCAGCACGGCCGGAAACGGTCCAGGCCCGGGCGGTATGTGGACCATTCCGTATAAATTCTGCCCCTGATTCTGGAAAGAGACGAGCTGTTCTGGCATGTTTTTTCACCTATCTGACAGATAAAGCCATTTTACCCCAGGCCCACATCAAACGCCAACCCAGCCCCGGCCAGGTTGGCGGTAGAACCACTGCGCGCCAGCGCCGAGGCGGCTGTCATGCTGAAACGCTGAGAGGCCCCGCAATCACCCGTGATGAGTTGTGTGACTGTGCGATAGGCATTATAATGGCATCCGCCTGGCGACATGAGCGCCAGGGGGAAATTTGCGATAACGGCGGACAGGGTGATGACGAATCTAAGCATTGATGAACAAGCGGCGATTTTGATGCGCGGGGCTGATTTTGGAGACGCCCAGACCTATGCCAACATGGAAAAGGAGCTGCGCGCGCGCCTGATCGAGTCGCAGCAAAGCGGCCAGCCGCTCAAGGTCTACCTGGGCGTGGATCCATCGGCGCCGGACATCCACTTGGGGCATACGGTGCCCATGCGCAAGCTGCGCCAGTTCCAAGAGCTGGGCCACGATTGCACCTTTTTGATCGGCAACTTCACCAGTTTGATTGGCGATCCGTCTGACAAAGAGGGCGTGCGCAAGCAGCTGACGACCGCACAGGTGGCCGCCAATGCGGCAACCTACACGGCGCAGGCTTTCAAAATCCTCGACCCTGCGACAACCCACATCCGCTTCAACGCCGATTGGTTGGCGCCGTTGAGCTTTGCCGATGTCATTCGCCTGGCGGCCAACTTTACCGTCCAGCAGTTCCTGGCGCGCGAGAATTTTGCCAAGCGCTTTGCCAACGGCGAAGCCATCTGGCTGCACGAGTTTTTCTACGCGTTGATGCAGGGCTATGACGCGCTGGCGCTGCAGACCGATGTCCAGGTGGGCGGCACCGATCAGCTTTTCAACCTGATGGCCGGACGCAAGCTGGCCGAAGCGTTCAATCAGCGACCGCAGGTCGCCATCACGCTGCCGATTCTGGTCGGCACCGATGGGCATTTGCGCATGAGCAAGTCCATCGGCAATGCGATCGGCATCAACGAACCGCCGGCCCAGATGTACGGCAAGATGATGTCCATTCCTGACCAGGCCATGAGCAACTTCATGAGCCTGGTTACACGCTGGACGCCCGCGCAGATCAAGCAAATGGAAGATGAGCTGGCAAGCGGCGCGGCCCATCCACGCGATGTCAAGATGAAGCTGGCCTTTGAGATTGTCGAGATTTTTCACGGCGCGGACGCAGCCCGTGAGGCCGAGACGCACTTCCGCACCGTTTTTCAGGCGCACGAGCTGCCGGCAGACATGCCGGAATTCCAAATGACGCAGCCGTTGGCCTTGCTTGATCTGCTGCAGGCGGCGGGGCTGGTGACCAGCCGTGGCGAAGGGCGTCGCCTGGTGGAGCAGGGCGGGATCAAACTGGACGGTCAACGCGTGGAGCGAATGGATGCGGTCATTGACCTGGGGACGGCGCAGAGCCAAATTTTGCAGGTTGGACGGCGTCGTTTTCTCAAGCTGGTGCGCTGAGCAAGACCTCGCCGTTTTTGCACAAAACACGGCGAGGTCAATCCCTCCGACTACTGGGCCACCACATAGACCCGCGCCGGAAACGGCCAGCGGGGCGCGCCGCCGCAGGTAACCAGGGTGAGCTGTTCGCTGGCGCTCGCTCCCAGGAAGGCCTGGTGCTGCTGCCATTCGGTTTCGCTCTGTTCACGCCACGGCACCACGCTGACGGTTTGCACATGATAGACAAACTGGCCGCCGCCGGCCACCGTCACCGTGATCGGATCGCCGGCCTGCAGATGCGCCAGGTCAACGAAGACGCCGCGCCATTGCGAGCGGCCGCGGTTGTAGTTGTGTCCGCTCAGAACCACGTTGCCGCCCGCGCCTGGATCAGGCGAGCTGACCAGATGCCCCACCAGGTCAGGCCGGCTGGCGCTGGCAAACAGGCTGTCTGTGTCCCACGTCAGGTCGCCGTTGGCGTCAGGCTTGTAGGAGAGAGGCACCACGGCTCGATCCACCCCCAGCCGCGCAATCTGCAAGCGTACTGGCGGCGCGGGCGTTGGCGCTGTTGGCGTCAGTGGCAGGACGGGCGTGGTCGTCAGCGGCGGCAGGGCCAGCGGCGCTGGACTGGCGATGGTCAACAGGCGCGCCTGCGCCTGTTCCCCGGCATCCAGCTGCGCTTGCACCCAAAATGCAGTCACCAGTGACAGCAGCAGTGCGCCAGCCATCATCAGTCCCCTGCCCCATAGAAACCGTGGGGGCCGTGCATCTGACATGTCCTTCTGTCTCCTTTGCTAAACTCTCACCGCCCCATTATAAGCGCAAAGCGGCCATTGATATATTTCACGCGCCGGTCTGCGCGTCAACCCGCCATTTGGCAAGGGTTGCCCCTTTTACGAAAAGATGGTATAGTCAACCTGTGAAACATGTGCGCCAGCCGTGGGTTATCTTGTCGCTTATCATCTCGCTCTCTGCCGCGGCCACCCTGGGGCCGGGCGTTGTGCGGGTCGTCAGCCGGGGCCTGGCCAACCAGGCGCTGGCGGCGGGTCAGCCGGCGCGGGCCGTGGGTTTGCTCGGCCCGGCTCTTGCGCTGCAGCCCCGCTCAGCCGTTCTGCACGACGCGCTTGGCGCGGCCCTTTATGCGCAGGGCCAGGTTGTTCAGGCGCTGAACGAATTTCAGCAGGCGGTGCAGCTCGATCCCACGTTGGCCGTGGCGCAGAACAACCTCGGCGTCGCCTTACTGGCGCTGGGACGCCCCTCGGCGGCGGGGGAAGCCTTGACCACAGCGACGCAACTGAACCCCGGCCTGGCGACGGCCTTCACCAACCTGGGCTACGCGCAGCGCGCGGGCGGTCAGCGTGCGGCGGCCCTGGCGGCCTTTCGGCGCGCGGCTGACCTCGATCCCCAGCAGATGGATGCCCGCTTGCAGTGGGCCGCCCTGATGTTCGAGGATGGCGCCCTGCTCGAGGCGCAGCAAGCCTGGCAGGAAGTGCTCACCGTGGCGCCGCAACAGCCTGCGGCCCTGGCCGGCCTGGGCGCTGTGGCCGTGCGCCAGGGACAACCGGCGGCTGCGCTGGCGTTTTTGGATGCTGCGGCCGCGCTGGCGCCGGAAACGGCCGCGGCGCATTACTATTCAGGTTTGGCCTGGCAAGCC
>DAISHS010000155.1:0-3198 GCA_036822415.1 Chloroflexota bacterium
ATTACGCGACGCGTTGGCCGGGGAGGGAACACGAATGATGAATGATGAATGATGAGTGCAGAGTGCAAAGTGCAAAGTGCAAAGTGGAGTGAGCACCCTGGATGCGAACACGCAAGATGCGAACATTCCCCCCGGCGGCGCGAGCATCCCAGATGCGAACCTGTGCCCCCGGCGGCGTGAGCATCCTAGATGCGAACAGCTCAGATGCAAATCCCCAGCGGAGTGAGCATCCTGGATGCGAACACGCAAGATGCGAACATCCCCCGGCGGCGCGAGCATCCCAGATGCGAACCCGCGCCCCCGGCGACGTGAGCATCCTGGATGCGAATCCCCCGACGGCGTTCATATCCCAGATGCGAACAGCCCAAATACGAACCAGAACGAGAGAGCCATGACCGACCAAGTTTGGAGTGAGATCGAAGGGCAGCACACGAGCGGCTGCTATCCAAAACGTCCGCTGACCCTGGTGCGGGGCGAGGGCGTATGGGTGTGGGACGACGCAGGGCGGCGCTACCTGGACTGCACCAGCGGCCAGGGCGTGGCGCTCATCGGTCACGCCCATCCGGCCGTAGCGACGGCCGTGGCGCAGCAGGCCGCGACCCTCATCACCTGCCCGGAGATCTTTTACAACGATCAGCGCGCCCGTCTGCTGGCGCGCTTGACGGGCCTGGCGCCGACGGGCCTCACGCGCGCCTTTCTCTGCAATTCGGGGACGGAGGCCAACGAGGCCGCGCTCAAGTTTGCGCGCCTCTTGACCGGCCGCCCCGGGGTGATTGCCATGCAGCGTGCGTTTCATGGCCGCACCTTCGGCAGTCTCAGCGCGACCTGGGAGCCAAAGTACCGCGAGCCGTTCGAGCCGCTCGTGCCGGGCTTCAGGCATGTGCCATACGACAACCGGGAGGCGCTGCGCGCCGCCTTGAACGATCAAATCGCGGCCGTGATCGTGGAACCGGTGCAGGGAGAAGGGGGCGTACGACCGCCCAGCGCCGGCTACCTGGCTGGCGTGCAGGCGTTATGCCAGCAGGCCGGCGCGCTGCTGATCGTAGACGAGGTGCAGACCGGTTTTGGCCGCACGGGGCGTTGGTTTGGCTGTCAGCACGATGGCGTCACGCCGGATTTGCTCACCCTGGGCAAGGGCATGGCCGGCGGCGTGCCCATGGGCGGCGTCATGCTGCATGAGCGGTTGGGCGCTCTGCCCGCGGGCAGCCACGGTTCCACCTTTGGCGGCAATCCCCTGGCCTGCGCGGCTGCTCTGGCCACCCTCGACGTGCTGGCGCAGGCCGATTTACCCGGCCAGGCGGCGCGCAACGGCGCGTACATCCAGGAACAGCTGCTGGCCCACGTCACCCATCTGCCGGTTGTGCGCCAGGTGCGCGGCCGCGGGCTGATCGTTGGCATCGAGCTGCGCACGCGTGTCACCCCTTATCTGCAGAGCCTGCAAGCCCTGGGCGTGCTGGCTCTACCGGCCGGCCCCACCGTCCTGCGCCTGCTGCCGCCGCTGGTCATCACCCCGGCTGAACTAGACCTCGCCGTGACCGCCGTCGCCGCCGCCCTCGCCCGCCCCGTCAACGCGCCCGCAGCAAACGAAAGTAAATAGCCGCAAACAAATAACCACAGAGAACGCAGAGAACACAGAAATTCGTGCAATTCGTGTAATTCGTGGCAAAACCTGTCTCTTTGCGCACCAAACGACACCAAAAAAACAAATAACCACAGAGAACACAAAGAATAAAGAAATTCGTGCCATTCGTGCAATTCGTGGCAAAAACCTGGCTCTTTGCGCCAAACAACCGGTAACTTATATGAACGACACCCAAGCTATCCAACTCTTACATGAGATGCTCGCCATCGAAAGCCTGTCCGGCGCGGAAAGCCGTCATGCGCACTTCTTGACCCGTCAAATGATAGCCAATGGCTACACGAAGGCATACGTGGACGAAGCCGGCAATGCCGTCGGCGAGATGGGCGCAGCGGATGCGCCGCGCACGGTAATGCTGCTCGGCCATCAAGACACCGTGCCAGGGCGCATTCCCGTGCGCATGGAGGATGGCAGGCTCTTTGGCCGCGGCGCGGTGGACGCCAAAGGGCCGCTGGCCGCGTTCACCGCGGCCGTGGCGCGCCTCGGCCCCCGCCCCGGCGTGCGCTTTGTCGTGGTCGGCGCGACCGAGGAAGAGGCGGCCAGCAGCAAGGGCGCTCGTTTCATTCGCGACCGCTTCCTGGCTGAGGGCGTCCCCGCGACTTGCATCATCGGCGAGCCGAGCGGTTGGGAACGCATCACCCTGGGCTACAAAGGACGTCTGCTGGCCGATCTGCACATCGAAGGCCCCTGCGGCCACAGCGCCGGCGACCGCCTGGGGGTCAATGAGCAAGCCGTGGCCTGGTGGCAGCAGGTCATTGGCTATGCGAAAATCAAAAGCGAGGAACAGGCAGGCCCATTTCGCCAACTGTTGCCCAGCCTGCGCAGCATGGCCAGCGGGGCTGATGGCTTGCGCGAGTGGGCCGATCTGCGCGTGGGGCTGCGCTTGCCGCCCGGCTGCGGCATCGACGCGCTGCAGACCGACTTGAGCGCGCTGGCCCAGCAGGTCACGACCGCGCCGGCGACCTGGCGTCTCGCCTGCAGCGGTCAGGAGCCAGCCTACGTGGCCGACAAGAACACCCCGCTGGCGCGCGCCCTGCTGGCCGGCATCCGGCGCGAGGGGGGCAAGCCCGGTTACCTCCTCAAGACCGGCACCAGCGACATGAACGTCGTCGGCCCCGCGTGGGGCTGCCCCATCGCCGCCTATGGTCCTGGCGATTCCAGCCTGGATCACACGCCGGAGGAGCACATCGAACTTGAGGAGTATCTGCGGGCGATACGGGTGTTGGAGGGAGCGCTGCGCGCAGGTTAGGCGCAAGAACCGCCGCCGCGCTGGGGTAAGGCGAACCAGGCTGACTACCCGTGGCATCTGACGGACGCCCGGGCGCGCAACGAACGACGCCTGGCTGAAGAGGGGTACCGGTTTTACGCACGTGAGAGCGTGGAATTCGCCGAGGCCAGCGCGACCAGCGCCGTCGGGGAGGGCTGGGGACGCGCACCTGGGCGTCGTGAACGGCGTTCAGCGCCGACAGCAAGGGCAGCATCAATGACGACCAGCCCGGTCAGCGCCTCCAACACGGTCAGAGGCGCGGCCAGCCGACGCGCATCCACCGGGTTCTCCA
>DAISHS010000155.1:3298-9924 GCA_036822415.1 Chloroflexota bacterium
ATTGGCGCGGCCCCAACAGAGCGACGAGGGGATGAATAGCCAGCAAGCGCACGATTTGGGCGATAACGATCGGTCGTGGTATGAGCATGGCCCGATTGTATCCTTGAAAATCGTGATGCCAACTTCGGATTTTCAAGATTCGTCGACGCACGGGAAGCGCGGGTTTTTCGCGTCGCAAGGCTAACGCCTCGCCCAGGCCAGCCAGGCCGTGAACAGTCCGCTTGACTGCTGGCGTCAGCCCGGTGCGGTTATAGACCTCGGCGATCTTCTTGATTGCCTCGGCCTATGTCTGGTAGGGGTAGATGGCCATAGACAATATCTTCAACCTCAGGCCGGCCGCCATCGCCAGCGTGATCTCGTTGAGCATGTCGCCGGCGTCCCTGGCGGGGCGTTGGCCGCCAGCTTGCGGTTGTGCTCGTCCATCGGCGGCGCTGCCACCGAGTAGCGAGTGGCCTAGGCTGGGCCGTTGATCTGCTCGCCGGCCCTGCTCGATAGGTTGATCATTGACATGAGGCACTCTCTCCCACAATTGTCTCGGCTTGCAGGCAGCGCGTGCCAGTGTGGTTGGCCCGATCACTTACTCTTCTCTTTAGACGCGCCGAGTCTGCGGTTACTTACCCTACATTGGGGGCGCGGTTGTCTGATTTCGATCTTGGCGATGGTTCGCTTCAGAGGTATAATTTGCTTGATTCGCGGCCAGTATTCGATGGCGCACGCGTTGGCTGCTAGGCCGGACCGAGCGGTTGGACGGCTGGCGGCAGTGGGAGCCGGAGGAGTTAATGACATCCTTGATCTTATCTAGGACAGGTTCCGATGATGGTCTCTTAGGCAGCAATGGCGAACACAATACCAACACACGCCTCCTCAACGGAGAAAACGATCGTCAATAACCTACCCACACGCGTCTCTCCCTTCGTCAATCGAGAGGGGGAAATCGCGCGCGTCATAAAGCTTCTGCTTGATCCCTACATTCCGATTGTAAGTATCGTAGGTTTGGCTGGAGTTGGGAAGAGTGCCTTAGCCCTGGAAGTTGCCCACCGGCTGATGGAACAGGAACAATTCTCTGATGGTCTGTGTTGGGCATACTGCCGAGACCGAAATCACGCTCTCGCTGAATTGTTGGAAACAGTGCAGAGAACCTTTGACCTGCGACCGAATGCAACGTCACCTGACGCCGTTCGTCAGTACCTGGCAAATCGCCGGGTTCTGCTGATACTGAACGAGTATGATGCCGTTTCTCACAACCTCGAGATATTGAGTTTCTTGGAGGCGCTCCCTGGGCCGAGTAAAGTGCTACTGACCAGTCGAGCTGAGGATGTACGTCTACCTCGAACTGGAAAGGTCGTGCTTGATGGGCTAGACATCGAGAGTGGCGTTCGTTTGTTTCTGAAGGCCGCAGAAAGCTACGGAACGGCAATTCCTGCGGAACAGACAGCATCAGTGGCCGAGTTAGTCCAACTGTTGGCGGGACATCCTCTGGCAATCCGGTTAGTGGCTGCACAAGTTGGAGATCATGATGTATCTCTTGACATTCTGCGGCAACAAATCCAGAAAGGAACATGGCCTAATACCCAGAATATCTTGGGTGCTTCGCTTGATATGGTGAGCGAAGAAGCCAGGACGCTCTTCCGTCGCCTGGCCGTATTTGCTTCAAGTTTCGATGCGCAGGCAGTTGATGGAATCTGCCAAGTGGATAACTGGCGAACGGCGATAGCCGTGTTGGAGCAAGCTGGACTGGTGCAAAGGCAGGGCAAGCGCTATCAACTCCATCCAATGGCGCGTTCCGTTGGTGTTGCTGAGCTAGAGAAACATGGTGAACGAGACAACTATGGGCGAGTCGTAGCAGCCTACTACCTTCAGTTGGTACAGGCGGCCGAAAGCAGGATCTATGGTGAAGATCTCACGATCGTGTCTAGTATCGTCCGTGATGAAATCACCAACATGCTGGCCGGTCAGGAATGGTATTGGGCGCATGAGTACTGGCCCGAGGTGATAGCCTATGCAGACGCGTTGTACAACCCACTGGCGCTAGGTGGTTTCCGAGAGGCCCGCCTTGCTGTGGTGCAGCGAGCACTTACGGCAAGCAAGCGAAGTGGCGATATAGGGGGTGAAGCACGCTTTCTTTCTGCTCTGGCTGATATTTACCACGAGGAAGGACGGTCGTCAGAAGCAGTTGATCTATATGAGCAAAGCTTGGCCTTGCATCGTCGAGTTGGCAATCGTCTCGGTGAAGCCAACGTCTTAAAAGCGCAAGGAGATGTGCTATATTTCTTGAAGCGGACGGACGAGGCGCTGGCGCGCTACGACCAGGCGCTCACCCTGTTCCGCACCGTGGGCGCCCGCCTGGGCGAAGCCAACGTACTTAAGTCCCAGGGCGACATGCTCGCCTTTCTGGATCAGCTAGACGCGACGCTAGTAAGTTACGAGCAGGCCCTAAGACTGTTCCAGGAAGTAGGTGACCGACTGGGAGCAGCGAACACTCGTAAATCCCTAGGTGACTTGGCACTGCGGCAGGCCGATTTGACTAGCGCAGGCGAGCACTATCGAGCGGCACTTGCTGACTTCCAGATAATTGGCGCCCGCCTAGGAGTGGCAAATACCCGCAAATCTCTGGGCGACCTGGCGCTGCGGCAGGCCGACTTGGCGGCGGCCTCGGAGCAGTACTGGGCAGCACTGGCGGACTTCCAGACCGTAGGTGATCGCCTTGGGACCGCGAACACTCGATTAGCCTTGGGTGATTTGGGGCTGCGACAGGATGATTTGACTGGGGCGGAGCAGTACTATTGGGCGGCATTAGTCGACTACCAGGTTATCGGCGCCCGTCTGGGCGCGGCCAATGCACGCAAGACATTAGGAGACTTGGCGCTGCGGCGGGACGATTTGACTGACGCGGAGCAGCACTATTGGGGTGCACTGGTCGATTTTCAGGGAATTGGCGATCGCTTGGGGACGGCAAACACTCGAGCAGGCTTAGGCGATCTAGCGCTGCGGCAGGACGATTTGGCCGGGGCAAAGCAGCACTACTGGGCGGCATTGGCAGACTATCAGGCCATCGGCGCTCGCCTAGGGGTAGCAAACACCCGAAAAGCCCTGGGCGATCTGGCACTACGGCAGGAGAATTTGACCGGGGCGGAACAGCATTACTGGGCAGCGCTGGCGGACTTCCAGGCTATCGGAACTCGTCTTGGTGAGGCTAACGTATTTTACGGCTTGGCCAATGTTCATCGCTCGCAAGCCGTTGCCGCGATCAGAGAGGCTGATGCCCTAACACAGAAAGCCGAATATCAAGAAGCGCTGCAATACCTAGACAGAAGTTCCGATTTGTTCGAAAGTATCGGTGATGCAGCAAGCCTCGCCTTTGTGCAACGCGTCAGAGCGCGTATCCTGGATGGACTAGAAGAACGGGACTTCGAGCAAACTATCTCTGCTCTTGCTAAGTCTCTCACTTCAAGCCTGGCAGGCGCCAGCCAACCTGCGACAATGCGCGCGGCAGGAAACATCATCGAGTTCGGAAAGCATCTCATTGCTCAAGGCAGATATGAGGACGCTCTCCATCTGACGACGCAACTTACCAAAGAGCTTGACGGGGTTGAGCGAGATGCTAATCGAATCTACGAGAGACGTCTGTCGCCCGAAGAAACAAGAACTCTCGGCATGTTGTTGAAAGAACCACCGCCTGTCTATCAGACATTGATCCGATACGATCAGCAGCTGTTGCAGACGGTAGAGGTGGTCAGGTCCGCCCTTTCTGTGCTTGGCCGTGTTGCTGCAGCACGGTTGAACGGCGCTTCGACACAAGAGTATGATGCAGCTTTGCAGGCCCTTGAGATGGGACGTCAGATTGACAGAACTACGGGTCAGGCTTTCCAGTTAGCCCAATGGGTGCGGAATGTCACCGGTTTCGAGTTCGTCGAATTGGAGGACGCCGACGAGTGGCCGCCTCGGGTGACCTACCTGGTGCATTTGGCAGCCCGCCATGAGCGCGACCAGAACTGGGAAGCTGCTATTTCCACTTATCAACAGGCGTGTGAGATCTTGGGCAAGGCGGAAAGCGATCGGGAGTTGGCCCGCGCCGCCGAGATCGGCTTTCGCCTGGCCCTCTGCCTGAAGCAGGCTGGTCGCTGGACCGAGGCGCTGAAACAGCAGCAGGCCAACGCCGCCACCTACAAGAAGCTGGGCGACGTGGCAGGCAAGGCCAACGCTTACATAGAGATGGGCCATATCTACCAGATGATGAACCTCTACGACCCCGCTTTGCTCTACTACGGCGAAGCCTATTACCTCTACGACCAGGCCGCCGAGGAAGCCACGGACGAAACGAGCCGCCAGGCGGCGCAGCAGGGCATGGCCAACGCCAAGGAATCGCTGGGCAACCTGGAGTTCCAGCTCAAGGTGCTGCCAAAGGGTATCAGCGACCTGGAAGACGCCAGGAAGCTCTATCTCGACCTGGGCAGGTCTGGCAAGGCTGCCCTCATCGCGCAAACGCTGGAAGAAGCAGCGAGGAGATAATTTATGCGTGAGTCACTCATGGTGCGGCAAAAGGACATCCTCAGCCAATGGGGGCTGCGCCAGTTCCCACCCTTCTCCGATGTGCCGCCCAAGGACGACCCGAGGCGGCTCGCCCGACTGTTCACGGGACGCGAGGAAGAACTTGATCTGGTTATCCAGCCGCTGATGCGCGGGGCCAATGTGCTGGTGCGCGGCATGTGGGGTGTAGGCAAGACCACCTTCATCCTGCAGGCGCTGCACGAGCTCTCCTACGAGGCCAGTCAGGTCAAGGAGCGCCTGCTGCCCATCTACATTGACAACTTCAAAGGCGGCACGCTGGCCGAGTTCCACCGCCTGATCCTTTTCGCGTTGGCGACCGCCCTGTCCGACAAGGACGATGAGGCCAGGGCCATTACCGAAGCCATGCGCGGGGTCAGCGTCAGCCACAAGCGCGCCAAGTCAATCAAGGGCAAGTTCGACGTCAGCCTCTTCAGCGTCGGCTCGCTGGGGGGCGAAGCAGGCATCGAAAGCGGCGTCGAGAGACAGATCGGGCTGGACAATCCTGAATACTGGGTCGAAGAGCTGTTGACGCGAGCGCGCCGGCGCTACCAGCACATCGTGATCGCCATAGACGACCTGGACAAGACCGATCCTCGTCCCGATGAATTCCTCAAGGTGCGCAGCCTCTTCGATGGCGCGCTGCCCATCCTGCGCAGCGAGAAGTGCGCCTTCATCCTAACGGGCCGCACCCTGACCGTGGCGCAGGACATCTATGGCTCCATTCTCGGTATCTTCAATCGGCAGCTACAGATCCAGGTGCTCAAGCGGGAGGAGCTGCACGAGATTGCCGTCAAAACTTTGAACCTGGTTCGCCGCGAAGAACGGACCAATGCCTATCCTTTCAGCGATGAAGCCATTGGTCGCTTGGCGGCTTCTGCTGTTGGGCTTCCGCGCCAGTTCAACCGCAACTGCGCTGATGTGCTGGAGGCGGCGGTGCGGCTGGGCCACGAGACGCTAGACGCAGTGGCGTTCGAAGCGTGTTTCGCCGACGTGCAGGCCAATGTCGCCGCCGAGGTGGACGCCCAGGTGCGGCAGTTGCTCTACATCGCCCAGAAGAACGGCGGCTTTTCGCAGGACAATCGCAAGGCGCTCGCCGAGCTTGGCTGGGGCGACTTCATCGAGGTGTTGCCCATGCTGGATTACCTGGTGCAGCGCGATCTGATGGTTCGCCAGGACTACGCCAGCGGCATCCGCTTCATCGTGACCCCGCGCGCCGAGAAAGCGGCCATGCTGCTTCCCCCACCGACTCCGGCGGAGCAAGGCGACAACGAGGGATCGATGACCACCCCGCAGTCTCCTGCGCCTGAGTGACGTCCATGACCACGGAACCTTCCACCTATCCCTTGTAGACGTTTTTCTGATTGTACTGAACGGACTTGGCCCTGCATCCGTCTGGAACAGATCCAGATACCGGCCAAGAGCCTGATCGGTTGCGAGCGCACCCGCCTGCCGCGCGCCGGCCAGGAATTGCTCCAGCAGGCTGCGGCCATCGGCGGTGAGGAGGGCGGAGGACGGTTCCGCCAGCAGACCACGCCCGGCCTGATCGTCGGCCTGCAGGAAGGCGACGACAGCCTGCATGAGGGGGTTGCTCTGCAACTGCTGACACGCAGCGCAAGATGGCGGCTGGCGCCGCGGCGCCCGACAGATCTGACTTATTATGCCAGGCGGCCGGGCAAACGTCGTGCATCGCTCAAGCGACCTATGCCAGGCGTTGCGGAAGGCGCAAACCCAACCCGGTAACCAGCGCCAGCAAAGCCACGATGGCAAAGGCTTCGACGCCAGCCCTCAGACTCTCGAAGCGGCGGGCGAACAGCGGCAAAATCAGCACAAAGCCGGTCATCTGCAGCGCCATGCAAGACGCCACGGCGACCAGAATGCCAGAAGGCGGAAGGGTTTTCTGCGTCCTCATCTGTCACTCCGCGGGACGATGCCCGTTTCGATCAGCGCATCACCCGTCAGCCGTCTCTACCAGCCCGTACCCGCTCTCGATCAGCTCCACCAGCCGCCTGACAAAACGGGTCGCGGGCGCGCCGTCAACGACATCGTGATCGAACATGACCGTCAGGCTGAGGATCTGG
>DAISHS010000156.1:0-9865 GCA_036822415.1 Chloroflexota bacterium
GCGCTTTGCTGAGCTGCAAAAAAGCCCGGAATTCATCCACACCTACAAGATCACCCCGCTTAGCCTGTGGAACGCGGCTGCCGCTGGCCTCAGCGCCGATGAAATCTTGCACGATCTGACCGAGTATGCCAAATTCGACATCCCCGAAAATGTGGCGTTTGACATTCGCGAATCGCTTGGGCGCTATGGCCGTGTGCGCCTGGAGAAAAACGAGGATGGTTTGCTCATCCTCACCTCCACAGATGTCGCCCTGCTGACTGAGTTGACCCGGCGTAAGGAACTGAAACCCTTTCTGCTAGGTCAGCTCGACGCCAACACCCTTTTGGTGGATCCTGCGCGCCGTGGGCATATCAAGCAAGCCCTGCTGCATGTCGGCTACCCGGCCGAAGACGTGGCCGGTTACGTCGAAGGGGCGCCGTTGGAAATCAGCTTGCTAACAGCCAGCCGCGCCACCGGCGAAGCCTTTACCCTGCGTCATTATCAGCAGGATGCGGCGGACACCTTCTATGCCGGCGGCTCCGCGCGCGGCGGCAGCGGCGTGATCGTCCTCCCCTGCGGCGCCGGTAAAACGATGGTGGGCATGGCGGCCATCCAGAAACTGCAATGCAACACGTTGATTTTGACGCCCAGCACGGTGGCCGCCCGGCAGTGGATTCGCGAGCTGCTGGACAAGACCACCGTCACCGAAGACATGGTGGGGGAATACAGCGGGCTGACCAAAGAGATCAGACCGATCACCGTGACCACTTATCAGATCTTGACCTGGCGGCCGCGGCGGCCGCGGGGCGAAGAGTTTACGCCTGAGAATGAATACCCTCATTTTCATCTTTTTGACCAGCGCGATTGGGGGTTGATCATCTACGATGAAGTACACCTGCTGCCCGCGCCGGTCTTTCGCATCACGGCGGAAATTCAGGCGCGGCGCCGTCTGGGGCTGACAGCCACCCTGGTGCGCGAAGACCACCGCGAGGAGGATGTCTTCTCCCTGGTCGGCCCCAAAAAGTACGATGTACCCTGGAAAGACCTGGAGGCGCAGGGCTGGATTGCGACGGCTGAATGTCACGAGATTCGCATTTCTCTGCCTGACGATGAACGCATGGCTTATGCCCTGGCTGAGGACCGCGAGAAGTATCGAACGGCAGCCACGACCGCGGCCAAGATCGTGCCCCTGGCGCAGCTGCTTGCGAAGCATCATAATGACCAGGTGCTTGTGATCGGCCAATATATTGATCAGTTAGAGCGCGTGGCCGAAATCATCGAAGCGCCGCTCATCACCGGCAGCACACCGGTGCGCGAACGCGAACGCCTGTTTCAACAGATGCGCGACGGCGAACTGAATCGGCTGGTGGTGTCCAAAGTGGCGAACTTTGCCGTTGACCTGCCGGAGGTCAACGTGGCCATTCAACTGAGCGGCACCTATGGCAGTCGTCAGGAAGAAGCACAACGCCTGGGACGCATCCTGCGCCCCAAGAAAAATGGCCTGCTGGCGCACTTCTACACTTTAGTAACCAAAGACACCAACGATCAGGAATTTGCCGCCAACCGGCAGCTCTTCCTGACCGAACAGGGCTATCGCTACGAGATTTTATACGCGCACGAAATTCTCGATTATCAGCCCAACTTCTACGCCACCGCCAGCGATCACGCCGGCAGCCGGCGCTATGAGCGCCCCCATGCCTAACCCAACGGATGCAGGCGCGAGCAGTCCGTTCAAATCTGCGTTGTTGGCGCGCTTTTCGGAATCGGCCCTGGCGCAGGGGCGCAACTACCTGATCACCGGGGGCGTGTTCAATACCAAACTGAACAAAACGTCCGCGGGAATGATCCTGGAAGCCGATGTCCGCCGCGGCCCGGTGCGGCATTATCATGTCACCATCCACTACACCCATCAGGGGGCATGTTTTTGGCAGTGCAGCTGTCCATTTGCCGTGCAAAACTGCGAGCATGCCGCGGCGGTCCTGCTGGCGTGGCTGCAGGAGCCGCATCTCTTTGGCCTGAGCGCCAGCGATACCCCCAGCGCCGCGCCGCTGCCTGAGCCGGTTGAAAAGGCGGGTGTGACGCGGGAACCAGACTTGCCGCAGAGTTTGCCTCTGCCTGCGGCGCTGCAGACCTCTCCGTCGCCGCTGCGTATCATGCCAGATTTGATGCTTTATCTGGAGCATCAGCAAGCCCCGCCCGCGCTCATCAACCTGTTGACGACCCTCGGCGTCCCAGTCAGCGTCAGGCAGGGACAGCACATCTATCAGATTACGGGCGAGAGCCTGCAAAACGCCCTGGAGGCTGGACATCCCCTCGAGGAAATTTTTTCCACCCTGATCGCAGCCAGCGGCGCTGAGTTGCCCGCGCCCGCGCGCGCCCGCTTACAGGGTTGGGCCGATACGCAGGACAATTTTCATCTCTATGACCATTTGTCCGTGGTGGAGTTTGCCGATGATTTTGTCTTGCAGGAGATGCTGCGAGTCGGCGGCATTCGTCGCTTTCTGCTGCACATCTTCTCCCCCCGTCTGGCGGCTGTCCATCCGCGGCATGTCAATGACTTGATCGCAGAGATGGAGCGGCGCGGCTTTATGCCTAAAATCGAACCGTAGAGACGCACGCAGGAAAAATCAATGCTTCTCACGTTAATCGAAGCCCTGAACAATTACAAGATACACGTCCTGACACGGATGGCGCGCACCGCCGAGATCGAAGTGCCTGATCGGCGCAAAGAGACCCTGGTCAACGCGCTGGTGCATCATCTGTACACGCCCGCGGCCATTACCCGCGCCTGGGCGCGCCTGAACAGCCGCGAAATCACGGTTCTGCAGCGCCTGCAAGCCGTAGATGGCGAAGTGCGCAGCGCCGGGCTGAAGTCCGAGCTGGTGCGTACACAGACGGTCGTGGATTCGACGAACAGCACGCGTTGGCTTGAGCGCTATGGGCCGCCGCCAAGTAACACGTTCGAAGCGGTCATCATCAAATTGATGGAACGCGGCCTGGTTCTGACACGAGAGCCAGCCAGTTTCAGCGGCAGCAGCGTGAGCGGCCTCCTGGATTTGGAACCGGGGGCCGTACTCTGGATTCCCCAGGAGGCGCGCGAGCATCTGCCCCCTGTACCAACAAATAAACCCCACGTCTTGCAAATTCACACGGTGCGTGAAAGCTCGGCCCGCGTGTTCCAGCGCGATCTTTACCTTTACTGGAGTTATCTGCGCGAAAAGCCGTTGACAGAGACCCAAACCCTATGGTTGCGTAAGCTCGATCTGCGCGCCGTCAATGAAGTCTTGCTTGTCAAGACCACGCTGAGCGCGGGCATGAGTGAAAAAGACGCGCGACGGCTCTTTTTCCTGCGCCGTATGCTGCAAGAATTGGAAATGCTCAGCCATAAGCGCAACCAGGTGGTGGCGAATGAAAAAGCCGCCTTCCTGGCATTGGAGCCGACCACACGGGTCAAACGCTGCTTCGACTTGTGGCGTAAAGGGCGTTTTTGGAATGAGATCTATGGCATCAATGACGCGGGGCTGCACACCAATGATACGCCTTTCGTCCTGGCGCATGCGGGGGTCGTAAGCGCCCGCGAGACGGTGCTGCATCACATCTCGCAGCTGCCGGCCGATGACTGGGTATTAGCAAACGCCCTGGTTGACCGACTGCATAACCAGGATTTCGCATTTCTGCTTCCCCGCGGTCGCAGCCGCACGTCGCAACGACGCACGTACAGCTATGGAATCAACCCCTATGCAGCCAACCCGTATGGTTGGGTATTCGAACGTGCTTTCGATGAGGAGACGAGCTGGTACCAGATTGACGCTGAGTTTGCCCTGACCGTCGTGCGCGAAGGGCTGTATTGGCTGGGACTGGTTGATCTGGGCTATGAAATAGAAACCTCGAGCAGCGATTATGTCGCCCAACCGCCCTCTGGATTTGCGGCCTATCGGCTGACCGACATGGGACGTTGGTTGCTTGCCAATGGGCCGATGCCGCAAATCAGCACCGAAAGTGGCCGGGTGATCGTGCAGCCCAACTTCGATGTGTTTGCGCTTGACCCGGTCTCCGATGTGGTGCTGGCCGCGCTCGATCAGTTCTGCAACCGCCTCAGCGCCGAGCGCGCCGTCCATTATCAGCTGACGCGGCAGTCAGTCTACCGCGGCAGCCGGCGCGGCTGGGCTATTCCGCGCATTATCGAATTCCTCAACACCACGAGCAGCAACTCGCTGCCGCAAAATGTGGAGCGCGACCTGCGTGAATGGGCGACCGCGATGGAACGCGTGGTGGTGCACGCTCATGTTGCGCTGCTGCAAGCCGCCGAACCTTCGCTGCTGGACCAGGCTCTGCGCAACGAACAGATTGCCAGCGCCGTGACCAGCCGCCCGGCCGCAGATCTCGTCTTGCTCAAGTTCGGCGCGGCCTCCGTGGACGCTGTCCACCAGGCGCTGCTGCAGGATGGTCAGCTGGCGACGCGCACGCGCAGCGAGGTTGCCACTCCGCAGCCGTCATTAACGGTCGCGCCCGATGGAACGATCGCCTTTCAGCGCCGCTTACCCAGTATTCATCAGATTGCTCAGATCGAACCATTCTGTGAGCAAAATGACGCCGGAATCTGGCAGGTTACGGCCAGCGCGGTGCGTCACGCCATTGACAACGGCTGGACCGCGACTTCTATCCTGGACGTGCTGCAGGTGCTGTGCATCGGCCCACTGCCGCCCCGCCTCGATCTCCAGATCAAGGCCTGGGCCGGGCACTTCGGCAAGGCGCGCCTGCAAACCTTGACGCTCATTCAGTTCGATGCCAACAAAATCCTGGACGAATTACTGGAAGACCCAGAGATCAGCCCGATGCTGACACGTTTTGTCACCGCCGATCCTTCGCGCGCCCTGGCCGTGGTAGAGGCAAACCAGGCAGAGCGCCTGCACGCGGCGTTGCTCGAACGCGGCGTCATTTTCAAGGGCGCCATCGTCTGAGTTTGCGCGCCCTTTTGCAACTCCTCAGCGACTCGTGCGTATTATTGAGCGTGATTCGCTTGCGAAAAACAATCACAAAACGTCTGAGCCGAATGGCTTCAAGAAGGAGTATAACCGATGGGTTGCGGACGTGCGTTACTGTGTATTCTCTTGCCGCCGCTGGCGGTCCTTGATAAAGGATGCGGGACGGTCTTGTTGGTGACGTTGCTAACGATTGTGGGTTGGGTGCCCGGTGTGATCGGCGCGCTGGTTGTCAACTCGCGGTCGTAGCCCACGGGGCAGGCGCAAGGCCGTGCCCCTACCCTGGATGATCGAGAAGCCTCTTTGGTTTGTTGGGGTGTACCCTGGCAGTCGCCCACGGGGGCAGGCGCAAGGCCGTGCCCGGATGATCGAGAAGATACGCAGATAGAGACAAACCGATTTGGGAACGTGGGGTTGGCAGTGTTTTACCACTGCCAACTCCTTTTTGTTTAGCGGCAATTCAACATCAAGAAGGCTTGATCTGTGTTGGGCGGGTGCATTTCAGTTTCGGGGTGTAGTCCACGCAGGTGGACTTTGCAAGCGTTGCGGCGACTTGCAGTCGCCCGATCTGCCCCCAGTTTGAAATGCACCCGTGTCGGGCGTGGCGCTTGACATCTGGATAGGATCGTGATATACTGACGCATAGATGACTATCTATACGATGTTTGAACCATGACCGACTTGGTTGCGTTTGCCAAGACGATGGCCGATGAGACGCGACAGCAGATCATGCAGATTCTGTGCTGCAACGAGCTGTGCGTCAGCGACGTGGTGGAGGCGCTTGGCCGCGCGGGCAACGAGGTCAGCCAGCCGACGGTGTCGCATCACCTGAACCTGCTGCGCGCAGCGGGGTTGGTCACGGTGCGCCGGGATGGACGCCAGGTTTACTACAGCCTCAACCAGGATGAGGTGGCGATTTGCTGCGGGGTGATCCTGCAACGGTTTGCGCCAGAGCAGGAGGTCTGGTCACTCCAGCCCACGCAGGCAGCAAGGTGAGTCAGGACGCTCTTTTTTTGACCAAATCCATAGACGATTGTCTATACAAAAATCATCCGGTGCGCCCGCAGCGCGCGTTGGCGCCTCACGGCCAGCCGGAAATCATGTCAAGGAGTTTGAACGATGTCTGATCCAATTACCTCATCTGATCTCCCCGCAGCCGACCGCGTCCACGGCCGCGTGCGTGACCGCTACGGCGCGCTGGCCCGCCAGGTCGACGCGGCCGAGCACGACGGTCGCATCGCCGCGGTCAGCTGCTGCGAACCGGCCGCGACCGCCGGCTGTTGCAGTCCTGCCAGCTCAGTCACGCTTGACCTGACCAGCCTCGATCTGGTCAATGTCAGCGGCGAGCCGGCGTCCAGCACGGTCTCCACCCTGTACGCCCCGGATCAGGTGGCCGATTTGCCTGACTCGGTCACCGCGATTGCCCTGGGCTGCGGCAACCCCACCGCCATTGCCGGTCTGCGCCCCGGCCAGACGGTGCTCGACCTGGGCAGCGGCGGCGGCATTGACTGCTTCCTGGCCGCGCGCCAGGTTGGCCCCAGCGGCCGCGTCATCGGCCTGGACATGACCACCGACATGATCCGGCTGGCGCGGCGTAACGCCAGGAAATTGGGGCTGACCAACGTCGAGTTTCGCTGGGGCGAGATCGAAGAGATGCCCGTGGATGACGCCTCGGTGGATGTCATCATCTCCAACTGCGTCATCAACCTGTCGCCGGACAAGCCCCAGGTCTTTCGCGAGGCTCAGCGCGTGCTCAAAGCGGGCGGCGAGCTGGCGGTGTCCGACATGGTCTTCGAAGCGCCCGTGCCGGATGAGCTGCGCGCGGACCTGGATTCCTGGGCTGGCTGCGTGGCCGGCGCCTGGCTGGAGGCCGACTATGTCGAGGCCATTCGCCAGGCCGGTTTTAGCGAGGTAGAGATTGTGGCGCGTGACTATTTGCCCATCACGCAGGTGTTTAGCGAGGGCGACATAGCAACGCTGCAGGCGCAGGCCAATGGCCGCCTGGGCAACGTTCCGCTGGACCGCGTCATGGCCAGCATCAAGGTGCGCGCACGGAAGTGATGCGCCGGCAGGCCGTCAACAGTCATGAAAAACCCACGGCGCGCCGCTTTGCCGCCAGGCTAACAGCAACCGGCGGCGCGCCGTGGGCGTCAAGGCTTCTTCCAGACAAACGGCGTCGTGTAGGTCAGGCAGCGGAAGTGCAGTTTTTCCAGGATGGGACGGCTCATCGGGCTGGCGTCCACGGTGAGAAAACGCACGCCGCGTGCGCGGGCTTCCTGCGCGCGGGCAGCGACGATCGCCGTATAAAGACCACGGCCGCGGTAGGCGGGCAGTGTGGAACCGCCCCACAAATCGGCAAACTGGCGGCCGGGGTGGTAGCGCATCCAACCGTTGCAGGCCGGCTGTTCATCCGCGTAGGCCTGAAAGATGCTCAGCAGGTCCGGGCGCGTGCTCAGCGTCTGCGCCAGTTCCTCCACCAGCCCCAGCTTCGCATCGTCCCACACGCCCTCTTGCACCACCGTGATTTGCTTCACCTGCGCCGGATCGCTGATGCGCCGAACGTCGGCTTGCAGCGGCGCGCGCAGGCGCGGCGGCGCGTCCTCCAGATCGAGGGCCATCAGCGCCTCAGGTTCCTCAGCCTCGAAACCATGAGCGAGCAGCCGCTGCTTGAGATCGGCCGGGGTGTCGTGGTCGAAGACCTTCCATTCGAAGCTCTCCGTCCAGCCCCCGCTGCGATCACCCAGATCGGCGATTTGCGTCGCAATGGCGGCCTCGATGGTGTCAGCGTCCAGGCGAGTAAACAGAATCCAGCCGCCATGGCGGCTGGGCGGCGTCATTACCACGCGCGTCAGCCCCGGCCATTTCTCTATTTGCCCAAATAGATCGAAAGGATCGCGGCGCATCTCTGCGTCATACAAGGCCAAAATTTCGTCTGTGGTCATATTCATCCAGCGCAGCCAGCCGCTTTTACAAGGGGCCGGCGGTTTTTCTGCTTTAGCCGGCGCACGCGTCCTCGCCGCCGTCTACAAAGATAACCGAGCCGCTGACCCACTGGATGTCCGGGTGTGACAGCTGGCGAATGGTGATCGCCACGTCCTGCGTGGTGGTCAGGCGTCCAACCGGGTTGCGGCGCAGCGCGCCTTCCACAATCTTTTCATTGCCCGGAATCTTGCGCAGCGCCGGGGTGTCGGTGACGCCGGCCTGGATACAGTTTACCAGGATGCCGTGCTTGCCCAGTTCCTGCGCCAGCACGCGCGTGTGCGATTCGAGCGCGGCCTTGGCGGCAGATACCGCGCCATAATTTGTCACCACGCGGTGCGAGCCTTCGCTGGTCATGGCAAAAATGCGGCTGCCGCGGCCCAACAGACGGCGATCCATCAAATCCTGCGTCCAGTAGACCAGGCTGTGCGCCATGACATCCAGGGTCATGTCCATCTGCGCCTTGCTGATACGCTGCGCGGGGTCATCGTGCACAAAAGGCAGCAAAGTGCCAAACGCCAGCGAGTGCATCAGGACATGCACCGTGGTCTCGCCGCCAGCAGCAGCCAAAGTCGCCTGAATTTTATCGAGCACGCGGCCGCGCTTGGTTTCATCGGCGGCGTTGATATTGAAAAATAGCGCCTGGCTGCCCGCGGCTTCGATATCCTCGATCAAGGTCTTGACCAGCGGCAGGGTGGCTTTCATATCGAGGTGTACGCCAAAAATGTTCATGCCGGCCCGCGCGAGTTCACGCGACACCGCCGCTCCCATCCCACTAGAAGCGCCCAAAATAAGCGCCCACTTGCCTTTGAATGATTGATCACTCACCGGTTATCTTCCCTCCATCGTTGTATTTCGTTGTATTTCGCTGTATTTTCAGCATTGGCTCGCGACCGCCCTGCGGGGTCGCATGAGCCAATTGTCGCGTAGTGTAACCCCGGATCGGCCTATTGGTCACGCGCAAGTATACTGCAAGGTATGCAGAGCGCCAATTTTTCAGAAAGTTGGCGCTCTGCCAGGCGCGGCTTGCCCGATGAGGCCGGGGATTGCGGCGCGCAGGGGGCGTGAATTGACCAATCCGACAAGATCGCTATAATGCGCCTCATGTCTTGTACCACCAAACGTCAGTCGGTGGGCCGTCTGTTCGTAAGCATTGGGTGCGCTCTCCTCTGCGCCCTGCTTATTCCTTTACCGTCACATGCCAAAACGGCGTCCTGGCTACCCATGTCGGGCGTCAAGCAGGCTGAAACGACGGCAGAGATCAACCAGATGGTGCGCCTGACCAATCAAGCTCGCGCCCAAAGGGGGCTAACCCCTTACCTGCTGAACCCCGTTTTAAGCCAGGTCGCGCAATCACACGTCAATGACATCATCGCCAGTGGCCGCTTGGGTCATGTTGGCTCGGATGGCAGCCGTGCGCCAGAGCGCGTGCGCCGCGCCGGTTATGTGGCCGCGGTCGTCAGCGAAAACTGGGTTTACAGCCGCACCATGCAGAAAGCCTTCTCCTGGTGGATGTCAGACCCGCCCCATTTTCAAAACCTCATGAGCCGGCGCTTCAAGGAGATTGGCGTCGGTATGGCAACGCACCCCAGCGGCTGGGGTGAAGTATGGGTGATGGTGTTTGCCGCCAACGCGGACGGCAGCACAGCCGCCGACGCCGAGTTATTGACTGGCGAGGCCGAAACTGTCCCCGCGGCGGAGACCGCCCCCGCAGACGCGTCCAACCCTGGGGCCACTTATGTCGTGCAGGCAGGCGACACCCTGGAAGCGATCGGCCGCCGGCTGAATATACCCTGGCAGCGCATCGCTCAGCTGAACGACATCAAAGACCCCACCCGCTTGCAAATAGGCCAGGTGCTCGATATTCCGGGCGCGGCGCCCGCCGCCCCGCCGAACGAGGCGACGCGATACACGCGGCTACACAC
>DAISHS010000157.1:0-9862 GCA_036822415.1 Chloroflexota bacterium
GCAGTGCAGTTCGTTGCCGCGGCGCACCTGCATATCCTGGCAGCGGTCGGCCAGCGTGGTCAGCAGGGCAGTTTGGAGCACTGAGAAGTCGGTCATCGGCATCACCTGAAGGGCGTCATGTTGTCTCATGGGCGGTCAGCGGGCCACGAGGCGGGCGCTGGCGACAAGCAGCGCCTGCAGCGGGCCGGGCAGCGTCAGGCCAAGCGCCAGCAGGACGATCAGGCCGGGCAGCAGCAGCCCGATGCGCCAGGTGAACCGCTCGCCCACGGCCACACCATCCGGCGGGGCGCCGTACAGCAGGCGCTGCAGATGGTGGATGAAGGAAACGAAAACGATGGCCAGCAGCGCCAGCGTCGCCGCCATCAGCCAGGGCCGGCCAGCCACGAAGCCGGCGCGCAGGATGCTGTATTCGCTGACGAACATGGCGCCCGGCGGCAGGCCGAGCAGGATCAACAGCCCGGCCGCAAAGAGGGCCCCGGTCCAGGGCAGCGCCTTCGCCAGCCCGCGCGTGTGGGCGATCAACGGCGAGGGGAAGCGGCTCTCGATGTTGTCCACCAGGAAGAACATCAGCGACTTGGCCAGGGTGTGGTTGACCAGGTGCAGTAGGGCGGCAAAGGCGCCCAGCGGCCCCAGGGCCAGGCCCAGGCAGACCAGGCCGGTGTGCTCGATGCTGGAATAGGCCAGCATGCGCTTGTAGTTGGTGGCCAGGACGACGCTGAAGGCGGCGATCGCCAGCGACAACATGCCGAGCATAATCAGCAGGTTGTCGGTGAAATGGCCGGCCAGGGTGGCGTCGGCGACGGCTTTCCAACGCATGATGGCGTACATGGCCACGCCAAAGAGGGCCGAAGACACCAGCGCCGTCAGCGTGGGTGGGGCTTCGCCGTAGGCGTCGGGCTTCCAGGTGTGCATGGGGGCGATGCCGGCCTTGGCGCCGTAGCCGACCAGCAGGAAGATGAAGGCCAGCTTCATCACCTCCGGCTGCAGGGTGGGCGCAATGCTGCGCAGCACCGTCCAGTTGAGGGCGTTGTCGACGCGGCCCGCCAGCACCACGAAGTCGAAGTAGGCCAGGACGGTGCCGGCGAAGGCCAGGGCGATGCCGACCGAGCCGATGATGATGTACTTCCACGACGCTTCCACCGACCCCTTGTTCAGCTTGAGCGGGATGATGAAGGCCGAGAAGATGGTCGTCGCCTCGATGGCGATCCACATCACGCCGACGTTGTTGGCGGTCACGGCCAGCAGCATCATGGCGATGAAGAGGTTGATGAAGACCTGGTAGCGCCGCAGTTGTTTGTCGCGATAGGCGGCGGCTTGCCCCAGGCCGGGGCTGAGAAACAGGGTCAGCGCAGCAACCACGCTGATGCAGAGCAGCAGCAGGGCCGACAGGCTGTCAATGCGCAGCACATCCGTCAGGGCGAGCGGACCGGCGGCCAGACTGCCGGTCAGCGCAGGTTGCCCGGCCGCCTGCTGCGCGGCGACAGTCAGCGCCGCGGCCAGCGGGCCGAGGGCGAGCAGCGCGCTGGCCCAGCCGACCCAGGGCCGATAGGGACGGACGACAAAAGCGAGCAGGGCAGCCAGCAGCGGCGGCAAGAGCAATAATAAGAAGATCATGGCGATTGTTCAGTCTCGCAGTTGGCTCAGTCGGTCTACATCGAGCGACTCGAAAGCGCCGTGAATGTGATAGACAAACACCTGCATCACCAGGAAGCCCATGAGGACATCCAGGAAGACGCCCATTTCGATGATGAGGGGGACGCCAAACGTGCCGAGCGCGGCCAGCAGGGCAATGCCGTTCTCCAGCACCAGGAAGCCGACGATCTGCGTCAGCGCCTTCTTGCGGGTGACGACCACGAACAGGCCGACGAAGATCAGCCCCATGGCCAGCGGCAAGGCGTTGCGGGTCGGCAGCGTGCTGACCTGCACCAGCGGCAGGGTGATGGCGTAGGCGAACAGCACCAGCAGGCCGGCCAGGATCAGCGAGGCGGCCACGTTGACGTAGGGTTCGATCTCGTTCTCAACTCCCACTCGCTGCTGCAAGCGCCGCAGGTAGCCGGGCAGGATCATCACCTTGAGCACAACGAAGAAGGCGGCGACGAAGTAGAGTTCGGGATCGTCGCCAAAGTAGCCGATGGCGACGAAGAGCAGGGCCAGCGCCGCCGATTGCCAGCGAAAGGCGCTGATGTAGGCCGCCAGGCTGCGCCGCCACAGGAGCAGGATCCCCAACAGCAGCGCCGTGCTGGAAAGCAGCGTGGCGATTTGTGCAAGGAGAGCTGAGGTCATGGCTGGTCCGTCCTATTTGAACAAAAACGACGAGGTGGTGGCCAGCAGCGCCAGCACGAAGGAGACGCTGAGCAATTCGGGGACGCGGAACAGCCGCAGCTTGGCCACCCGCGTCTCGACCACGGCGATGACAACGCCCAGCGCGACCAGCTTGAGCGCCCAGGCGCCCAATGCCACGAGCAGCGCCGTCGGCGTGACGGCGACGGCGACGCCCCAGGGCACGAAGAGGTTGGCCAGCAGGCTGGCGAAGATGGTCAGCTTGAGCCAGGACGCCCACTCCACCAGGGCCAGGTAGCGGCCGGAGTACTCCAACACCATCGCTTCGTGGATCATGGTCAGCTCCAGGTGGGTGGACGGGTTGTCCACCGGCAGCCGCCCGGTTTCGGCCAGGGTGACGATGAAGAGGGCGGCGAAGGCGAGCAGGTGGCCGGGGCTGACGGCGACGGTTGGGTCGCTCAGCACGCCGGCGACGATGCGGCCCAGGTTGGTGGAGCCGGCGGTCAGGGCCAGGGCAAAGATGGCCAGGGCCACGGCCGGCTCGGCGATGGCGGCCACCGTCATCTCGCGGCTGGCGCCCATGCCGCCGAAGGCCGTGCCCGGGTCGAGGCCGGCCAGCGCCAGGAAGAAGGTGCCCAAGAGCAGCAGGTAGACCACCACCAGCAGGTCGCCGCCCCAGTCGAAGGGCAGCGGCGTCACCAGCACCGGCACGAACAGGGCGACGGCGGCGCTGCTGGCGAAGATGAGGTAGGGCGCCAAGCGGAACAGCCAGGAGGCGTTGCGCGACATCACCACCTCTTTGCCGAACAGCTTGCGCATCTCGAAATAGGGCTGCCAGGGCGGCGCGCCGCGGCGGTTTTGCAGCCGCGCCTTGAGCCAGCGCACCAGGCCCACCAGCCCCGGCGCCAGGGCCAGGGTCAACGCCAATTGCAGAGCTTCCAGGAGATAACCGGTCATGTCAGAACCACCTTGCGGCCAGCAGCAGCGCCAGCAGGATGACGGCGACGTAGGCCAGGTAGAGATGCACGGAGCCAGCCTGGATGCGCCGCACCTGGCGCGCCGTCCAACCAACGGCCCCGATCAGCGGCTCGTACAGCCAGCGTTCGAACAGGGGCGTGATGTCGCTCTTGTAGGCGATGGACTGTACGAAATACTTCGATTCGGGGTGAAAGTCAATCGTCACTTCCTGCGCCGGGCGGTACAGTTCGGCGAAGATGCGCCGCAGCGGCTCGGCGAAGGCGGTGGCGGTGTACTCCATGCGCGGCGTCTGGCCGATGCGGCCGCAGCCCCAGGTGTCGCCCACGCGCAGGCGGCGGTTGACCCACGGGCTGCGCAGGGCCAGCGCGGCCAGGCCGAGCAGCGTCAGCAGGCCGACGGCGATCCAGGTCGGCGAGATGACGCCGAAGCCCTGCGGCGTGCGCAGGAAGAGGCCCAGGCTGAACGCTGTCCCCGTGTCGGGCAAGCCGCCCAGCCCGGCCAGCGCCTGTCCGAGCAGCGGCACAATCACGAAGGGCAGCACGCCCAGCGCCACGCAGGCCAACGCCAGCAGCGCCATGCCGGCCAGCATCGAGCGTGGGGCTTCGTGGGCCTGCTCGGCCTCGTGCGAGCGGGGGATGGCCAGGAAGGTGATGCCAAAGGCCTTGACAAAGCAAGCTGCCGCCAGTCCGCTGGTCAGCGCCAACGCGCCCACGGCCAGCGGCATCGCCAGCGTCACCTCGGCGGTGGGGATGGCAAAGCCGGCCAGCAGCGATTGGAAGACGATCCATTCGGACACGAAGCCGTTGAGCGGCGGCAGGGCCGAGATGGCGACGGCGCCCACCAGGAAGAAGGCGGCGGTCCAGGGCATGCGCTTGATCAGCCCGCCCATCTCCTCCATGTTGCGCGTGTGCGTGGCGTGCAGCACCGCGCCGGCGCCCAGGAAGAGCAGCCCCTTGAAGCTGGCGTGGTTGATGGTGTGGTACAGCCCGCCAATCAGACCGAGCGCCGCCAGCGCCGGCATGGCGTAGCTGTGGAAGATCAGGCCGGCCCCGACGCCGATCAGGATGATGCCGATGTTTTCCACCGAGTGATAGGCCAGCAGCCGCTTGAGGTCATGCTCCATCAGGGCGTAGAGCACGCCGAGCAGGGCCGAGATGGCGCCGACGGCCAGCACGACGCCGCCCCACCAGGCCGGCCCGCCGCCCAGCAGGTCGAGCGCCACGCGCACCAGGCCGTAGACGCCCATCTTGATCACCACGCCCGACATCAGCGCCGAGACGTGGCTGGGCGCCACCGGGTGCGCCATGGGCAGCCAGACGTGCAGCGGGATGACCCCGGCCTTGGAGCCAAACCCGACCAGCGCCAGCAAGAACAGCACGTTGCGCGTCGTCGCCGCCAGCGTGGCGGCGTTGCCGCGCATGGCCTGGAACGAGGCGGTCAGGTCGCCGCCCGCCAGCAGCAGGAAGAGGGCCATCAGCGCCGCAAAGCCGACATGGGTCACGCCGACGTACCAGCCGGCGGAGCGCACGGCGCCCTCCTGGTCGGCCTCGGTCAGCACCAGCCCGTAGGCCGCCAGCGACATCGCTTCCCACAGGAAGAGGAAGGTGAAGGCGTTGTCGGCCATCACCTGCAGGCAGAGCGTGAGCAGCAGCAGGTTGAAGAGCGCGCCCAGGCGGCGCAGCGAGTAGCGGCCGTGATAGGCGGCGCTGTAGCTGAAACCGTAGACCGCCGCGGCCAGACCCACCAGGCCGACGACGATGAGGAAGAAGGCGCCCAACCCGTCCAGGCGCAGCGCCGGGGCGATGAAACCGCCGCCGCTCCAGGCCAGCGACCAGGGCTTGGGCGTCAGCAAGGCGGCCAGGCCGAGCGTGAGCGCCGCCGCCGAGCCAACGCCGGCGCCGAGCGCCGTCAGCCAGCGGTTCAGGGCGCCGTTGCCGGCGAGCAGCGCGCCCAACGCGCCGCCGAGGAAGGCGCCAATGATGAGCAGTAGAAGGTTTTGCATGATATTTCGTGCGCTCCGACCAGGGAATGAAGCGTCTCAGCGCCGCGGCAGGCGGTCGAGCGCGGCCAGGATGCCGCGCAGGATGGCGGCTGGCTCCGGCGGGCAGCCAGGCACAAAAACGTCTACCGGGATGACCTGGTCCACGCTGCCGACGACGGCGTAGCCGCCGCGAAACACGCCGCACGTCTGGGCGCAGTCGCCGACCGCCACCACCAGCTTGGGGTGGGGCGTGGCCTCGTAGGTTTTGAGCAGGGGGATTTCCATGTTGCGCGTGACCGGGCCGGTGACCAGCAGCAGGTCGGCGTGGCGGGGCGAGGCGACGAAGTGGATGCCGAAGCGCTCGCTGTCGTAGACGGGGCTGGTCAGGCCGCCGATCTCGATCTCGCAGCCGTTGCAGGAGCCGGCGTCTACCTCACGGATGGCCAGGGCGCGGCCGAGCAGGCGACGCGTGCGGGCGTCCACCTCCCGGACCAGCGCCAGCGTCTCGTCCGCCGGGCGCTCCAGGTCTTCGGTGACGACGCCGGTGTTGAAGATTTTACGAAATAGTCCAGGCATAAGGGTGTGCGGTGATCTCCCTTGTATCGAACCAATTTCAGACCGTTCAGCGGCGCGCCGTTCAGTTTCAGGCGGGGGAGGGCGGCATAACGGCCAGGTTCAGTTGCGGCTGCGCCTGGCGAGCCTCTCGCGGCCCCTGACCTGACCGGCGCAGCCGTCAACTAGAACCACGGTTAGGCCAAACCCAAGCCCCAGACCCACACGGCGACGAATGCTGCCCACAACGGCGAACCGTGCTGACGACCCACCGCAACCACACCCCGCTTATTTGATCTTTCGGCGTGCAGGTGGCGCCGAACGCCGTTTGGCCGTTTTACCTTCGGACTGCGTAAGCTGCGCCACGTCCAGCAAATCTTGGGGCCTGCCCGACGCACGTTTGGCCGTGATGAGGTCTTGACGAGAGATGAACGGCACTACCAACCCGTCGAAGTCCACTTCCAAACGCCGCGGCCATGCTTCAGCGAAGACTGCGCCGGGGATACCCATCAAGATGTCCACGCGTACCGGCGGCACACCCATCTGGTAGAAGTAACCTTCTTGGGCGAAATCTACTTCGGTCAGTTCAGTGAGTGGCGCGCCGAACTCCCGTAACGCCCGATACACAGCCTGGGCATTCGTCGTATCGGCGCTGATCCACAGATCCAGGTCTTTGGTGTACCGCGGTTCGGCGTACTGAATCAACGCGTAGCCGCCGATGACCAGATACTTAACCTGGTTGGCGTTGAAAAGTCTCAATAGATCGCTGAAGTCGGAGTTGACGAACATCGCCGCCCTTGACCCTATTTGCGTGGACGATTAACTCCCAGGCCGCGGCAAAGCGCGCCTGGGCCGGTTGGCCTTGCCAGAACTTGAGATCGAATGACCGGTCAAGCTCGGTCAGTTTGCCATGTCGCTCGACAAACCCTGTTCGCATCCTGTTTTGCCCCATCAATCATCAGCTGCGACGGCGAGTCGTGCAGTGTCGTGCCAGTTAACCCACAACGTTGGATTGACGGCCTAACGCCGAGGTTAGCCGCCGTCCACCTTACCACGTACAAACCGCCCAGCTCATCCCCGGTCGGTTGCACCTGATGTTAGGCGCCGCTGCCGTGACCGCTGCCCACTCCTGCCTGTGTTGCTTGTTCGCCCATCATGTAAAACTCCTCTCTCCTGAATTGTACACTAATTTTGCCCATTAGGCTGTTTCAGCCTTCATTATCACAGTGGGTTAGGCACATCTGCTGAGGGGCAGAGAGAAATCTCTCGACTCTTTCGGCAGCGATCTGACAATAGCCATCGTTGATTTCCATTCCCACAACGCTCCTGCCCAATTGCAGCGCAGCGATGGCTGTTGTGCCAGAGCCAATAAAAGGGTCAAAAACAGTTTGCTCCGCACGTGACGACGCCCTAACTATCCTTTCGATCAAGGTGCGCGGAAATTGTGCGGGATGCGGCGTTCGCTCCTTTGAGCTTCGGTTTGCTCCTGACGTAACTTTCGGTATCTGCCAAACATCTGTAGGATTCTTCCCTAGCGAGTTGACTTTTATCTTTCCGTTCTTCTTCTGGTTAGGGTATTTAACATCCGGATCACGAATCTCGTCTAGGTTGAAGGTATAATCTAGCGGATCCTTTACGCACCATAGAAATTTCTCATTGCGCGGTGAGAAAAATCGCTTACCAGCAACACCAGCACCATAGTTCCAAACAATCTCCTGAATCAAGAAGAAAGGTATTCGGCTCCACAGCAGGTAGGATAGCGGAATAGCTTTGGAACGGTTGGGAATAGAGATGTACCCTAAATTCAACCAGAAAGACCCGTCACATTTTGTCAATCTATAGACTTCTGAAATCCATATCTCGCACCAGTTGAGATAGTCTTCGAGAGGCATTACCTGTTCATATTCTTTTCCAATATTATAAGGGGGACTTGTAACTGTCAGATCAACGAAAGCGAGCGGTATTTCTTTCATCGCCTTCAGACAATCAACATTATAGATCGCGCAGTTGGGCGCTTCGTAAAATGGCTTTCCTAGATAACGAGTTACATTTCCCATCATATGAAGAAGTCCTGACTCAGTATGATGGTTATAGCCAGATGATCTTTCTTCATCAAGTTAATTCTTCCAGCTTATGCTTCGTCTCGAGCCGCCCAACTCTCGTTTAAGCCCCGGTCGCTGTGAATGGCTGTCGGGTGAATATCGGCCATGGCGCAAGCGGCGTCGAAAATGAGTTTATGCAAAAACCGTTGTTCGTCAAATAGCGGCTAGATGCAGCCGGGGGCGCTATGATCGAGCCGGCGCTGCGCGCGGGGAAGGCGATCCAGGTTCGGCATGGATCCACGCCGACTCAGCGCCGCCTGACCGTCAGCTGCGGCGAAATCTCCAGGCCGGCCCAGCGCAGATGCGCCTGGAACGCCTCCAGTTGATCCCCATCAATCACCAGCAGGTCCGCGGCCAGCTCACCGCGCAGGAAGCGCCGCAACGTCGGGCTGGCGGCAATGGCGGCGAAGACGACCGGCTGGGGGCATTGCAGTACGATGACGCCCGCCAGGCCAACGGGGATTGGCTCGCCGGCCCAGGCGCGCAGCGCAACCTCCAGCAGCGGAGGCAGCGGGCCGCTCAGGCGGTCGGCCAGCAGCCGGAACAGCTCCGTTCGTGTTCCCCCGGCCCGCAGGCCGGCGCTGACGCTTGCTTGCGTTATCTGCCATTGCAGGGCCTCCCGCGGCTCGGCCCAGCGCGCCATTTGGGCGTCGAACAACAGGTCGGGCGGGTGCTGCGCTGCGGTTATGACGCCATTCTCATCAACGGTCAGGCACTTGACCAGCGCGGCCGCGTAATTCACCCGTGTGCGCACCTGGGATTCGGTCAGGGGCTGCGCCGGCTTGGCGGTCAGCAGGAGAAAGCGGTCGCCGACCGCCGCGCCTGCCAGGCGCCGCATGGCGGCGTCGCGGCTGGCCGCGTCGGCAAACTCCAACAGCTGCGCCCGCCGGTAGAGCGTCATCTGTTCGCGCAGGGCGGCCCACTCGCGCAGCTCGGCGACCACGTTCTGGGGTAACGGCCGCTCGGTCCCATGCTCCAGGGTGGTCAGCAGCTGCTCCAGGATCGAACCACTTTCGAGCGCCGCGTACACCGTTTGCCGCGACAGCCGGTACTGCGCCACGTGCTGTTGGGTAGCGAAGCGCTCGGCATGGCGCTCCAGGAAGGCCAGCTGTCCCGGGCTGGCCCGATCGAGGTAGACCACGACCTCGAAATTGGGCTGCACCACCCAGGCGCTGTGCGCGGCGGCCGCCGGCGCGGGCTTATTCTGGGCTGGGTTGTCATGCAAGATCGCGCGCCCCAGGTCGGTGAGACGCACCGCGTCTACTTTCTGATCCTGGAAACTCAGCTCCACGACGCCCAGGAAGTAGCACCAGGTCGCCAGGGCCTGAGCCACCCATACACGCTCGTTTTTGAGCCATTCCTGACGTACTTTCGTCTGCCAGGCCAGGTGCTCTTGCCGCAGCTGATCTTCGGTCTTGCTGTAGGTATAGCCGTAGGGCGGCCGAATTGGCCGGAACAGGGCGAAATGCTCGCCGAGGCGTTCGAAGAGGGCGCGGCTCAGATCGCCCATGTCGAAGAAGGCCTTGCCCTGGTCGGGCAGCGCGCTGAGGGCGATGGTCAGCGCCTCGCGGGCCTGGGGCAGACGCGTGACGTCGAGTGAGTCCGTGGGTCGCCCACCTTCGTACCATTCGTTGGCCTGCACGAAGCCGAAGAAGACGCGGCGCACCTGTTCAGCGTACGGCTGCGCCGCGAAGGCGCTGATCGGTGCGGCGAGCTCTAGCCGGCCCGCCTTCTCCTGGAGGATGCCGCCATAGCGCAAGGCGTGGATCAGGCCCGCACCCAGGAAGGGGAAGGAAAGGCCGTCAATCGCGGTGGCGTTTTCGGCCCAACGCATGGCCCTGGCCGCCCTGCGTATTTCATTGACGCGCATCCCGCCGTTCTGGGTCAGACCGATGCCGCCCTGGCTTTCGATCGCCTGCAGCAGCCCGATCAAATCGAGCGCAACCGCTTGCGGCCGCCGGTGAAGCGA
>DAISHS010000158.1:0-9835 GCA_036822415.1 Chloroflexota bacterium
CCCCACCCCGGTCAGCGCCCTGATTCATGCGGCCACCATGGTCTCGGCCGGCGTCTATCTCATCATCCGCATGTTCCCGCTCTTCCACGCCGCCGCCGAAGGCGCGCCCTGGGTGCTCAACTTCGTCGCCGCCATCGGCGCGTTCACGGCCATCTTCGCCGCCACCATCGCCGTCGCCCAAAACGACGTCAAAAAAGTGCTCGCCTATTCCACCATCAGCCAGCTCGGCTACATGTTTGCCGCCCTGGGCATTGGCGCGTACGTGGCCGCCGCCTTCCATCTGCTGACCCATGCCTTCTTCAAGGCGCTCTTGTTCCTCGGCTCCGGCGCTGTCATCCATGCCGTGGAGCATGGCGAGCACCACGTGCACGAGGCGCACGAGGCGCACGCCGCCCCCGCCGGCGCGCATGACAGCCATGCAGCGGATAGCCATGGCCACGACAGCCATGACAGCCACGATGACGGCCCGCCGTTCGATCCACAGGACATGCTCAACATGGGCGGGCTCTGGCGGCGCATCCCGCGCGTCGGGTGGACGTTCTTGATTGGCGGTCTGGCCCTCAGCGGTTTCCCCATCATCACCGCCGGCTTCTGGAGCAAGGACGAAATCCTGGCCAACGCCTTTGATCTCAACGCCCTGGTCTTCTGGACGCTGGCCGCCTCTGCGCTGCTGACGGCCTTTTACACCGGCCGCCAAATCTGCCTGACCTTCTTCGGGCAGCCGCGCAGCGAGGCCGCGGCCCATGCCAGCCTGCCCACCAAGCTGGACAAGACCGGCCTGCGCATGCATGACCTGATGACCTGGCCGCTGATGCTGCTGGCGGTCTTTGCCATCGTCGGCGGTTGGGTGGGCATCCCGGAGAAATTCCCCGTCCTGGGCGCGCTGCTCAACAACCCGTTCGAACATGCGATCGGCAGCCTGGAAGAGGCGCTCACCCATTCGATCCATGTGCCGGAGTTCAACACCTTCCCGCTCATGGTCTCGATCATCGCCGCGCTGGGCGGCCTGACGCTGGCCTGGTTGGTGTACGGCCTGCGCCCGTTGAAAGCTGGCGAGGTTGATCCGGTCAAGCGCCTGCTCGGCCCCGTCTGGACGGTGCTCAACCGCAAGTATTACATAGACGAGCTGTACATGGGCACCGTGGTCGCCTTCGCGCGCTGGTTAGGCGAAATGGCCTTCCGCTTCGACAACCGCTGGATCATTGATCCCATCGTCAACGGCGTCGGTCGCCTGGGCCGCATGCTGTCGGACGCCCTGCGCGCCTTCTTCGATGAGCCGATCGTGGATGGCATCGTGAACGGTCTCGGCGCCTTGACCGACGGCCTGGGGCGCATGACCCGCAAGCTGCAAACCGGGCAAGGCCAAAACTACCTGTTGTTCGCCATCATGACCATCATGCTGTTACTGGGCTTTTATCTGTACGCCTGAGCGTGCTGAACCTTGTAGGAGGAAGCTGATATGTCTTTTTTTCCACTTCTGACCACCCTGACGTTTGCGCCGCTTTTGGGCGCGCTGGTGATCCTGTTTCTGCCCAAGGAAAACGAGCGCACCATCAAGACCTGGTCAGTATTGATTAGCCTCGTGCCGCTGGTGCTTTCTATCTTTCTGTGGTTTGCCTACGCCAACACAAGCGGTGGCTACCAGTTCGAGGAAGTCCATAACTGGATACCGCAATTAGGGGCATCCTATCACATGGGCGTGGACGGCCTCAGCGTCCCTCTCATCTTCCTGACGGCGTTCCTGACCACCCTGGGGCTTTACTACTCGAGCTTTACGATCAAGCGCCGCGCCAAGGAGTTCTTCTTGCTCTTCCTGCTGCTGGAAATGGGCATGATGGGGGTGTTCGTCTCGCTCGACTATGTGCTCTTCTACGTCTTCTGGGAAATTGGTCTGGTGCCGATGTACTTCCTCATCGCCATCTGGGGTCAGCCCAAAGACCGGCCGCAGTACGCCGCGATCAAGTTCTTCATCTACACGCTGGTGGGATCGGTCGCCATGCTGCTGGCTATTCTGGGGGTCTACTTCGTCACCGGCACCTTCGACATCGTGGAGGCGGCCAAAGCCAAGCCCTTTGCCAATGATCTTTTCTTGGGCAGCCTGGCCTTCTGGGCTTTCTTCCTCGGTTTCGCGATCAAAGTGCCGAGCTTCCCCTTCCACACCTGGCTGCCAGACGCTCACACCGCCGCGCCTACGGCCGGCTCGGTCATCCTGGCCGGCGTTTTGCTGAAACTCGGCGCCTACGGCTTCTTGCGCATCGTCCTGCCAACCCTGCCTAATGCCTTCAAAGCCTGGTCGCTGGTGATCGTCGTCCTGGGGGTCATCAGCATCATCTACGGCGCCTTCGTTTGTATGGCGCAGTGGGATCTCAAACGCCTGATCGCCTACTCATCCGTCAGCCACATGGGCTACGTGATGTTAGGCATCGGGGCCGCCGCCTTTGGGATCGGCGCCACCGAGCAAGCCACCATCAACAGCCAGGCCATGGCCATCAACGGCGCGGCCCTGCAGATGTTCAATCACGGCATCATCACGGGCGGCTTGTTCTTCCTCGTCGGCATTATCTACGAACGTGCGCACACCCGTGAATTGAAGAAATTCGGCGGCCTCAGCGCCAGGCTGCCCTACTACTACGGCATCATGCTCATCACCGCCTTTGCCTCGCTTGGCTTACCTGGCCTGGCTGGCTTCTGGAGCGAGTTCCTGGTTTTCCGCGGCGCCTTCGATCTGGTCAAGGTCTACGCGGCGGTTGGCGTCATCGGTATTGTCATCACAGCGGCTTACATCTTGTGGAAAATTATCCAGTTTATGTTCCTGGGCGACTACGATCCGCACAAGGTGGACCACTGGACCAATCTCACCACCGGCCAGGATGAACATGAGCCAAGCGATATGGCAACCTTTGAAAAGGTAACCATGTGGCCATTGGTGGCGTTCATGGTGCTGTTCGGGATTTACCCCACGCCGTTGCTCAACTTCTTCAACCAGGCTGCTAATGAACTTTTACGGCGGCTCATGTAGCCGAAAGGAGCACCAATCGTGAATCCACTGCTGCTCCTGGCGCCTGAAATTGTGCTCTTCCTGGCGGGGCTGGTCATCTTTCTGCTTGACCTCGTGCGGCGCAACGCCGCGCGCACGAACCTCTTCCAGGGAATTGCGCTCGTGGGGCTTATCGTGGCCCTGGTCGCCAGCCTGGCCCTGCTGGGGCAAAACACCACCGCCCTGACGATGATGACGGTGGATGGCTTTGCTCTCTTTTTCAAGGTGCTCGTCATCATCGTCATGATCCTCGTGGTGGCGTCCGCTGGCGATTACATGCATGCGCGCAGCCGCCATCAAGGCGAGTTCTACGCCATGCTCATGGCCGCCACCCTGGCCATGGCCGTCGCGGTCAGCGCCAACAACCTGCTGCTGATCTACCTGGGCATGGAGTTCCTCAGCATCACCTCTTATGTGTTGGTTGGCTTCATCCGGGATGATAAACGATCAAGCGAAGCGGCCATCAAATACTTTCTGTACGGCGCGGTTGCCTCAGGCGTGATGCTCTACGGCCTCTCCCTGCTCTATGGCGCCACCGGCAGTGTTTATTTGACTGACATCGCCGCCGCCTTCAAGAACACCAAAGGCCTGACCGCATCGTTGGGCCTTCCGGCGGCCATCCTGGTCATCGCCGGCTTTGGCTTCAAGGCCAGCCTGGCGCCCTTCCATCAGTGGGCGCCTGACGCCTACGACGGCGCGCCCACGCCGGTCACCGCGTTCCTGTCCACAGCCTCCAAAGCCACCGGCTTTGCGCTTCTCATCCGCGCGCTGCTGGTGGCCCTGCCGGCGGCCCAGGTGCAGTGGACCGCCATCCTGGCCGGCATCGCCATGGCCACGATGACGCTTGGCAATCTGGCCGCGCTGCGCCAGACCAACGTCAAACGCCTGCTGGCCTACTCCAGCATTGCCCAGGCCGGCTATATCCTGATCGGCCTTGTCGCGGCGACGGCAGCCCCCGGAAAAACTTTCAACGGCGTCAACGGCGTGCTGATCTATCTGTTCGCCTACCTCTTCACGAACATCGGCGCTTTCATCACCGTGACCGCGGTCGAAGATGCCACGGGCAGTGTGCAGCTCAAGGATTGGTCAGGGCTTATCACCCGCCAACCCTTCCTGGCGATCACGATGCTGATTTTCATGCTCTCGCTGGCCGGCATTCCGCCCACGGGCGGCTTCCTCGGTAAATTCTTCGTCTTCGGCGCCGCTGTGCAAAGTCGAGTCTTTGCCCTGGCGGCCGTCGCCGTCGTCAATGCGGCCATTGCGGCCTTCTACTACTTGAGCGTGGTGCGCTACATGTTCTTCGAACCCCAGGGCGAGCGAACTGCATTCAAGGTCTCACGACCGGTGCAGGCGGTGATAGCCCTCGCCACCATCATGACGCTGGTGATCGGTCTCTATCCCGCGCCCTTTATCCAATGGGCCACCCAGGCGGTGCTGCCCATCCTGGCGTCGTTGTAAAGCAACGCGCCGGCGCTCGCTGCCAAAACGCCAGGCGCTGAGAACTTTTGATATGCGACGGTGCGTAGGAGCGCGGAAAACCGTGCTCCTACGTTTTTGAGCGCAAACCAGCGGTTTTTGACTCGCCCGACCCGCGGGCGGCGGCGGTCGTGATACAACTTTGGGATTTGTTGGGGTATCTGGTAGAATGGCGCCGTCTTTTGATCCTGACACCTGTTGAGATTATTTTATGCGACGAATCTGGCGTGAGTATCGTTTTGAACTAATTCTAGGCCTGTTGATGCTGTTGGGGGTTTTCCTCCTCGTCGAACGTTTCAACATTCGGCAAACGGTGTGGCTGTGGTTGAGTTCCGCCGGCCAGGCCCTGTTCGAGGGCGCCAGGACCGCCATTGTAGGCGCCTTCAACTTCCTGGCCAACCGCACCGTCTCCGACCTCACGGGCCTGGGATTGATCGTCGTGGGCGCGGGGCTTCTGGTCTGGCGCACCCGCCGGCGCGTGATCCGCTCGCCCGCCTGGTCAGACAAGGCTTGTCCGCAGTGCGGCAACGAGCTGCACCGTATTCATCGCGCACGGGGCGATCGTCTGATCGGGTTTTTCTTGCCGGTGCGACGCTACCAGTGCAAAAACCCTGATTGCGGCTGGAGCGGCCTGCGTATCAACAGCTCGCACCGGGTGCGCAAACTTTCCACACGCCCAAGCAACAGTGAGACCACGGTAGAGTAGTGAACCCGAAAAGAGCAAAAACTCCAGACGATACCCCTCTGCCGGCGGCGCCCTGCACGCCGTATTCAAAACGAGGCTGACCCTGTGCACTTAAGTCAGTTGACCTTTGCTCTCAACGACAGCGTCCAGTATGGCCTGGGCGATCCTGACATCTGCTTCATCACTTCCGATTCGCGCCAGGTGCGGCCAGGAACCCTGTTTGTCGCCGTGACCGGCGTCAGCGTGGACGGCCATCATTTCATCGCCCGGGCGCTGGCGCAAGGCGCAGCCGCCATCGTTGGCGAACGCGCGCCTGAAGATCTGGACGCCCGCAACGATGACATTCCCTATCTGCAGGTGCCCAATAGCCGCAGCGCCCTGGCCTGGCTGTCCGCGGCCTGGCATGATTTCCCTGCGCGCAAACTAACCGTCATCGGCGTCACCGGCACTGACGGCAAGACGACGACCAGCGCCTTGATCGCGCACATCTTGCGTCGCGCCGGCCGCAAAGTCGGTTTGATTACCACGGTGCAGGCCGAAATCGGCGACCATGTCCTGGATACCGGCCTGCACGTGACGACGCCCGATGCGCCTGACATGCAGCGCTACCTGGCGCAGATGGTTGCAGCCGGCTGTGACGTGGCCGTCTTGGAAAGCACCTCGCATGGTCTGCATCAGCGTCGCGTGGATGCTTGCGAGTTCGATGTCGCCATCGTAACCAACATCACCCACGAGCACCTCGACTACCACGGCACCTGGGCCAATTACGCGGCCGCCAAAGCGATCCTGTTCCAACACCTGAGCGCCGCGGTGGACAAACCAGGCGTCAACAAGACCGCCGTCCTGAATGTCGAGGATGCCAGCTTTCCCCTCTTGGACACCATTCTGAACCAGGGGCGACCCGATGTGCGGCGGCTGACGTATGGCCTGCACAATGGGGCCGTGCAAGCCGTCGAGATCACGCATGCCCCTGATCGCACCACCTTCATGCTCGATCTGGGGCACAGCATCTACGACCTGGGCCTGACCGCAGACGGGTTGCAAAGCCAGCTGACGACCCACCTGATCGGCGATTTCAACATCTACAACATCCTGGCCGCAACGTGCGCCACCCTGGCCGTGGGCGTGCCCCTACCCACGGTGTGCGCGGCCATTGCCAGTTTCGACGGCGTGGTGGGGCGCATGGAGCGCATGGACGAAGGACAGCCGTTCCTTGCCATCGTAGATTTTGCCCACTCGCCGGTTTCATTGCAGCGCGCCTTAGAAACCGTCAAGCCCTTGACCGCCTCTCGCGGTCGCGTGATCGCCGTTTTCGGCTGCGCAGGGCTGCGCGACCACGGCAAACGCTATTTGATGGGCCATATCAGCGGCCGCCTGGCTGACCTGACGATCATCACGGCGGAAGATCCGCGCACAGAGGCCCTGGCCGATATTTCGGATGAAATCGCACGCGGCTGCCGGGATGCCGGCGGCGTAGAAGGGCAAACGTTCTGGCGCGTGGATGACCGCGCCGCGGCGCTGGCCTTTGCCTGTCGCCTGGCGCGCGCAGGCGATGTCGTAATCGCCTGCGGCAAAGGGCACGAGCGATCTATGTGCTTCGGCAGCGAGGAAACACCCTGGAACGAACAGGAGGCGATGCGCGCCGCGCTCAGGTCACGCTGAACAAGGCGCCGGCGCCGGGCAGCCGCCGGCGCGGACGAGGTTCAGGTCAGCTTCACCAGCGCGCCGTATCTTCAGGCCGGCCCTCTCTGTTCCTGGCGGTTATTTTCAGGTCAGCTTGAGGTTGGGGCGCACGTCCAGATCCCAGCCGCTCTGCTCGCCAAGCGCGTAGCGGTGAAATCCGGCGCTGGCGATCATGGCGGCGTTGTCGGTGCACAACCAGATGGGCGGAATGGCGTGAGGAACAGGCAGCCTGGCCGCCAGTTGGCGGCGCAGTTCGGCATTGGCGGCAACACCGCCGCACACACAGACCTGATTGACCTTGAAATCGCCAACGGCAACCAAAATCTTGGAGACGAGCGCATCGGCCACGGCCGCCTGAAAGCTGGCAGCCAGGTCAGCCACCGGCAGCGCGCCGCCCTCCGCGCGCAGGACCTGGGTGAGACGCAAGACGGCGGTTTTGAGGCCGCTGAAACTGAAGTTGTAGCGGTGTTTCTCGTCATGGCGCAGCGCCACGGGCAAATCGAACGCGCTGGCATTGCCGTCCGCCGCGGCCTTCTGCAGGGCGGGGCCGCCTGGATAACCCAGGCCGAGCAAGCGCGCAACTTTGTCGAAGACCTCGCCAGCCGCATCGTCGAGCGTCGCCCCCAGGCGGGTGTAACGACCATGCTCGTGCATCAGAATCAGCTCGGTGTGCCCACCGCTGACAATGAGCACGAGGACGGGAAAGGCAACGGGCGCTTTGTTCGCGCCGGCCTGCAGCCAGTTGGAATAGACATGGCCTTCGAGGTGATTGACCCCCACCAGCGGCCGGCCCCAGGCCCAGGCCAAACCTTTGGCCTGGTTGACGCCCACGAGCAAGGAGCCAGCCAGCCCTGGCCCGTAGGTCACGGCTACCGCCTCGATCTCCTGACGGGTGACGTGGGCCTGCGTCAGCGCCTCCTCGATCACCGGGGGAAGGGTCAGAATATGCTGGCGTGACGCCAGCTCGGGGAAAACGCCGCCGTACTGGCGATGCAGATCAATCTGCGTCGCCACCACATTGGACAGGATGTGTTGTCCATCGCCCACCACGGCGGCCGCCGTCTCATCACACGAAGTTTCGATGCCAAGAATCAGTCTGGTCATGAACGTCTTGAAAAATCCTACATACAGTATGCAGAGCCCCCAGCAGGGGGCTAAATTGTACCTGGCTTCGCCGATTTTTGCCAGTCGCCCCTGCTCGCAGCATTTTCATGGAGGCCGCCGCTGAAAACCTTGATTATTGGCGCGGGCGCCATCGGGTGCCTGGTGGGGGCAAGGCTGGCGCTGGTCGGGCAGCAGGTCACACTGGTTGGCCGGCCAGCCGTGGTGGCCGCGGTGCAGGCGCGCGGCCTGACGCTGCGCCAGGGAACAGAGACGAAAACAGCGTCCGAGATCGCCGCCGCGCCTTCGGTGGCCGCGGCCTTGAGCCACGCGGCCGGTTTTGACCTCGCTATTTTGACGGTCAAGGCGTATGACACCGCGGCTGTGCTGGCCGAGCTGGCGCCCTGGCGTCCCCAGCTGCCGCCGTTGTTGACGCTGCAAAATGGCGTGGGCAACGAGGAACGCCTCGCCGCGGTCTTGGGCGCACATCGCGTCATGGCGGGCGCCATTACCGCGCCGGTGACGGTCGTGGCGCCGGGCGTCATCGAAGTCGCGCGCCGCGGACGCGTCGCCCTGGCCGCGCTCGACCCTCAAGCGCCTGCTTTCCCGCCGCTGTCGTTAGCCGCCATGTTTGCAGCCGCCGGCCTGCCCGCCCATGCCTACGACGATTACCGTGCGCTCAAGTGGACCAAGCTGCTGATGAATCAGCTGGCTAACGCCACCTGCGCGATTCTGGGCTGGATGCCGGCGCAGGTCATGGCCGACCCCCGCCTGGCCGACCTGGAGATTGACGCCTGGCGGGAAACCCTGGCGGTGATGGCGGCGCAGCGCATCCGCACGGTGACGCTGGGGGGCTATCCATTTCCGTGGTTCGCGCCGCTGATCCGCACCCTGCCCCATTCGGTGATTCGGCGCGCGCTGGGCCGCCTGGTGGCGGGCGGACGCGGCGGCAAGGCGCCGTCGCTCTATCTCGACCTCGCTGCTGGCAAAGGGCGCACCGAAGCCCCTTTTCTGAACGGCGCCGTCGTGGCCGCGCGCGCCGGGGTCAAGACGCCGGTCAATCAGGTATTGAGCGAGACGCTGCAGGCGCTCAGCAGCGGCCAGACGCCGTGGTCAGAATGGCGCGATCAGCCGGAGCGGCTATGGCGCGAGGTTCAGGCGGCGCAGCAACGGTAGCCCGGACGCCAGGCCTGACCGCCTTTGCTGCTCAGCGCGGGGCAAATTGCCAGATCAGGAAAAAGCCCACTGCGCCAATGACCAGGAATTCCAGCACCACCGTGCGACGCCAGGCGCCCGCAATGCCCTGCTGCGCCAGGCCGACCAGCAGATAAAACATCAGCAGCATGAGAAAGCCGCCGGTCAGGCTCGGCAGCTGCCAGTAATTCAAGGCCCACGTCGCTTCGCCGAGCACCAGCCCGCATAGGAGGCCATAGGTGAGCACCTCGCGCAACGTGATCGGTTTGGCGTCGCTGTTGGCGCCGCGCAGCAGCTCGATGGTCAACAGCGTGCTGATGGCGCTCGTCAGCGTGCCCGAAAATACACTGCGTGTGCGTGATTGATAAACGATCAAGAACAGGAGGAGCACCACCGCGTAGGTGATAAAATTGAGGGCCACGCGCGACAGATGGTAATAGCGATCGTGCTCATCAATGGTGTGGTACATGATCATGCTAATGGTAGCCAGCAAAAACCCAATCAGCGCCAGGATGATGAGCCAGGTGATGCGCGCCTGAATCAGCGGCAGAAGCTGCGCGGCCGTCAACACCAGCGCGCAGGGCAACGACCACAAAATCCAGGTGTTGGGCAATTCTCCGGCCTGGGCCTGCGGATGCGCACGCACCGCCGCGTCGACG
>DAISHS010000159.1:0-9698 GCA_036822415.1 Chloroflexota bacterium
CGCCGGCTCGCTTCCCGCGGCGCTGAAATAGCCCTGCACAATGTCACGCGCCGCGATCAAGCGCGCCAGCTCGGCCTCAAGCCATGCGGCGGGAAAGGCGTAGCGGGCCAGGATGTCATCGCGGCTGACCGGGCCGCTGTGCCGCAGAAAACGACGCAAGATCGCGGCCGCGCCCACAAAACCGGCGGCCGGGGCTGCGCCCGCGTCGCCTGGCGGCGCGGCCTGATAGTCGGCCAGCAGCTCCTGCGGAACCCAGCGCCGCACGGGGCCGTGCGCGGTCGCCAGGTTGATCTCCTCGATGCGTCCTTGCGCGGCCAGCTGGGCCAGCCAGGCCGCTGCCTCTCCCGTTGCACGGGCCGCGGCCTCGGCTGTGGTCAGGTCGCCCACCTCGTGCAGATAGAGCGCCAGCTCTTCGACCGTGCGCGCCTGGAAGCCGGGGGCGGTGTGCTGCGCCTGCGCGCTGACGGCCGCGACGGCCTGGGGCCTGAGCAGGCGCGCAATCTCGCTGCTTTGCAGGAGATCATCCAGCAAATCACTGCGCCAGGCCAGCGCCTGCAGCTGGCGCTCGGCTTTGGGCGCATCCCATTCGTACATGTAGACGCTGATGAAGTTGAAGAGCAGGCCGGCCGCCACGGGCGAGGGTACGACCGATTCGACGGCGACGACTTCGATGCGCCCGTCCTCGATCGCGGTCAGCACCTCGGTCAGGTGCGGCATGTCGAAGACATCTTGCAGGCACTCGCGGTAGGTCTCGATGACGATGGGAAAATCGGCCAATGGACGCGTGGCCGCCAGCAGATCGCGGGCTTTGAGACGCTGCAGCCAGAAGGGGGTGCGCCGGCGGCCCTGCGCTTTGGGCAGCAGCATGGCGCGGGCCGCGTTCATGCGAAAATGGGCGCCAAAGACCGCGGACGTGGGCAGTTCGGCCACGATGCGGCGCTGCGCCTCGGCCGCGCTCAGGCGCACGATGTCCACCGGCAGCGCCTGGGCGCTCTCTGGAAAGCGGAAGAGGATGCCATCATCATTGGCCTGCACTTCGACCTCGATGCGCAGGCGTTCGTGCAGGACGCTGCTCAGGGCCAAAGCCCACGCGCCGTTGATGCGCCCGCCGAAGGGCGCCTGGATGACCATGCGCTGGTCGCCGATGGCGTCGGTGAAGGTTTCCACCACGATGGTGCGATCGCTGGCGATCACGCCGACGCCTTCCACCTGCCGACGCACGCTGTCGAGCAGCTGGCGCGCCGAGTTCGCGTCCAACCGAAACTCGCTGCGCAGCCACTGCTCCGTGGCGTCGGGCGGCGCGTTGTCTGCGGCCAGGCGTTCGGCCACCGCGCGCCGCAGCTGGCCGATGCGCAGCCCCAACTCGTAGGGCCGCCAGGGGTAGTCGCCGCGCCAGAAGGGCATGCGCGGGATGGCGCCGGCCGCCTCGCCGACGACGATGCGGTCATCTTCGATCCCCAACACGCGCCAGGTCTGGCTGCCGAGCAGGAAGGTGTCGCCGGGCCGCGTCTCGAAGACGAACTCCTCGTCCAACTCCCCCACCCGCGTCTTGCCATCGCTGAGATAGACGCCGAACGCGCCGCGATCGGAGATAGTGCCGGCGTTGGAAACCGCCAGCAGCCGCGCGCCGGGTAAGGCGCGCAGGCGTTGGTTGATCCGATCCCAGACGATGCGCGCGCGCAGCACGGTCAATCCGTCGCGCAGCGCAAAGCCGCCGGAGAGCATATCGAGCACGGCCTCGAAGGCGCGGCGGGTCAGCTCCTGGTAGGGATACGCGCGGCGCACCAGCGCCAACAGCGCGTCGACCTCCCAATCCTCCTGCGCGACCATCGCCACAATCTGCTGCGCCAGCACATCGAGCGGATTGGAAGGCGTGCGCGTTGGCTCCACATCGCCATCCAACATGCCGCGCACCACGGCGGCGGCTTCGATGATATCTTCGCGAAAGGTGGCGTAGATGCGCCCTTTGCTGGTTTGACCAACCAGGTGCCCGGCGCGGCCTACCCGCTGCAAGGCCTGGCTGACGCTCTTGGGCGATTGCAGCTGCACGACCAAATCCACGGCGCCGATGTCAATGCCCAATTCCAGCGAGCTGGTGCCGACCAGCGCCGGTAGGCGTCCAGCTTTGAGCGCTTCTTCCATCTCACGGCGAGCCTCTTTGGACATGCTGCCGTGGTGGGCGCGAATGGGGCCTTGCGCGCCGATGGCGAAGATGCCGCGGCCGCGCATCACTCCGCCGGGCGCCAGGGCTTCGGAACTGCCTGGCGGGATTTCCTCGGACATTTCCGCTTCGATCTGGGCGTTGAGGCGGTCGGCCGTGCGCTCGGCCAGGCGGCGGTTGTTGCAGAAGATCAGGGTGCTGCGGTGGCGTAGAATGTCCTGCAGCACCTGCGGGATGACCGACGGCCAGATGGAATCGCCGGGCAGGGCGCGAAACTCAGCCACCGGGGTAATGACGGCGAGATCGAGCGCCTTGCGGTAACCGGTGTCAATCACCGTGACAGGACGCGGGGTCAAGCGCGCGTCCGGGGCGGCCGCTTCTGTCTGGCCGCCCAGGAAACGGGCTACCTCATCCAGGGGCTTGATGGTTGCGGACAGGCCGATGCGTTGGATGGGATGGCCGGCCAGGTGTTGCAGCCGTTCCAGGCTGAGGGCCAGGTGCGCGCCGCGCTTGTTGCCGCACAGGGTGTGAATCTCATCCACGATCAGGGCGCGCACGCTGCGCAGGATGTCGCGCGCGCGCGGGCTGGTCAGCAGCAGGTAGAGCGATTCGGGCGTGGTGATGAGGATGGACGGCGGTCGTTTGACCATCAGCGCGCGCGCCTGCGTCGAGGTGTCGCCGGTGCGCACTGCGACGCGAATGTCAGGCCAGGGCACGCCCAGCCGCTGCGCGACCGTGCGAATGCCGGTCAGCGGGGCGCGCAAATTGCGCTCGATGTCGTTGTTCAGGGCTTTGAGCGGTGAGATGTAGAGCAGTTGCACGCCATCCGGCAGGTGCGGGCGGCTGATCTTGTCGTCAGCGCCGGCGGCCGCACCGGCTGGCGGCGCCAGGTTGGTTCCAATCTGGTTGATGCCCCACAGGAACGCGGCCAACGTCTTGCCGGAACCGGTAGGCGCCAGGATCAGGGTGTTTTCCCCGCGCTGAATCGCGGGCCAGGCGGCCGCCTGCGGCGAGGTTGGTTCAGCGAAGGTCTCACGAAACCAGGTGCGAACCGGCAGGGCAAATGGGGTCCACAGATCGGACATGACACCACTCCGCACGAGCAAATGAGGCCGTCATTATAGCACAGCCGATTGAAATCGGCATCTGACACTGGCGAGAGCGTCACAGGCTGGGGACCACTATCGCAGCCACCTGGATTTGACAAGCCCCCCCCCCTTTTGTGATACGATACATGCGCTGTCGGAGAATCCGACGAGTATCTTGGCTCACGGAGGTTCGAATGATCAAGCAGAGGCTGTTTGCGGTGTTTGTCCTGGTCACGCTGCTGTTGAGCGCCGATCTGTCCCCGGCGATGGCACAAGATGTCGCGCTGGCGTCGGCAAAGTCCGCTATTGCTCCCGCAGACCTCAATCCACCGATCAATGATTTGCAGGACATGGGCATCGGTGCAGCCACTGTCAAACCGGCCTTCGCCGATGCTATGCAGGGAAGACCGGGCACGTTCGAGGTGCATACAGACCCCGTCTTAGGTCTCACGTTGCCTTACCCGCGCCAATGGAAGCTTGCGCAAGACGAGTATCTATTTCGTTCGTATGGCTTCGCGCTTTCGGATGAGGGCGACCACCTGGTGCTGCGCGTAGGCTGGCTGCACGAGAGAACTCCCGCCGATCTTGAAAGCGAAGTCCGCAAGGTGGTGGAAGGCAATCTCGAGATGAACATCACGCGCACCGACCTGAAAATCGCCAGTCATCAGGCGGTAATGCTCTCGCCACTCCCGGGCATTGATCCCGTCACCGGCATATTCCTGGTTGTGGACGAACGGCTCTTTGAGATATACTACTGCTCCGAACGCTTCGATGCGCAGTTCGATGCTCGAGGGCATGCGCTCTTGCAGGGCCTTGTGCAGAGCCTGGATGCTGAATCGTCGAAATTGGTGCCGGTGGGAAGCCCGGTGGAGGTTGCTCGCGAACGCCTAACCGCGCTTGGCCTGCCGCAGCCAGATGGCATGCAGGAAGTGCCCGTGGAGCTTATTCGCCAAATCATGTCCAGGTCAAGCTCGGACCAGGTCTCCGAGCCGGATCAATCCGGTGTGGCTCCCAGCGCAGCGGTTGGTCCTGAGGCAGTTCCCGGTTGCCTGGACTGGCCAACGACCAAATTCCTGAGAGTGCCGTGGAATTCCTCTGCGAATAACAATACGGGTCGAACGAACGCCGGCCCGAGATATTATGGGGAGGGCGACACACATAAATACTGCAACAGAGCAACAGGTTCCAACGACTACTATGCACTCGACTTCGCCTTTGGTGAATGGGATCAGATTCTCGCACCAGCCGGCGCTCAAGTCCTCTATTACGGATGGGCCACTGGCGGATATCAAGGTTATGGGCGGATCGTCATGTTGGATTTGGGTGACGGCTACCAATACCTGGCGGCGCATTTGCGGGGATTCGGCGCGATCTACTATACAGGGCAATGGATCTCAGATGGCACCATAATCGGTAGCGCTGGAGGAAGCGGAGATATGAGGGACGGACGTTGGCCGGTGCACTTGCATCAAGCCATCTACAAAAATGCCTTACCTTCTGGCTTCGGCGCTTACTATGGCGGTCAAAGCGTTCAACCTCGTCATGTAAAGTACTACAAAGATGGCATAAATCCCCCGAAGTACTACGAAACCATTAGCAACGGCCAGGTCATGTATTGGTAAGGTTAAAGCCTATCTGTTTCCGCAGTTGAAGTAGTGCGTAGAAGGCTTCCACTCTCCCACACCTTCGTCAGTCGCCAGGGGATGCCTGCTGTGAATGGGTTGACGAAGGTGTTGGCTCAATCTTTATGGCGAAGGGGATTGTGAAATGAAACAGATCATCGTCGCATTCTGCTTGTTATTGGTTCTCTCGGCTTGTATGGCGTCACGGGATGGGGCGGCTGTAACACCGGCTCCGCCTCCTACGGCATCGCCGCGCCCTCCTGCAGAAGTGAGCCCATCGTTCGCCTCGCCCACCCTGGAGTTACAGACTCCAGCACCCATTACGCCCTCCGCACCTGTTCCCCCTTTTACTCTCGATCTGTCCATTGGCTGCCGCAGCGCCATTCAGGATACGCTGCTATACATCAGTCGGGACGCGGACTACTGTTTCCGTTATCCGTCACGCTTTAGCATCCATTACCCTGATAATCCTGAGAATCGTATGACTTATGTTGATGGACCGTTCCTGGAGAGTGGTGTCCCTGAACCGGACCAGGCGAATATGTCGATCAGTAGCTCACCCAACGCTGCCGGCCAAACCCTCGCGCAAGCTGTGGATGCGGTCATCTGGCGGACTATCGTACCCATCACTGATACACGGACTATCGACCTGACGCTCATCGCCAGCGCACCCTTCACGCGTACCATCACGACCATCGGCGGTGAGCCGGCGGAAATCGTCGAGGGCCTTCCGGGACGACTGACAACCTCCCAGGCCTTCATCATTCATGATGATCGGCTCTACATTCTGATGGTTAGTCCATCACATCGTGATCTGGCATACCTGAAGTCGCAACCAGATGCCGTGGCGGTGTGGGAAACGGTCATTGCTACTTTCGCGTTCTTGAAGTGATGGGACTTATTCGCAGACACCATTCGCCGTGTATGCCGAGAGTCTGGCGGGCATGTCAGACGCTGCCGCCGATTGAAATCGGCGCCTGCTGCCACCAACTCTAGTCGCTCTTCCTCGTAACACGTATCTTATCAGTCCCCAACTGGGTGCATTTCAGTCTTGGGGCACAGCCCACGCAAGTGGGCTTCACAGTCGTTGCAGCGACTTACAGTCGCCGGGCCTGCCCCTAGTTTGAAATGCACTCGCACCCAACGCGTTATGCACGCGGAACTGCTGCGCCTCTTTGCATTGGTTTGGGTTTTGCCCTGGTGTGTGGTAACATCACTGGCAATGCCTGGCCGTGCCATAGGCAAGGATGCAGTGAAGGTTGCAGATTAAACATTGCACAGATTGAAGACATGCGGGGTCATCTATACGGCTCGAGGATCGGAGACGTTGTGAAACAGGCTTCTGTAAAACAAAATGCGAAGTCAACGCCAACCGCCGCCGCGCCAGTGGGACGCAAGTTAGTCGTCCTGGTGGTGGTGGATGTGCTTATTTTCTTGCTCTTTGCCACCCTGGGGCGCGCGTCGCACGCCGAGAGCTTGCCCCTGCTGGGCATTGCGCAGACCGCGGCGCCTTTCTTACTGGCGTGGTTAGCCGTGGCCCCCATGCTCGGCGCCTATCGCCCGGCTTTGCTGGCCGACCCGCTGCCGATGGCGATACGGACATTCACGGCCTGGGTAGCGGCCTGCGTGTTGGGCCTTTTCGCTCGTTCGGCCTGGCTGCAGCGTGACATCGTTCTTTCCTTTGCCCTGGTCACGTTTGGCGTGCTGACAGTTTTGCTCGTGGGATGGCGCACGGCGTTCGCCTGGTGGAATCGCTCGCATTTGACGTAACGCCCAGGCCGGCATCACCGACAGGGTCATGCCTCAAGCTCAGAATCGAAATTTTGCATCCGGGTGCGACGCATGAGTTGTGCGTCGCACTTATTCTTGTTCAAGGGTTAGTTGAATTAACATCATGACTGTTTTTTTCGCTCGTGGACTGACGGTGTTGTACGCGGTCGCGGCGGTGTGGCTGTCGCTCTACAGCCTGCAGGCCTTGCTCTTTTGCTTGGTTTTCTGGCGACGCGCGCCGGCGCCGCCCACGCCGGCTTCCCCGGCTTCGTGGCCGACGGTGACGGTGCAACTGCCGATTTTCAACGAACTGCATGTGGGGCGCCGTCTGCTGGCGGCCGTAGCCGCGCTGGACTATCCGCGCCAGGCGCTGCACATCCAGGTGCTGGACGATTCGACCGACGAGACGAAGGCCCTGCTGGAAGCGGCGGTGCGGCGCGTGCAGGCGCGGGGCGTGAAGGTGACTTATCTCCATCGCGCGGACCGGCGCGGCTACAAGGCCGGCGCGCTGGCGGCTGGCCTTGAGCAAACCCACGCTGATTTTGTCGCCATTTTCGACGCCGATTTTGTGCCGCCGCGTGACTTTCTCAAACGGGCCTTGCCCTTCCTGCTGGCCGACCCTGACGCAGGCTTTGTGCAGGCGCGCTGGGCGCACCTCAACGCGTCCTATTCAGGCCTCACCGGCGCGCAGGCGCTGGCGCTGGATGGTCACTTCGTCATCGAGCAGACGGCGCGCCAGCAGCTGGGCGCGTTCGTCAGTTTCAACGGCACGGCCGGCATCTGGCGGCGCGCGTGCATCGAGGCGGCTGGCGGTTGGCAGGCCGACACCCTGTGCGAAGACCTGGACTTGAGCTACCGCGCCCAACTGTTGGGCTGGCGCGGGATTTATCGCCCTGACATTGCCGTGCCCGCAGAGCTGCCGCCGCAGCTGCTGGCCTTCAAGCGCCAACAGTTCCGCTGGGCCAAAGGCTCGGTGCAAACCTTGCGCAAGTTATGGCGTCGTGTGCTGTTTGGCTCCAGCACGCGTCCGTCGGCCGGAGAGGCGGCCGCGCGGCCCTTCCCAACGCGGGTTTTTGGTTTGCTGCACTTGAGCGGCTACCTGGTGCACCCGTTGCTGCTCCTGGGGCTGCTCCTGTCGCTGCCGCTGCTGTGGTTCAACCGGGCTATGCCAGCGCCGCTGGGCCTGGTCGGATTGGCCAGCTTAGGCCCGCCGCTCCTCTTCGCCCTCGCGCAGCGCCATCTCTACGCCGCGCAGCCGGGCGGTTGGCTGCGCCGCTTCGCCGCCTTCCCCGGCTTGATGTTGCTGGGGATTGGCCTGACGCTCACCTGTACGCAGGCGGTGATCGAAGGGTTGACCGGTCGCGGCGGCGCGTTCCGGCGCACTCCCAAATTTCATGTCAAGCAGCAGGCTGATACCTGGGCGCAAAGCCCCTACGCCTTGGGTCTCGACTGGACCACCGCCGGGGAGATCGGGCTGATGTTTTATGCGTTGACGGCGGTTGTCGTAGCCGTGCTGCATCACAACCTGGGCGCGGCGCCCTTCCTGGCGTTGTATGCGGTGGCGTTTGGCAGCACCGCGGCCGTGGGCCTGTGGCAAGCCGGTCGCATGCGGGCGCGACCCGGACACTCGCTGATTCCCCGCGCCTGGCGTACTGAATAGTTCTGGAGGTTAGGCATGATCGAAGTCAATATCCCTGGTCAAGAACCGTGGCAGCTGGCCCATCTGGTGCTTGACATCAATGGCACCCTGGCCTGTGATGGCGTCTTGCTGTCGGGCGTCGCCAAGCGCATCGAGGCGCTGAAGTCGCAGTTGACCATTCATCTACTAACGGCGGATACCTACGGGAGCGCGCCGCAGGTGGCGCAGAGGCTTGGCGTCGAGCTGCATCTGTTGGCCGCCGGGCCGGGCGGCCCGCAGAAGGCGGACTTCGTGCAGACGTTGGGCGCGTCGCAGGTGGCGGCTATGGGCAACGGCGCCAATGACGCTGCCATGCTGCGCCGCGCGCGCCTGGGCATCGCCGTGCTGGGCGACGAAGGACTTGCGCCTGACACCCTGGCCGCTGCCACCGTCATCGTCCGCCACTGCCATGACGGTCTCGACCTGCTGCGCTATCCTGCCCGCTTGCTGGCTACCCTGCGTTTGTGAACGCCCTGGCGACTTAGCGGCGGACAATGGGGAAGAACGCGTTCGAGACGGGCGGCGCCTGATAGCGCAAGATCGTTCCATACTCGCCCACGGCCCAGCCCTGCGTCCCCGCGGCCAGTGTCAGCGCGGCGATGGGCCAACTAAGCGGGCCAGGCGCCTCGCCCCAACCGCCGCCATCCCAATGAAAAAACAGGGTCTGGCCTGACGCGCCATTGCCCACGGCCCAGCCAGCGCTGGCTGACCACATCCGCAGCGAGACCAGCTGCACCTGGCTTGGGTTGGCCACCTGCGTCCAGCGCTCGCCGTCCCAATGGGCAATCGTGAAATGATCGCCCACGGCCCAGCCATCGGTCAGTGAGCGCATCTGCACGCTGCGCAGCGTTTCGGCCAGAGGCCAGTCGCTCACGCGCCAGGCGCTGCCGTCCCAGTGCAGGATCGTACCCGCCGCGCCGACGGCCCAACCGGCCGTTGCCGTGACCATGTCAACGGCGAAGAGGTCGCGTCCGCTGGGACTGACAGCCAGGCTCCAGGCGCTGCCGTCCCAGTGCAGGATCACGCCGCCCGCGCCCACCGCCCAGCCGTCAGCGGCCGCGGCCAGCGAGATGGCGTTGAGTGATTGGTTGGTCGGCGCGGCGACCCCCGTCCAGGCCGCGCCGTTCCAGTGCAAGATTACGCCCGCCTCGCCCACCGCCCAGCCGTCGTTGCCTGTCAACATCTGGAGGCCTCGCAGCGCGGCGGTTGTCGGCGCGGCGACGCGCGTCCAGGCCGCGCCGTTCCAGTGCAGGATCGCGCCCGCGTCGCCCACGGCCCAACCATCGTTGACGGCCAGCATGTCCACCGCGCGCAAATGGTCTACCGCCGCGTTGTCGGCGGGAGCTGTCCAGGCGCTGCCGGCCCAGTGCAGGCGCGCT
>DAISHS010000160.1:0-9655 GCA_036822415.1 Chloroflexota bacterium
GGAGATGCGGCGGCTGGTGGGCGCATGATACAGCCCCGCGATCAGGGTGTAAGGTCCGGCCGGCGCATCAGGAGGCACGTTCAGGGTATACACCTCCTGGCTGCCGTCGCCCGCCTGCCAGAGCGAGGTTGGGAATTGGCCGCCGGTGGGCTGCCGGTCATCCTGCGCCAGGATGACGCCCGCAGGGGAGAGCAGATGGACGAACGCAGTCAGGTTGAGCGTTGGCGCCGCGTGAGCTGCCCAGACCAGGGTCACGGTCAGCGGCTGGCCGGGCGTTAGCTGCGACGGCAGGTCGGTCGCCGCCAGGGTCATGCCCTGGGCAAATGCAGCGGTTGGGCGGCCGTCCAGGGCCTCCGTCGCGGCCTGAGCGAGCGGCGCGCTTAGGTCGGGCGGCGCGATCGGTACGCCAGGCTGCAGGCGGGCGCGGGCGCCGCTCTGCCCCGCGCCCTGCACGGGCAGCCAGGCCTCGTCGCCGGCGCCAAAGGCGCGCACCTGCACCGTCACGTCATAGCGACTGGGGCGCACCCCCTCCGCCGGCGGGTCGAGCGTGATGATCTCCTGGAAGGTGTCGCCGGCGCGCCAGCGGTCGGTGGGCCAGCGGCCGTGCGTGGGCGCGTTGGTGTGATCGGCCAGCAGGGCATCGTCATCGGGATGGCGCAGCGCCACGGTGACGCGCCAGTCCTGCGTGGGCGCGCGCAACGCCTGCCAGGTCAGCGTCACCGTCACCGGTTGACCGGGCGCGTGGCGACTGCTGTCTGTTTGCGCGGCCAGCAGCACCAGCTCGTCGCCAAACAAAATTGGCGCGGCGTTCACGGCCAGGGTAGGGGCGGGGGCCGGCCGCGCATAGGCCGGTCGCAGCCAGGCAAACAGGGCGAACAGCGCCAGCGTGAACGCAGCCGCAGGCGCCAGGGCCAACCAGGCCCGGCCGCCTGACCTGCTGCGGCGGCCCAGGGCATCCAGGCCGGCCACCAGGCCGATGGCAAGCGGTCCGATGACGGGCCACAGCAGCCGCGCCTGATCGGTGCCCAACGCCAGGCCGGTGTACTGCACCAGCGTGAACAGCGACAGGCCCACGCTGAGCGCCAGCAGGAGCACCGCGCCGCGGCGCAGGGAAGCTGCTTTGAGGAGCAATCCACCCAGCGCGGCCAGGCTGAGCAGCAGCAGCGTCGTGTAAAGCCAGGCCGGGTATTCGATCTGACCGGCCGCGCCAAATTTGCCCCAGAAGGTCTTGAAGAGGCCGCGGGCCAGCCAGGTCAGCACCGAGAGGTCCACCGGCCCCTGACGCACGTCCACCGTGGCGCGCACCAGCGGCCAGCCCAGCAGATCGTGATAGAGCGCCCAGTTGCGTGCAAGCCAGGGCGCGGCAAGTAAAACGGCGGGCGTCAGGCTGAGCGCGCGGGCGCCGATTCTGCTGCGCCATGCCGGCGGCGGCGAGGCGGTGGGTGCGGCCGCAAAGACCGCCAGCGCAGCCACGGGCCACAACGCCAGCACACTGACCTTGCTCAGCAGGCCAAGCCCCAGCAGCACACCGAGGGTCAGTCCACGCCTGGGCGTCCAGCCCCGGCGGTAGATGCGTAGAGCCAGCAGTAAGATGAGCGTGCCCAGGGTCGCGGCCAGGTTGTCGTTGCTCACCGCGCCGCTGCTGAAAAGAAAGCCCGGCAGGCAGCCGGCGAAGGCGGCCGCGGCCAACGCCAGCCCCGGCCGCGCCGGCTGCAGCGTGTGCGCCAGGGCAAAGACGCCCCAGACCGTGACGGTGCTCAGGATCACGGAGAAGAGGCGCAGGATGTGCATGGCGAGCGCGCCGCCCCGCCAGGGGAAATCTTCCAGGCGGGTGTGGATGAAATGGTTCGGGTAAATCGCGCCTGGGCCGTGCTGCGCATCCGGGTTGGCGCGCAGAAAATCGAAATCGAGGCCCGTCCACGCGGTCAGCAGCGCGCCCAGGCCGTGGTAAAGCGGGGGATGCTTGCCCTGCGTCACCGCTGGGCCGACGGGCAGGCTGCCCTGCGTGCCGATGAAGACCACGTATGCGTAATGATCGGCCTCATCCGGCGCTTCACCGAGCGGTACGATGAGGCTGAAGAGCGTGGCCAGCGCCAGGTGCGCGGCCAGCAGCAGCAGGAGCGGTGCGCGCCAGGGCTGGCGCGGCAGCGGCGTCATCGCCATCAAGGCACCGTCAGCTGTCCCAGGAGCACATCCTGATCTTGCGCAGGCAAGCCCCGCCCCGGCGTCACCGCCAGATTGCGCAAGGGTTGCAGCTGGTACATCCCTGCGCGCAGCTCATAGAGGCCGGGCGGCAGGTCCGTCGGCAGGGTGATGAGATGGCGATCGAGGATCAATTCATTGGCCTGCCAGCGCGTCGTGGGCGTGAAGCCGCCCACCGGCTCGCCATCGTGCTGCGCGCGCACGGCGCCGCCCGCGTCGAGCAGATGGACAAAGACCTGGTAGTTTTGATCGGTGTTGTGCAAGTTGAACCAGTAGAGCGTGACCGCCACCCGCGCGCCCGGCCGGCCCTGCGCCGGCAGGTCCGCGCCGATGAGGAGAGCCTGCTGGCCCACGTTGCTCTCCAGGCGCTGCGGCTGCCAGTGCGCGGTCAGCGCGCTGCTCAGCCACAGCACGCCGGGCAAAAGGATGAGCGCGGTTGCGGTCAGCAAGCCGCGCCGATGCCCCAGCGACAGTCCACCGGCCAGCAGCAGCCAGAGTAAGCCGCCCCACCAGGTCAGGACGCTCAGAACGCCGGCCACCTGCCGCGGCAGCGTCGCCTCGAAAGTCATTTCCACGAGGTGTCGGCCCGCGGGAACCGCTGCGGTGACAAGCCCCAGGTCGCCGCTGGCGCTGGTCAGCGCACGCTGCCCATCCACGCGCACCTGCCAGCCAGGAAAATAGAAGGCGTGCAGACGGATCGTCTGGGCCTGCGGGCTGTCCACCAGCAGGCGGTAAGCCAGGGGGCTGCGCGTGAGCAGAACGACGTCGGGAACAACCGCCAGCGCCGGGCCGGCATGCGGTTGCGTCGGCGCGCGGCCCAACGCCCAGCGCTGCTCTGTCACTGCCACAGGCAGAAATTCGGCTGTCCAGGTGGCGCCCACCTGACCGTTGGCCGCGTCTTCGGCCCACATGCGCTCCGGCGTCACCTCGGCCGCGGCGCGGGGCAACGCCGTGTAGGGTAGTTGGGCCAGGCCGGAAAAAAGGAGCAGCGCCATGACGGGCAAGGAGACCGCGGCTTGCCAGGCCGGCCGGCGCGCAAGCAGCCCCGGGAGGGCGCCGATCAGCAGCGCGCTGGCAAACGCGGTCACGCTCAGCCAACGCCAGGGGTATTGCAGGCGGGCCAGGAGCGGCTCGGCCAGCTGCCAGAGGGGCAGGGTTGGCCTGGTCAGCAGGGCCGCAGAGAGCAAACAGGCGCTGGCGGCAAAGATGAAAAGGCCCACGCGCGGGGATGGCCGGCCAGGCGCGGTTGCGCGCATCAGCGTCAGCAGGGCGCGGCCACAGGCCGCGGCGATGGTCAGCAGCAGGAGCAGCGCCAGCAGCAGTCCCAGGTGATGCTGCAGGGCAGGCTCGTTCGCCTGCCGGTAGACATAAGTCAGGGAGCGGTCAACCAGGCTGCCCAGCGCAAGCAGGTGGTCTCGATAACCGCTGGAGATCGGATCGGCGCCGAGCTTGACGGCGCTGGCTTCGGCGATGACCGGCAGCCAGTAAAAAGCGGTCAGGCCCAGCGCGGCAATGAAGGCCAGCCCGGCGTTGATGATTTGGCGCCAACGCTTCGCTGGGCGGCCCAGGAACACGACGGCCGCAGCCCAAAGCGGCGCCAGCAGCAGCGCGCTCAGGTGATGGGTCAAAATCAAACCGGCCCAGGCCAGGGCATGCAGCGTCCAGCGCCAGACCTGACGCCGCGGCGTGGACGTTGCCTGCAAGTCCGGCAGGAGGGTCAAGAAAATGAGGGGCGGCCACAGAAAGGCGACATGTTCCGCCAAGGCCCCGCGCAGCAAACCATCCGCCAGGTGATAGGGGAAATAGGTGTAGACGGCGACGGCCAGCAGGCCGCCGATTTCACCCCATAGACGGCGGGCAAAGCCGAACATGGTCAGGGCGGGCAGAACGAAGCCCAGTGCGAAAACGAGCTTGGCGGCGACGATAGGCCCAAAGGGCAGGAAAGGCGTCGCCAGGTAGTAGCTCAAGGGGCTGTAGAAGTGCAGCACGGGTTGACCATAGCCGAAGCCGAATTCGGCAAACCAGCGCGGGTAAAACAGGCCCTGGCGCAGGGCATCGCCCAGGGCGGCCACACGGTAGAGGTGGAAAAGGCCGTCGTCTGAGGCGAAGAAGCCGGCTTGCAGCAGCGGTAGGCACGCCGGCAGGCTGACGAGCAGCGCCAGCAGCCACCAGGCCCAGCCGCGCCGCACGGGCGCTGCCGGCAGCGGTCGGCGCAGCAGGCGTCCCCCTTCTTTGAGCAGGGGAGGGGCCGGGGTGGATTGGGCAACCAGCGGTGGTGTGGATGACATGCGCTTGACGTATGCTCCTCAGCGGGTCAGCGACCTGACAAGCAGGCTGGCTTCGACAAGAAAGAAGGCCAGCGCGGTCAGGCTCAGCAGCGCGAGCTGCCAGCGGGTCAAGGTCAATTGGAAGCGGCTGCGCCGGTAGCCCAACGTCAGCAGCCACAGGATGAGCGCCCAGGTCGTCAGCGGTTCTTGCGGCCAGTAGAAGCCGCTGCGCTGCGCTTGCAGCCAGAAATCGAGCGTCAGGGCCAGGGTCAAGGCCAGCAGGCTGAGGCCGCTCAGCCGCCAGGCCCGCCGGGCCGGGCCGGATAGGCCCTCATGGAAGGAACGGCGTACAGCGGATAGCTCGAGCAGCAGGCTGATAATGCCAACCAGGGTAGCCGCCGCCGCCAGGCCCCAGACTGTCCATTGCACCACGGCCATGAGGGTGGTCATCGGCTGCTGTTCTCCACGGGCGCGGCCAGGGCTGTGTCTATATTCAATGGCGCGGCGGCAACGCTTATTCCGGCGAGGATATCCTGCAAGGCCGCCATCTCCGCGCGGGTCCACGGGCCGCTGCCCAGCAGAGCCAGGGTGGCGATCGTTTCATCGGGGCGTCCCACCAGCCAGGCCCAGGCGCGCGTGGGCGATTTGCCCTGGGCGATGAGCAGCCCGATGAAGGTCAGCAGGCCGCCGCTGAGCGCCAGCGGCAGGCCCGGATCGAACACGGCGTCGAGCTGAACGAAACGCACGGCCTGCAGATAGAAGGTGTCTTGCGTGGTCGGATCGCTCACCGCAGTCTGCCCATTTTCTTCCAGGAAGGCGCTAAAGAGCGGCGCTTCCGCGCCCAGGGTGAACGCCTGGGCCAGAAAGACGGGACTGCTGTAGCCCTGCTCTGGCAGCGACGGATAGTAGACCAGGCGCAAGACCTGGCTGCGCACCGGCAGAGCCAGGCTCTGTTCGATCTGCGGCCGATCGAAAAGCACCGCTTGTTGGGCGGCTTGGTTGCCGCCGGTGAGCGGCCGCAGGAGGAGTGCGCGTCCATTGCCATCGTTGACGCTGACTTGCAGGGCGGGGCCGCTGCCCGTGGCGATGAGCCGCACGCCACGCGGCCCGCTGACAGCCTGCGCGCCGACAGCAACTTCGACCCCCTGCGCGCCGACGGTCATTGTGAGCTGGGAGACGGAGCCGATAGCGCCGGCAACGAGGGTTATGTCGGGGTGGGCGCGACTCTGCCAGCTCTGGCCGGGCGCCAGCTTGATTCCGCTCTCACGCCAGCCGCCTTGCTCGCTGATGAACAACGCCAGGATTACCAGCAGGGGGCCGAGGTAGCTCAGGATGTTGCCAATGGCGCCCCACGCGCCGCGCGTGGCATGAATGGTGATCTGTTGCACCTCGTTGCCCTCAGCGGCCGGCGTCGTTGTTGTCCCGCTCACCACCTGACGAAAGCGGGAGCGCAATTCGGTCAGCAGCAGGTCGGCGGCGGCGGCGGGCGCGGCCGGCGCGAACACTTCGCTGGTCAAAAGGCCGCTGGGCGGCAGCGGCGAAGCGGGCGTTGGCCGCCGTAAGTTTACCCAGAGCAAGCATTGATCGGCCAGACGCACCAGGTTGTGAATGGCGAGCGCGGCTAACAAGAGGCGCAGCCAGGCGGCCTGACCGATGGCGAAGAAGCCCAGCGCCAGCCAGACCGCGCCCAGCACGCCGTAAGGCGCGGCCAGCTGTTGCAGTGCACGCTGGTAAGCGGCATCCGCGCCCGCGAGCGGACGCGGTAATTGCGGTAGAAAAGAGGCCACGGCCAGGCCCAGAATCAAGGGGATGACCAGGAAGAGAAAAGTGCGCCGCGCACCGATCAGGCGCCAGAGTCGCGTCAGTATGTCGAGCGACGAGGTTTTCGGTTGAGTCAACGAATCAGTCAAGTCTGGGCGAAATCCAACCACAAGCACTCCCCAAACGCATCATGGACGCATCATACCTTTATTCGCATAGAGAGTCAAGCCAACCACGACAACGATGACGCCAGTCTGGCGCTTGCTCCCAAGTCTCGCTATGGCGGGGGAGGGGATGGCAGCAGGGCTATCGGAACGGGGCCACAACTTGACAGCATCTCTTTCCTCGTTATAATGTTGATGTCCACGGCGCATTCGTCTAGGGGCCTAGGACGCCGCCCTCTCAAGGCGGTGACAGGGGTTCGAATCCCCTATGCGCTACCAAAGTCCTCACGCAGAAGCGTGAGGACTTTTTTGTCCTCAGCCCGTGCTACACTGACCTTAAGAAAATGTCAGCAAGGCCAAAAAATGGCCCTAAACTGACCCCTCCAAAGACTAGACAAAATCAAAATACCCTGTATAATTGACTTGTGGGTAGAAGTGGGGCAAAAATCCTAAAATTTGCTAGATTTTTGACTTAAGTGGGGAATTAGAACAAATGTTCATCGGTCGCGCCGAACACGTGCTCGACAGTAAGGGGCGCTTGACGATTCCGTCCAAGTACCGGGCCGCGCTGGCCCCTGGCGGGGTGGTGACCCGGGGCATGGGCGACTATCTCGTCATTTTGCCGATGGACGAATGGCAAAGCCTGGCCGATCGCCTGGAAACCAAGCCGATGCTGACCGATCTGGCGGTGGGTGAACTACGCCGTTGGTTGTACGCCGAAGCGGCCGAGCTGGAACTGGATGGGCAAGGGCGTTTTATTCTCCCCTCTGAACTGCGTGAATTTGCCGGCATCACGGGCAGCGTCACCGTGGCTGGCGTGGGCACGCACCTGGAGCTGTGGGCGCCAGAGTTCTGGCAGGCGCGGCGCACGCACCTCATGCAGGACAATGAGATGACGTCCCTTTTCCGGGCATTGAGCGTCTAGGCATGGCAACGCCCAGCACGCTGACCGTTGTTGATGAGGGGCACGTCCCGGTTTTGTTGAATGAAACCGTGGCCGCGCTGGCCCTGACGCCCGGCGCCGACGTGATTGACGGTACGCTGGGCGGCGCCGGACATGCGGAGGCCATCTTGCAGGCGACGGCTCCTACGGGGCGCTTGCTCGGTTTGGATGCCGATGCGGACGCCGTGGCCCGCGCCCGCACCCGCCTGGCGCCGTTTGGCGAGCGCGCCCTGCTGGCCCAGGCCAATTTCGATCAGATGCGCATCGTGGCCGGCGCCTACCGTTTGTTACCCGCAGCGATTTTGCTCGATCTGGGGCTTTCGTCTTACCAGCTGGCCGCTGACGGCCGCGGGTTTAGTTTCTTGAGCAGCGACCGCCTGGACATGCGTTTCAACCCGGCTGTGGGTCGTTCGGCCGCCGATCTGGTCAATACCCTGGAAGAGGCGGAGCTTGCCGATTTGATCTTTCGTTACGGCGAGGAGCGCTATGCGCGGCGCATTGCCCGTGCCCTGGTGGCTGCGCGACCGATCGTTGAGGCGAGGGCCGCGGCCGCCGTGATTGCCCGGGCGGTGGGGGGGCGTCATGAGCATATCCACCCCGCCACGCGCACGTTTCAGGCGCTGCGCATTGCGGTCAACGATGAGCTGGGCGCGCTGGAACGGGCCTTGCCCCAGGCGCTCGATCTCCTGCAAATCGGCGGGCGGCTGGCGGTGATCAGCTTTCATTCCCTGGAAGATCGCGCCGTCAAGCAGTTCATGCAGCGCGAGGCCAGCGATTGCATTTGTCCCCCCCGACTGCCGGTCTGTGTGTGCGGACACCACGCGCGCTTGCGCCTCATCACGAAAAAGCCAATCGTGGCGGGTGAGGCCGAAGTGAGCCGTAATCTGCGCAGCCGCAGCGCTCATCTACGGGTCGCGCAGAAAATTGCCTGAGCACGTCAATCAAGCCCTTGAGTCGAGCAGGAGGTGACCCCTTATGTTATTTTCAATACCGCGAACGTTATGGCGACCTCTCACCATTTTCAATCGTCGGCGCCGCAGCCTGACGGCCGGCGAGCAGGCAGGGCTTTATCTGGCCGCGCTCTTTGTCGTGTGCCTGGCTTTTTTTGCCTTACTCTTGCCCAACGGTGAAATGGCCGCGGCTCAGCATGAGATTTTTGTCGCCCAAACGCGCTATCGCGAATTGCGCATCACCAATGCGGAGCTGCGCACGCAGATCAGCCAATATACGAACATGGACGCGCTGGAGGCGCGCGCGAAAGCGGCTGGCTTCGTTCCCGCTGATCGTCGTGTGTATGTGACGGTGCCCGATTTGCCGGCTGCTGCCAACCAACCTGCGCACGCGGCGCAGCGTTAAAGGTCAACCGCATGGAGTCCTTGACACAGCGTTCTTTGCCACGCGTACGGGCTGTTTTTGCCGCCATTGTGATCGTGCTGATTGCCATCGGTTTGCAGCTGGTGCGCCTGCAGGTGATCAAAGCGGCCGCCGCGCCTGCCGCCGTTGGGCGCAATCAGTACGGCAACCTTTTGCCGCCGCATCGCGGCAACATTGTGGATCGCGCAGGCAATCTGCTGGCTACCGATGGTGTGCGCTATCAAATTTCGGTCACCGGCGCCATCACTGAAACAGAGATCATCTCACTGACGCAGCGCCTGGCGCCCTGGCTGGAGATGCCCACGACAGAGCTGGAAAAGCGCCTGCGCAATCATCACGGCGGTGTCACGGTGCTCAAGTTTTACGCCAGCCAGGCTGCCGCGGCTGAGGTCGAGCGCTGGCAAACCAGTTCCCTGCGGGTCGAACGACTGCCGCGGCGTTTTTACCCTGAAGATACCGACGCCGCCTTCTTGCTCGGTTTTGCAACGGCTGACCAGATCGGCCGCTATGGCGTCGAGGCCAAATACGACGCCTTTTTGCGTGAAAATGGCGATATGGCCGTCACCAATCTTGAGAACCACGTCCGCGCGCTGCCCTCCGATTTTAGCCTCGACATCCCGTCGCCTGTGGGCCGTGACCTGGTCTTGACCATTGATCGCCGTATCCAGGCCATCGTCGAGGACGAGCTTAAATTCGCAGTGGATTATTATGGCGCTACCGGCGGCACCATCATTGTCATGGATCCCAAGACCGGAGAGATTTTAGCCATGGCCTCTGCGCCTGGTTACTCGCCTAATACGTTCTATACGTTAGACGCGCAAGCGCAGTCCGGATCCGATAAGCATGACCCTTTTACCGACCCGGCGCTGGGGCTGCTGTATGAGCCAGGTTCCGTTTTCAAGATCGTCACCATGGCCTCGGGCCTCGATTCCGGCAAGGTGACG
>DAISHS010000161.1:0-9602 GCA_036822415.1 Chloroflexota bacterium
TAGTTGATGCGGTTGCCGACCGGATCCAGCACATACTGCAGCGCCCACTTGTCGCTGCGTTGCTGCCAGGTTGTGCCGCTGCACCACCAATCGCTCAACGCACGCTCGAAGTGATAGCGCGTGCCATCCGGCGTATAGGCGTCTGCTCCCGTGCCTGCATAGAGGATACGCCACGTCGGCGCTTCCTTCAGATACACGTTGCCAGAGCCTGCCTGGCTAAACGCCCCGCCGGCCATGCGCCAGGTGTTCGGCGCACTGCCCATCAGCCACGGCGTCCCGTAGATGAAGCTGTCCGCGCTCAGCTTCCAGCCAGCACCCACCACCGAACTGTGGCCGCCATCTTCCAACCGGCTGCGGCTGTTGAACTGCAACGCCACCGCCGGCGTCAACCCGCCACGCCCCGGCGGCGCGCTGAGGGGGTAGTCGTAGCTGGCCGTCGCGCTGAACAGGTCGTTTTGCCAACCGCGCAAACTGGGCATGATCTCAGGGACAAAGTTGTTGCCTTCCGCCGTCTGCGACAGGTGCGGCGCCACGGCCACCAGCGCCCCTTCGCTCGCATCCCATGTCGTCGGCAGCATCTCCCACGCGCCCGTGTCGGCCGCAGCCACGAACAACCGCCCGCCGACCGGCTCGCCCTCGGGATAGCGCACCGTCAACGTCACCGGCTGGCTGAAGGTGTGGATCTCGTCTCCGCCCCGCCCGCGTACCACAAACTCGTGGCTGCGCCACACATTCCCCGGCGCATTGGCTGGTCGTCCCAGCGGCCGCGCCCACACGATGACCGTTTCTGCCACCGCGCCAGGCGCAAAGGTCAGCGTGACCCGCCCATCCTCCAACGTCACACGCCCGCCCTCCGGCCCAATGCGGGTGGCCTGCGCGGCCGGTGGCAGGACGCGCACCCCAGCCTCGGCGCTGGCGGCTGACCGTCCATCAGCCAGGCGCAGTTCCGCCCGCACCGTCGCCACATCCCCTACCTGCCGACCGCGCAGTCGCGCCGGCGCCGTCACTGCGGTGGCGCCGCCTGCAGGCAACGAGATCATCGTCCACGTCAGGCGGCGTGCGGCCGCATCGTACACCAGGGGCGCCGGCACCTCGGCTGGCGTCACCAGCAGATCGTCGGGCAAGTCCGCCTGGAAGGTGATACCCTCCAGCGCCTGGCGGTCGAGATTCATCACCTCCCAACGCATCTGCACCCGGTCGCCGGGCGCGGCCGCCTCCGGGCTTATCATGGCCGCCAGGCTCAAGAAGGGCAGCGGCTGCTCCGTGCCCGCTGGCGCGGACTGCGTGCGTGCAGAAGTCGGTTGTGTCGCGTCAACCGCGCGCGAGCCTGGCGCACTCGCTGGCGCCGCGGCTGCTGCCGTCGAAATCAGCAGGCTGGCGATGACTACCAGGTGCACGGCGACGAACCATCGCGCGCCACCACGCCTCTGCACTGAACGCCAGCCAGGCTGAGAAACGAACGGGGAAGACAGCGGTCGCATGACAACGGACTCCTTCTCGACTATGACCATAATTTCATGACGCACACCTGCGAGCCAATTGGCCCCTGGTTGTGCGAACGCTACGCCAAAAAACGATGATTCTCCCGATGCTAACCTTGCACAACCGGCTCGATGCGGCCCACGACCCACTCTTCGATGACTGCGCCCTTGATGAGGTGCTCCTCGATCAGGCGTGAAATCATGGCCGGCAGCACGTTGCCGTAGGTGATGCGCGGCTGATTCGCCTGCTGGATGTCTACCAGCGGTTCGCGCGCACACATGCCGATGCAGCCCACAGTGGCGACGTGGGCGTCAATGTTGCGCGCCGCCAGCTCGTCGAGAATGGCGCGCATGGTGTCGCGCGCGCCCGCGGCAATGCCGCAGGTGCCCATGCCCACGGTAATCGTCGTGCCGGTGTCCAGGCGTATCTTCAACGACTGCTGCGCCTCTTCACGAATACGCTTCAGGTCGTCCAATGTCTTCAACCTTGCCATAAATTGCTCTCCCCTTCGGCCAAATACTCAGCCAGCCATTGTTGCACCGCCGGATGCGTCAGGGGGACCTCTCCCAGTTCCTGGCGCAGCTCAGCGCTGTCCACGCTGAATGTGCTGCCGTCCACGGTGTGCATGTAGCGCACGTCGAACGCCTCGCTCCCCAGCAGAATCGCCAGCAGGGTGGCCGGCATATCGCCCAGCGGCGCGCGATCCCAGTGACTCAGCTGGTAGCTCAGCGTGACTACCGTGCCCTGCCCTGGCTGCGAAACGATGGACAGATCGCCGCCGGCCTGCGCGGCGGCCGCGGCCGCCAGCGGAATCCCCAGGCCGACATGACGCGTGCGGCGGGTGGTAAAAAACGGATCGGTCACTCGCCGGATGGTCGCAGCGTCCATGCCGCGGCCATTGTCAGCGATGCGTATCGTCATCCGATCAGCGGCGTGCGCCTCCTCGATGCTGATGCTGACCTGGCTGGCGCCAGCCTCGCGGGCGTTTTGCGCCAGGTCGAGAATATGCAACGACAGCTCACGCACGCCAGTTTCTCCCTCGGCGCTCAGGCCAGCGTCTGCACCTGTTTGGCCATCTGCGCCGGCGTCAGGCGACCGACAACCCGCTCGTCTACCACCGCCACCGGCGCCAAACCGCAGGAGCCGAGGCAGTAGACCACTTCGAATGTCACCCGGAAATCATCGGTGGTTTGACTGGGTATGATCTTGAGCGTGTTGCCCAGCTCATCAATGATCTTGGCCGCGCCCTTGACGTGGCAGGCGGTGCCGTCGCACACGCGCACGACGTGGCGGCCGCGCGGCTGCAAGTAAAACTGCGAGTAGAACGTGGCAACGCCATAGACCTTGCTCAACGGCGTGCCGGTGCGTTTGGAAACAGCTGCCAACACCTGGGCCGGCAGATAGCCATACTCATCCTGGGCATGCTGCAAAATGGGGATGAGCGCGCCTTTCTGATCGGCATACTCGGCCAAAATTGGCTCTAACAGGCTCAAATCAACGGATGGCTGCGCCATGTAGGCATTTCCCTCCACAAAAGATCAGTGCTCTCGAACCGCAGATGGGGCAGGGTTGAACCCTGACTTGCCAGCAAAAGCAGAACGCTGACTGCCGCAAGTCACGCCAGCCGACGCACCGTTGCGGCAGTCAGCGTTGATCTGCTCATTCGAGAACATGAAACCATTGTAGCATGACAGTCAGGTTCGCCCTATGACCTAAGTCATGTCATAGAAATGATTTGTGCAATCTGACACAAACTTCAGCTAATGGAGATTGCGCGCTCATCCTGGCTGCGCAGGGCCAGGCGCAGCTCGTGAATGGTCGGCGCGGCCATGCGCAGGCGGGTGCGCGCGATCATCTCACTCAAGCGATGGGCGTCGCCGTCTTGCAGCAGCGGCCAGGCGGCGAGGCTGGGAAATTGCGCACGCGCCTGCGCGGGCGTCAGGCGCGCCGAAATTTCCAGGGCAAGCACGGGGAGCTGGGGCGGGACAAAACCGAGGTTGGCGAGGAGGCTAAAGCTGGGGCGGTCGACGTGACAGGGGATCGCCAGGCCGCCCAGGGCGTTGACCTGGGTCACCACCTCTTCGACGCTAAAGGCGGTGGAGGTGAGGAGAAGCGGGGTGTGTTCGCGGATGAACTCCCCGCTCTCATCCACGACAAACTGGCCGCCGAAATGTTCGGCGTCGTTCAGCAGCGGCGGCAGGGCGCCATCGACGCGCTGCTGCCAAACAAAGGCGGCCGCATTGTCATCGAACAGGCAGAGCAGGTGAACTTCTTCCCGGGTCTGTACTTCCATGCCCGGCCAGACCGTCAAGGGGACGCCGGCCGCGGCCCGCTGTACGACTTCGATGTTGTGCGTGGCGTTGTGATCGGTCACGGCGATCAGATCCAGCCCCAATTCCAACGCGCGGCGCACGATGAAGGGGGGGATCATCTCCACCTCGGCGCACGGCGACAGCACCGTGTGCAGGTGCAAATCACAGGCAAACCAGCGCAAGGCCTCAGCACTCGACATGATCCCTCTTGAACGTCTGCTCTCCGCTCTCTCTCTCTTGGCCTCTGACTACTCTGCGATCTCCTCCACGCCCACGATCCCTAAGGCCGCCAGCTCGCCGGCCACCGTGTAGGTGCCAGCCGCGGTGCTGAACAGCGGGATGCCCTCTTGCTCGGCGCGGGCCAGGGTTTCGGGGCTGATCGTCGCGCCTTCGGTGATGATCACGCCGGCCAGGTTGAGCAGGCTGGCGACGGCGACGACATTGGGATGGGCCTGCAGAGTCACCCACAGGGTTCCCGCTTTGGCCGCGGCCATGACGCAGCTCAACAGATCGGCCGCATAACCACTGACCACGGGACGATCCAATGGGATCGAGGGGGTCATCAGCGTCAGATCGAGCGAATTAGCAATTTCTTGTAAAAGCATGGTGGTCTCCCAAAACTACGCCTGATTGCCAACGAAAAAAACAGCCCACAGCTTGGTGCCGCGCCCCAGGGCCGAATCTACATCCACGGTGTCGCTGTAGCGTTTGATGTTGGTCAGCCCCATGCCCGCGCCAAAGCCCAGCTCGCGCACCCAGTCCAAGGCGGTGGTAAAACCAGGCGCAAAGGCCTGCTCGATGTTATCAATTCCAGGGCCATCGTCTTCGGTGATGAGCGCGATACGATTGGGGTTGATCTCGACGCGCAGTTCACCCCCATGAGTGGCGTGGATGACAAGGTTCATCTCAGCCTCATAGGCCGTGATCGCCAGGCGCCGCACCAGGGACGGATTGGCGCCGAGGCGTTCCAGCGCACGCTTGGCTTTGCTGGAGGCCTCGCCTCCGCGCGTGAAGTCGCGCGGGGCCACATGATAGCGCAATACCAGGCTCGTTTCGTCGGATATGATGTCATCAAAAATATGACTGGCGCGGTAACGGCGCATCTCTTCGGCCTGAAAACGGCGATTCAAGGTGCGCAGCAGCCCGCGCGTGATGTCGCTGGCGGTGACGATGCCCACCAGCAGGCCGGCGTCATCCACAACGGGCAGGCGGCCATAGCCATACTGGGCGAACAGGTTGATCGCCTTGACGGCGCGATCATCGGCGCGCGCCGAGACCACCGTAGGCGTCATGTGTTCGGATACCAGGTCATCGGCGTGCTGATTGGCCAGGGCATTGATCAAGTCCTGGATGCTGATAATGCCAATGGGAGGGCCAGGGATTTTTTCTACGACCGGGGCGCCAGAGATGCGCCGGATGCGCAGAATCTCCATCAGCTCGGTCAAGGGTGTGCTGGGCGTGACCGTGATCGGTGAACGGGTCATCACCTCCTGCACGCGCAGCTCATAGACCAGCTCCTGCACGCGGATCAATTCATCATGTTCTGTGGCGGTGATGGTTGTGGTTGGTGTGCTTGCCATGAGGCCTGCTCAGGTCGAAAGATCGGCCAGGCGATTGTTGGGCAATCCAGCCTGAAACATGAGACCGCAAGCCTCGTACATGCTATGACCGCATGAAATGAGCGGAATGCCAAGCTCATCGGCCAATTCCGTCGTGGAGGGCGGTGGTTCTTTGCCGCGCACGAAGACAATGGCGCCGATATTCGCCATTTCGGCCGTACGCACAACCTGCTGATTGGTCAGCCCCGTAAAGAGCAAACTATTGCCATCGGTGGTGAATGCCAGCACATCACTCATGAGATCGGCAGCCCCGCCTGAAGAAAGCTCCAGCACGGGATCATACGTCCTGGTCATGATCTGACCATTGAGAATACGAACAATCTCGCGTAATTGCATACGTTCCAATCACTGATTCATGGGGCAGGTGCAGCGGCAATCTCACGCGCCCGGATAAGAAGGACGGGGATAGTGGACATGCGCAGCAGCTTGTTGGCTATGCTACCGAACACCAAACGATTGATACCAGAGCGGCCATGGGTGGACATGACGATCAGGTCAGCCTGGACGGTTTCGCCAAAGGCAAGGATTTCCTCAGCCGGGTCGCCAAAGCGGACTTCGGTATGGCAAATGGCGCCCCACTCGCTAACATAAGCGGCTACTTGCGCCAGGTAGGTGCGTAAATCATGTTCCAGCTGCTCCAAATCATGCCGGGCCATTTCCAAATGATCCTGAGAAATGTAAAAAGGGTAGAGACTCACCATGGTCACGGAGCGATCTTGCAGGACCGGGGCAATGGAAACGAGATAGACGTCCACGGGATCGGGGCGCCCCATCACCAGAGAACGGACATGCGGCAGCGCTTGTTCGGCGAACGCTGAGCCATCAAGCGGCGCCAAAATATGGCGATACATAACCACCTCCACCTCTCCGCATAAGACGCCGGCGGGCGCTCAGGAAACCAGGCGGTCAACTTTCGAGACGCTTGATTCCCTTTTACAAAATTTTGCTGTCATGCGTTAGTATAGTGATAGGCGGCGCGCGGTGTTATGATAGGGGTCATAGCCCAAAGAATCGGGTTTCACGGTCTGGCCTTCGAATACCACCCGGGGAATACCAGCGGTTGGGTCATAGCCTAAAGAATCGGGTTTCACGGTCTGACCTTCGAATAGCGCACTGAGGGATACCAGCGGTTGGGTCATAGCCAAAAAAATCGGGTTTCACCGTCAGGCTCAAATCAGCCAACGGCAAAACCCGATGAATCGTCCAGCGCGTGGAAGTGAGGGAAGATTACTTGACGCCAGCCTTGGCTAAAATCTCCAATGTTTCCTTGCCCAAAACCAGCCGAATATCGAGATTGGCCTGGTCAGGCGGTCGGTTGCGGACTTCAGAAGCCGTGGTATTGAAGAGCGTTGCCAGCTGGCTCAGGGTATAGCGCTTGTCGGTGTAGGATATCAGCGTTGCGCGTTGATAGGTAGAAGCATCGGCGTCGCCGATTTGTTCGACGACGAAGCCGAGCGATTGCAGCCAGGTCGCGGTGCGGCGCGCCAGGCCAGGGGTTTCGGTGCCGTTGAGGAGAATGATCTTCACATTCTCGTCGGCCAGGCGCTGGCGATCGAGCGTTGTCGTGGCCGTAGGCGCGACGGTGCTCGTGATCGGCTGGTTGTTGTCGAGCGGCGTTGGCGTCTCTGCCGCGGCCGCGATCGGCGCCGCAAACAGGCGATCTACGACGGCGCGAATCTTATTACGGTCGGGAATGAGAATCCACGCGCCGGCTTCGGAATAGGTACATTCCCCCATCGAACAGTCAATCACGGCCTGTTCGATCTGATTGAAGTCCACCTGACGGCCAAGCTCGGCCAGGGCGATGAGGCGATCCAGGGGAATGTCTGTCTGCACCGATTGAGCCAGCGAACGCGCCAGGCCGGGCATATTGCGGATGAGGGTCGGCAGCATACCCTGGCTGAGAATCTTGTTCTTCAGGGTCAGGAGCACTTGCTGCTGACGGCGGGCGCGCCCAAAGTCGTTGTCTACGTGACGAGTGCGAGCATACTTCAGGGCAAGCGTGCCATCCATGTGCTGCAGGCCTTTGGGAATGAAGAGCGGATCATACCCGTAGTCGTCGCTGGGATAGGTAGGATCGTTCAGATCGCGCGGAACCTCGATGTCAAGCCCGCCCACATAATCAATGATCTCGCGAAAGCCCTCGAAATTGAGACGCACATAGTAATGAACCGGGTAGCCAATCAGCTCGCTGACCGTCTGTTTGGCCAGGGCGGGACCGCCGCCGGGGTAGTTCTTGATATCGCCAATGCGATGGGCCGTGTTGATTTTGTTGTAAATCTCATAGCCTGGAATCTTGACCCAGGTATCGCGGGGAATGGAGAGCATGCCTACCTGACCGTGCGCCGGGTCAATCGTGATCAGCATCATGCTGTCGGTCAGGCCGGGAATGGTCTGTGAAGGGCGTTGATCCACACCCAGCACCAGGATGTTGACTCGTTCGAGCCGTGAGACGTCCCACGTCGGCACGGCCTGCACCACGGGCGTGGCGTCGGCCGCATTGGGAGTTTGCACCGGATCGGGGCCAGATGACGGATTGTTTTGCGTCGGCAGTTGTAGATCGCTCAAAGAAATCGCCGGCAGCTGCGAAGCCTGGGCCACAACCTCACGCGCCCAGTTGTAGAGTAAGAAACCGGCATAGACGAACGTAAACAAAAAAGCGGTCAGGAGAACGACCAACACCAAACTGGCCCAGCGCGAGCTGCGCGTGGGCAGGGGTGGTCGGGGGTGCATGGTACTCAGGGAATTGATGGTTTCAGATGTCGAACTCATAGCGCCGATTATAGCACACACGCCCAGGCTGCCAAAATGGCATATGGCCCAGTCCCCGTGGGCGCGCGAACGGGCGCAGGGCCAGAGACGACGGGGCAACGGTGAAGCGTTGCCCCGTGACGCATTATGTCTAGCGAGGGATGTCTGCCCGGTACAGGGCGGTGCTGGTCAGCAGGAAGAAACGGGCGCCTGGCTCGTCTACGAAGAGGCTGCGTAAACCTTGCAGGTGCTGACCGTCCGCTTCACGGAACTGGCGTGTGAAGACGCCATTCTTGTCGAACTGATAGATGACACCCGGATCGGCGTCGCCCACATAAAGATTGCTCACTTCGACGCCGCCATCAATGCCGACAAACAAACCAACCGGCTTTTGCAACGGCGCGGGCAAGCCTTGCAAGGAAAACTGCTCAGGCTGGCCGCTGAGGTACTTTTGTACGCTGCCATTGGCAAAAAGAACCCAGACATTGCCATCAATGCCCATGTCGAGAGCGCCAGTCAAATCAACTGCGGTTTGCGGTGAAAAGTACTGGTCGGGCGCAGAATCATAAGCCAGGTCGGTCCCAGGTCGGTACTTGAGGATTTGCTGTAAGGTGCTGTCGAGTACGTAAAAATTGCCGGCATAGGTGGCGGCCAAGCGCGGGCCTTTCCACATCTCGCGCATGGCAACCGGTCGCGCCTTCAACTCCCACGGCGCGCGAAATTCATACAGCATACCGCTGGCATCGAGCACCAGGAGGGTAGAATCGGTGCGCGGGCCAACCGGCGGCGCCCACACCATGTCCACCAGCTCGCCGACAACGAGCGAGCCAACCGGCTGGCCGCGCGTCACCAGCGGGCCGCCGTCGTTGGGCTGCAAGCCATCGCCTAGCTGATTGAGCCGATAACGTTCCACAGTATCACGGCCGCGGTCAAGGACAAAAATATCGGCCCCGTCTACCAAAACGCGTGACAGCTCGCGGTTGGCGCCCTCGAATTCCTTCAGGGCTGTCAGCTGGTAGAGCGGAACCACACGGTTGACGCGGTCGAGCTCAGCCTGCACGCGGTTCTGCACATCCTGCGCATCCGCGCTGCCTGGCTTGAGGGCGAGCGCTTCGGTGATCTTCGCCTGGGCGCTGGTCAACTGCGCACGCGCCTGGGTTTCGTCCAAAGACGCCACCGCCGTGAGGGTCGTCTGGGCCTCGTTGAGCAGAGACTGGAAGCGTTGTTCGCGATCACGCGCGCGCAGTAAATACATCACCGCAACGATCAGCAAAATGATGGCCGGAATGGCGATCGCCAGGATCAACGGCCAGCGCGAGCGTGAGGCGGGCTGCGCTGCCGGTCGCGGGCGCGCGGGACGCGCGGCGGGCGCCGAGGGCGTCGAGGACTTGGGCGTCGCGGGGGCGTCGCCCGTGGGCGCAGGCGGCGCGCTGCGGGC
>DAISHS010000162.1:0-9571 GCA_036822415.1 Chloroflexota bacterium
CCGCGTCCACCAATCCCGCCATTGCGCAGCCGATGGTCGCGGTGGTCAAAACAATGCTGGAGGCCGTGGAAAAGCGGCTGAAAACGCTGGAAGATGCCATCGCCGCGCTGCTGAAGCCGCCGACCGATAAGGTCAAAGAGCTGGAAAAACAGCTGGCTGACATCAACGGCATGCTCAAGCTGTTCAATGAGGCCACGTTCAAACTACAGGCGGGCGAATCAGCGGTGGCCGCGGAGCGTGCGGTGTGGTTTCAGCACGGCGACAAGAAAACGGATGACGATCCCAGCGGCTTCATTTTTCTGACCACGCGCCGCCTGTTGTTCGAGCAAAACCAGACGGTTGCCACCAAGAAATTCCTCTTCATCACCACGGCCTCGGAGACGCTGCACAAACTGCTGCTGGATGTGCCGTTGGCGCAGGTGGGAACGATCACCCCGCGCGACATGGGCTTTCTGGGCCTGAGCGAACACATCGAGATCGCCTTCGAGGGCGCGGCCGTCAGTGCAGCCCATTTCCAACTGGGCGCGGACAATGTCAAGTGGCAAACGTTGATTCAGAATGTCAGGGCCGGAAATTTGAGCTGAGAAGAGGGAAGAAGGGGTCACAAAAAAGAACACCACCCTGCGGCCAATGGCGTAAGGGTGGTGTTCTTTTTTAGTGATTACTACTCGGCGGTCGGCAGGCTGCGTTCTTGAGCCGGCTCAACGCCGCTCGGCTTGGGCAAGCGCTGCGTCGGCGCGGCGCCGGCATGGGCATCCGGTTGAACGTCGCCCAGGAACGGCACGGTCAACGCCACATCGTCAATGTAGAAGGAGCTGCTGTAGGACGAGTCGGTGGTGGCGCGGAAGCGCAGCGTGACCGTCTGCCCTGCATAGGCCGCCAGGCTGACGGTGCCCTGCACGAAGCCGCTGGTGACGTTGGACGAGCAGAGGTTGTACGACTTGATGTCGGTGGTGTTGATGCGCACCCGGCCGTAGTCGTAGCCGCAGACATCGGTCGAGGCGATGCGATACCAATAGCTCAGCGTGCCGCCGGTGGCGGGCACCACAATGACCTGGCTAATTTCGGCCGTGTCGCTATTGGCGCCGCCCAACCAGGCCCGCCAGGAACCAAGGTGCGCGGTGCCAGTGCTGACCAGGGCGTAGCCAAAGGTGTCCGATTCCGCCCAACCGACGTTACGCCCAGACTCGAAGCCAGGGTTGACGATCGAACCGGAGCCGGAAGGCGTCGGCGTGCGGGTGGGGGTGGCGGTCGCCGCGGCTGGGGTGGGCGTGCGCGTGGGCGTCGAGGTCGCCGCGCCTGGGGTGGGCGTGCGCGTCGGCGTGGCGGTCGCGCCAGATGGGGTAGGCGTGCGCGTGGGCGTGCGGGTGGGCGTGGCCGTGGCGCTGCTCGGCGTGGCGGTAGCGCCGCCGGAGCCGCAGATCGGCCCGTTCATCTTGACCGCTTCCAGGGCGTAGCGAACATTCGTGCAATCAGCCGATCCTGCGCCGTAGAGGTCGCCGCAAGCGCTGAGCAGCGAATTGTAGTTGTCGAGCATCTTGGCCGCGCTGGTCAGGTAGACCTCGTTCGTGCGATATTCGATCGCAGCAGACTTGTCCATGCCGAGGGCCGTGATGGTGTAGCCGTTGAAAGTACCGCCATCCACCATGAGGGCGAAGGCTTTGTTGGGCACGCCTGAATTGGTGTGCACGCCGCCGCTGTCGGATGTGCCGCAGTAGTAATAGGTGCTGTTCGTGCGGTCCGGATCGCTGAAGCGCGTGGGGTCCATCATGTCGCGAATGGCGCCGATGCCGGGAATGTCCTCGCCCATGTCCCAACGCACGGCCGCAGAATCATTGCCGCCGGTGTTCGTCAGGTCCACCGCTTCGCCGAAGATGTCGGAGTAACTCTCATTGAGCGCGCCTGACTGGTTGGAGTAGACGAGGCCGGAGGCGTATTCCGTGACGCCGTGGCTCAGCTCATGGGCAACCACGTCATCGGCGGCGGCAAAGCCATCGCCATAGGTCATCTTGGAGCCATCCCAGAACGCGTTTTGATAGCCAGAGCTGTAGCAGACGTAGGAATTGAGCGCGCCGCCCGCGTTGTTGTAGGAATCGCGGCCGTAACGATTGAAGTAGAAGTTGTAGGTGTCGCCCGCGTAGTCATGGGCGTTGTTGACGTCGGTCGGCGTACAGTTGGGCGCGGTCGTCACTGCGGCCTGCGACTCGGTGCGGGCCAGGGTGGCCGATGTGTACGACGTGCCATGCTTCATATTGTACGTGTTACGGTTGCGGCCATCGGTGACGGCCGGATAGCTGAAGCGCACCTCGGCCGACTGTGCATCCACAAAGACCCACATCGCCAGGTGCGGCTGGGTGACGGAGTCAACGCGCAAGCGGTAGGTCAGGCTGCTGGCGCTGGCCTGATCGGTGATCAGGCCGGGGTTGAGGATGACCAGGCTGCGCTCGGCAATGAAGGCATCGGCCGCAGCCACCTGGCTGAGGGCTGCGACATCGACGCGGCTGGGCTTGGCGGTGGCCGTGGTGCTGACCGTGACCGCGTCGGGCAGGGTATACCCATTGACGGCCAGGACAGCGCCCTGCGCGTTGAGGTGCACGATGAGGTCGGCGCCAAAGACCGGTACGCCGTTTTGCTGTTGGGCAAAGCGCACATGCGTTTGGTTCAGATTGTCCGCTTTGACCGAGGTCAGGCTGAGCTGGGCAGCCTGGTCAGACAGCCCAAACAGTCCACCATAGCTGGCCAGGAAGGCGCGCGCGGTCGCTTCCGGGCTGCCCGCGCCGGCGAACTCCGACGTGAGGGCGCCGTTATCGGCTACCACAAAGCGGGCCACGCCCGTAACCGGGTTGACATCTACCCGCAGCGCGCCCTGGGCCTGGCGCTGCAGCTTGGCTTGGGGAGCATCATCCTGCCAGGCCGGCGCAGCCATCACTGCGCTGGCGATGAGTGCCAGAAGGAGCAAGGCGCCCACAACAAGCACGGCGCGACGCCGAACAAAGAACGACGAATGGACCGACGACTTCATAGCAAACAGCCTCCCTATCAGATCATTTGGACAAAAAGCGGCGGCGCCCAACATGGCGCCTGAGGACGGAAAACAGTGAGCGTGTATTATAAGCCGATTAGACGGCCATGCAAATCAGAGCGCGCACGCGCAGCCTTCTACCTGCGCCTGACTGCACAAAATTATCTTGCCGCAATGGTCTTGTTCTTTCGCAACCTTGTGTTAAAATAGAGGCTCAAAGCGAAAGCCTAAATCACAGGCGCCGCGAAGGCCGCTTGATTCAGCGGCTCCGCGGCGCGTTCGGATCGGCGCGAGACGCTTCGAAGTCATAAGGAGAAACTCATGAGTCGTCATTGGAATAAACGTCATCCGAATTCACCCCGGTTGCTGATGTTACTCTTGCTCCTGGCGGCGGCGATCCTGGGACTATCCGCGTCTCCATCTCTGGCTAACCCCAATTGGTCAGGCACGGGACACTTCGTTTTGGAGACTATCGGCTATACGCCCAGCCCTTACACCGTGCAGCCCAACTTTCGCCAGGCATCAACCAGCACGGGCGCAGCCACCTCCACCATCAGCAGCGCCGACAGCGCCGACCTGTTCGTCAACTTCGCCTTCGACACGAGCGGCAAGACCATCTACCTGGTCTATACCACGAACGGTTCGGCGCCCAATAAGACCAACGGCGCCTCGGTCACGGCCACTTTCTCCAACTATTCGGAGCCTAACCGCACCTGGCGCGTGAGTATCCCGACCCAGGCTGCCAGCACGGTGGTCAACTATGTGTTCTATGCCAGCGATAATTCGCTGGCTAACAGTTGGGGGCGCATCTCGGGTACGACGGGCAATCGCAACACAAGCCAATACCAGATCTCCTGGACAGAAACCGACACCGCGTACTTTACTTACACCGTCACCGGCGGCCCGACAGCAACGCCGACGCCGACCCCCACCGCCATCGCCAGCCCCACCGCCACGCCAACCGCGACATCCACGCCCCTTCCCAGCGCCATCACGGTGACGGCGGGCAAGGCGATGTGGCTCGACGCAGCCACGATCGCCTGGAACGGCGTTGTCGGGTCGAGCTACAAGCTGCTCTACGATCCGGACGGCGGGCTGACCACGGCGGCCGAAGGCGCCGCGTGCAGTTTTCCGGCGCCGGCTGCCCCCTGTTACGTCAGTCTCACATCCAGCGGCACGGTCAGCGGCTACCCCAAGAACCCCAACGCGACCGGCAAACCCCGTCTGCTCACTGGCCTGACCGCCGATAACGCCAAATTCTTATTGAAGGGCCAGGTCGTCGTTGCCAGCTACAACAGCGGCGGCGTGCGGGTTGACGCCACGCGCGCCCAAATCCAGAGCGTGCTGGACGCCCTGTACGCGGCCAGCGCCAAAACACAGACATTGGGCGTGACCTACAGCGCGGGCGCGCCCGCGGTCAAGCTGTGGGCGCCCACGGCCAAAACGGTGACGCTGCGCCGCTACGCCACAGCGGCCGGGGCCGAGGTGGGAAACGCAGCCATGACTCTCGATGCGGCGTCCGGCGTGTGGAGCGTGACCGGCGCAGCGGGCTGGGATCGCCAGTTCTACCTGTTCGACGTGGAGGTCTACGTACCGAGCGTTGACGCCGTGGTCAACAACCTGGTGACCGATCCGTATTCGTTCAGCCTCTCGCAGGATGGCGCGGCCGCAGGCGATGTGCGCAGCCAGTTCGCCAACCTGGCCGACGCCGACCTGAAGCCGGCGGGCTGGGACAGCCTGGTCAAGCCGGCGCTGACCAACCCTGAGGACATGGTGATCTACGAGATGCATGTGCGCGACTTCAGCATCAGCGACAGCACCGTGGCCGCGGCCGATCGCGGCGCCTACAAGGCCTTCACCTATGACGGCGCCGGCCCGCACCCTAACACAACCCTGTCGGACGGCATGAGCCATCTGCTAAAGCTGAAGGACGCCGGCCTGACGCATGTTCACCTGCTGCCCGCGTTCGACATCGCCTCGGTGATCGAGCCGGCCGCGCAGCGCACCGAGCCGAGCTTCTCCTTCAACCCGGCGACCGACCGGGCCTCATCCACACCCCAGGCCGCGGTCTGGAGCAACCGCCTCAACGACGGCTTCAACTGGGGCTATGACCCCTATCACTACGGCGTGCCCGAAGGCTCCTACAGCAGCGATCCGAACGGCGTGACCCGTATCCTGGAGTTCCGCGACATGGTCAAGGCCCTGAACCAGAACGGGCTGCGGGTGGTGATGGACGTGGTCTACAACCATACCGCCGCCAGTGGCCAGGACGACCATTCGGTGCTCGACAAAGTCGTGCCTGGCTACTACTACCGTTACGACGCCAATGGTACGCTGTACAACTCCTCCTGCTGCTCCGACACCGCGGCCGAGTACGAGATGATGGAGAAGCTGATGATTGACACCGTCGTCCGCTTTGCCGTGGACTACAAGGTGGACAGCTTCCGCTTCGACCTGATGAACCTGCACACCCGACAGAACATGCTGAATCTCAAAAACACGGTGCAAGCGCTGACCGTCGGCGTCAATGGGGTGGATGGCAGCAAAATTTACATCTACGGTGAAGGATGGGACTTCGGCTCAGCCCTGGACAAGGGGCTGACGACCTGTCCAGACTGCTACGCCAAGCAGTACAACATGACCGGCGCCGGCATCGGCGCCTTCAATGACCGCATTCGCGATGCCGCGCACGGCGGCTTCAGTGAGGACCCGCTGGAGGTGCGCAAGCAGGGCTTCATCAACGGCCTGCACTACGACTGGAACGCTTATTGCTACGGCGCCCGCTTCCAATCCAACCTCTGGAGCTATACGGCGGACTTACGCACCGCGCTGGCGGGCAGCGGCAATTTCTACACCGACGACCCGCAGGAGACGGTCAACTACATCGAGAAGCACGATAACGAGACCCTCTTCGACCTGAACGTCTTCCGCCTGCCCAACGGCGCGGGCGATCCGGGGCCTTGCGGCAGCAGCTACGTGCCGCCGGTCACCTCCATGGCCGACCGCGTGCGCAGCCAGAACATGGGGATCAGCCTCATCGGCCTGGCCCAGGGCATCCCTTTCATTCAGATGGGCTCTGACATTCAACGCTCCAAGTCGTTGGACCGCGACAGTTATGATTCAGGCGACTGGTTCAACCGCGTGGACTGGAGCTATGGCGACAGCACGTACAGCAACAACTTCGGCGTAGGGCTGCCGGTTTCTGCCAAGAACAGCGCGCGCTGGCCCATCATGACGCCGCTGCTCAACAACACCGCACTCGATCCTGCGCCCGTCAATGCCCAGGCCGGCGCCGCGCACCTGCGCGAGATCCTGCGCATCCGCAAGAGCAGCCCCCTGTTCCGGTTGACCACCGAGGCCGACGCGAACGCGCGCGTCTTCTTCTACAACACCGACAACAGCAAGGATGCGCTGATCGTCATGGCCCTGTCGGACGAGCCGTCGCCTGACCTGGACGCCAACTACGAGACGCTGCTGACCTTCTTCAACGCCAACAAAATTAGCCAGAGCTACACCGTGCCGGGCGCGGCCGGCCTGGGCTTCACCCTGCATCCTGTCCATACCGACGGCGTGGACGACGACCCGTTGATTACCGGCGGCGCGACCTTCGACAACGCCACCGGAACCTTCACGATCCCGGCGCGCACCACGGTCGTCTTTGTTTCGACCCAGGTTCTCGCCGCCCCCAGCACGCTCGATTGGGTGGGGTTGATGTACCCGCGCGGGGGCGTCGCGAACTCCGTCAACGAAAGCAACTTTGCGTCCAGTGGGTTTGATGTCTACGCGCAAGTGTATGAGGCGGGCGTCACGCCGGGCGCGGGCCAGGGCGCGGGCATTGCCTGCTTTCTGCATTGGGGCAAGTATGGTCAGGCCTGGAGCGACCTGGCGATGACCTATAACACCGACAAAGGCAACAACGACGAATATAAAGGCACGATTCCCCAGGCTGCGCTGAACGCCCTGGCGTCGGGCACCTACGGCTTCACGACCTACTGTAAAAAGACAAGCGAGACCGGCGTCAAATGGAAAGAGGACAGCTACGACATCGGCGGCGTTGGCGCCGACGATGACCAGGGCGATGGCCTGATTACCGTGATTCCGGCTGGCGATCCGCGGCCGGCCCCCGCCGGCGGCGTCTTCGTGCACCTCTTCGAGTGGCGCTGGGCCGACATCGAAAAAGAGTGCACCTACCTGGCGCAGAAGGGCTACAGCGCGGTGCAGGTCTCGCCGCCCAACGAGCACCTGGTGCCCACGGCCAGCCAGGGCGGTCAGGCCACCGCGCAGTATCCCTGGTGGGTGCGCTATCAGCCGGTAACGCACCTTATCGGCGCTTTTACCAGCCGCAGCGGGACCTGGACCGAATTCCAGAGCATGGTCAGCACCTGCAACAGCCTGGGGGTGGCCGTTTACGTGGATGCGGTGATCAACCACATGGCCGACATCCAGGTGGGAACGCCGCCGGCCGGCACAGCCGGCACCCAGTATCAGTCAACGCCAGCCGCGTCACGCTTCTACGGCGCGCAGTACCAGGCTGACGACTTCCACAGCGACTGCACCATCTCGGACTATGGCGACCGCAATCAGGTGCAGTCGTGCAAGCTCAGCGGCCTGCCCGACCTGAACACCGGCAAGGCTGACGTGCAAACGGAGCTGCGCAATTACCTGCAAGCGCTGATCAACACCGGCGTCAAGGGTTTCCGGGTTGACGGCGCCAAACACATGGCGGCCCAGGACATTGCCGGCATCTTCAACGGCCTGACGGGAAACTTCTACGTTTTTCAGGAGGTGATTGACCAGAGCAGCAGCGAGCGCGTGCGTGACTGGGAGTATACGCCGTACGGCGATGTGACCGAATTCTCTTACCCGTTCGCGCTGGGCGCGGCGTTCGACGACGCGTGCAGCGGCAGCCTGAGCGACCTGCAAAACCGCTTCTCACAAAGCGATATGCTGCCCTCCCGCTTTGCTCAGGTCTTTACGGACAACCACGACAACCAGCGCGGCCACGGGGTGGGCGCGGGCTGCGTGGTGGACCACCGCGACGGGCAAGAGCATGTGCTCGCCAACATCTTCGCCCTGGCCTACCCTTACGGCTACCCGTCGGTGATGTCGAGTTACTACTGGCAGAGCAGCTCGACCGATAACACCAACGATAGCTACGGCCCGCCGACAGTCAACGGAGGGCCAGGGAGCAGCGGCGCCACCTTGCCGGTGTATGGCTCAGGCCAGAGTGCAGGCGATACGCCGGTCAACTGCGCCAGCTCGTACACCTGGGGCAAGTGGGCGTGCGAACATCGCCGCACTTCGACGGCTAATATGGCCCTGTTCCGCCTGGTGACGGCAAACGAAGCTGTGACCAACTGGCAAAACGTCGGCGGAGCGCCGTCAGATCACATGGCGTTTGGGCGCGGCGACAAAGGCTTTGTCGCCATCAACCGCACGGCGTCCAGCGCCGTCACGACCTATGCCACCGGCATGGCCGCGGGCGACTACTGCGACATTGTCCATTACGACTTCATCCCGGCCACAGGCCGCTGCGTGCTTCCCGGCAGCATGACCGACGCGCCCACGCTGATCACCGTCAACGCCAGCGGGCAAATCGTCAACCAGACGGTGGCGAGCATGGACGCGTTCGCCATCCACGTGGCCGCGCGCATGAACGACACCGACTACGGCTATCTCCCACTGGTCTACGGCGTGTCCTGGCACACCCAGGTCGCGAACAATCCAATCCTGGGCGTGCTGTGGCGCACAGATGACGGCGTGACGCGTAACGCCTGGACCGAGACCACCGGCAGCGTCAACCTGACCGTCAACGGGGCAAACGGCTTTGTGACGGCCTGGTTCGACTGGAACCAGGATGGCGACTTCACCGACAGCGGGGAGCAGGCATTTGCCAATGAAGAAGTCGTGGCCGGCCAGACCCAAGCGAAGACTTTCGCGCGCGGCGCATGGAGCTACACACAACCGCTCAACGCCCGCTTCCGCGTCTATCCGTCCGCGCAGACCATGCAGGCGTTGGCCGACGCAGCCGCGCCCGCGGCCGCGCCGCAGCCAAGCGGCGGCGCCAGCGGCGGTGAGGTCGAAGACTACGTTTGGACATTCAACCCGCTGGCGGTGATGCTGGCCGATTTCAGCGCCGTGCAGCAAGGGGATGCGGTGCTGGTGACCTGGGAGACGAATAACGAGCTGAACAATCGCGGCTTCAACGTGTGGCGCGGCGTCTCTCCCGCAGCGCCCGACAGGCGCTTGAACGACACGCTGATTCCGTCACAGTCGTCGGGCAGCGGTCAAGGTTTCAGCTATCAATGGCTGGATGCCAGCGACCTGGTGAGCGGAACCACCTACTATTACTGGATCGAGGACGTAGACATTTACGGCGCAATCACCCGTCACGGCCCGGTCAGCGTCACGTTCCAAACCCCCACCGCCATCAGCCTGCGTGACGCGTCGTCGCCGCGCCGCCTGCCCAGCGTCTGGCCGTTGATTGCCGTCGGGTTGATCGCCCTTGCCGGCCTGGCCGTGGTCTGGCGTCGCAGTCGCCGCATGGCC
>DAISHS010000163.1:0-9554 GCA_036822415.1 Chloroflexota bacterium
GCTCGCGCCCGCAGGCGCGCCGGCGGCCGGCGCATCACTGCGACTGCCCAAGAAGCGCACGTCACGCGCGGTCAGCTCCAGGGTTGCGCGCACCGTGCCATCCTGCGCGGTGTAGGCCGAAGCCTCAACCTCGCCTTCGATCAGGGCCATGCGTCCCTTGCTCAGGTACTGACTGCAATTTTCAGCCAGTTGCCGCCAGGCCGTGACGCGAAACCAGGTGGCTTTTTCTTGAAAAGAGCCATCCGGCAGCTTGACTCGGCGGTTGACCGCCACGTTGAAACTGGTGACGGGGACGCCGCTGGGGGTGTAGCGCATTTCAGGGTCGCTGCCGAGGTTACCAACAATCGTAATTCTCTGCCACATCGTCTGTGTCCTTTCCGTTCATAATGTGCTCAATCCAAAGTGGCTCGTCTGCCACTGTGACAGCTGCCTCTATTGTAGAGGAAACTGTCAGAGTTGTCAAAATAGCACAGGTGTTCTTATGTGTTGTACATGCTGCTCACGCGCCGAGCAGCGTGAGTGCATCTGGCGCCAGCGCCAGATGCACATAAGCGCCGTCGCTGACAGCCCTGGCCTGCGCCAGCGGCAGTTCGAGCTGCCAGGGCGTCGTCAGCTGCTCTGGCTGAAATTCGATGGCGTAGTGACTGCCGCGGAAGGTGCGCCGCCGTAGGCGGCCGTAGATGATGTTCGGCCCGGGCGCGCCCGTTGGCGCAATCTGCGCGGCTTCGGGCCGGATCAACACCGTCACGGCGGCGCCGATCGGCGCGGCGTCGCTGAGGGCCGGGGCAAGCTGCAGAGGGCCGAGGTCTGTCTGCACAACGGCGCCTTGCGGCGTGCGCTGCCACTGCCCGGCCACCAGATTGCTCAGCCCCAGGAAGGCCGCGACGAAGCGGTTGGCCGGCTGCTGATAGACGGCTTCCGGCGCGCCGGCCTGCACAATTTGCCCCTGGCTCATGATCAGCACTTGATCCGCGATGGCAAAGGCCTCTTGCTGGTCGTGCGTGACGTAAAGCGTGGTAAGCTCCACCTGCTTGAGAATCGCGCGCAGCTCGCTCAGCAGGCCGGCGCGCAAGGTGCGGTCGAGGGAACCAAGCGGCTCGTCCAGCATGAGCAGCTGCGGCTGCGGCGCCAGGCTGCGCGCCAGGGCGACCCGCTGCTGTTCGCCCCCGGAGAGTTCATGCACGCGGCGCTGGCCGTAGCCAGGCAGGTTGACCAGCGCCAGCATCTCAGCCACGCGCCGTTCGATCACGGCCGGCGTCAGGCCCTGCATGCGCAGGCCAAAGGCGATATTTTGCGCCACGTTGCGATGGGGAAAGAGCGCGAAATCCTGGAACATCAGCCCGAAACCGCGGCGATGGACCGCAACCGTCGCCAGATTCTGGCCGCCATAATGAATCGCGCCTTCATCCGCCTGCTCCAGCCCGGCCACGATGCGCAGCATGGTCGTTTTGCCGCAGCCGCTCGGCCCCAGCAGGCAGGCAATCTGCCCGCTGGCTACCGTAAACGTCACCGCGCGCAGCACCGGCGTCGTCCCAAACGCCTTGCAAACGCCATCAACCGTCAACATGCCCTACAACTCCTGGCGATCTCCGCGCTGACAAATCCCAAACTGGCCTCCATCCCCTGCTAAAACTCCCCAATTTCCTGATACCGCACCCGCTCCAGGAGAATAAAGCCGACCGCGCAGACCAGCATGAGCAGACTGCTGGCCGCCAGGGCCTGGCCGTAGTTGAGCGCGCCAGGCTGACCCAGGAAGCGATAGATCGCCAGGGGCAGGGTCGGCATCTGCGGCCGCGCGATCAGCACGGTGGCGCCAAACTCGCCCAGGGAAACGGTGAAGGCAAACACCGCGCCCACGATCAGCGCCGGCGCCAGGATCGGCAGATCAACCTCACGCCAGACGCGGCCTGGCGCCGCGCCCTGCACCGCGGCCGCTTCGCGCAGGTGCGGATTAAGCCCGCGCAACACGGGCAGCAGGCTGCGGATGACGAACGGCAGCGCCACCAGCGTATGGGCCAGCGGCGTCAACAGCGGCGAGGCGCGCAGGTTGAGCGGCGGCGCATCCAGGGCCACCAGGAAGCCGAGGCCGAGCGTGACGGCCGAAGTGCCCAGGGGCAGCATGAAAAGTGGATCGAGCCACGCGCTGGCGCGCGCGCGTGGTCGAGCCAGCAGATAGGCGCTGAGCAGGCCGAGGATCAGCGCCAGCGCCAGCGCCAGCAAGGCGAAGAGCAGCGAATTGCGCATCGCTTCCAGCGGCGGGACGAATAGAATGGACTGACGCTGGTTGATGAAAAGCGCCTGGTAGTAGGCCAGGCTCAGGCCGTCAGGGGTGCTGAGGGAACGCACGACGAGCGCGGCCAGGGGCGCCAGCAGCAGCCAAAAGAGCAGGCTGATGCCCAGGCCGACGACGGCGAAGCCGCGCCAGCTGGTGATGGGGCGCTGCGTCGCCTGCTGCGGCTTGAAGTTGAGCGCCACCGTGGCCCGCGCCTGCATCCGGGTGTAAATCGCCATGATCGCCAGGGTCAGCCCCATTTGCACCAGCGCCAGGGCCGCGGCCACCGGCAAACGGAAGAGGTTGACAGCCTGGCGGTAAATCTCGACCTCCAGGGTGGCAAAGCGCGGTCCGCCCAGGATCAAGATGACGCCGAAACTGGTGAAGCAGAAAAGAAAGATCAGCAGCGCGGCCGCGATCAGCGACGGCAGGAGCAGGGGCAGCGTAATTTCACGAAAGGCGCGCCAGCGGCTGGCGCCCAGCACCGCGGCGGCTTGTTCCAGCCGTGGATCCAGGTTGGCCCAGAAGCCGCCCACCATGCGCAGCACAATGGTGGCATTGTAGAAGACGTGCGCCAGCAGGATCATCCAGATCGTCTGCTGCATCTGCAAGGGCGGCTGGCTGAGGTGCAAAATTTGCATCAGCCAGCGATTCACCTCGCCGTTGGGGCCGAGCAGGGCGCTGAAAGCCGCCGCCACCACCACCGTCGGCATGACGAAGGGAATGGTGCTGAGCGCCCTGAGCACGGTTTTGCCAGGGAAGGTGTAGCGGGCGAAGACATAGGCCGCGGGCAAGCCGAGGGCCAGCGTCAGCAGCGTCGAGACGGCCGCTTGCCAGGTGGTAAACCAGAGCACGCGGGCGTAGTACGGCTCCTGTACGAGCACCGCCAGGGGCGCCAGGTCGAGCCGTCCGTCCGGCGCGAGGCTGAGGCGCAAAATCTCGCCAAGCGGATAGAAAAAGAAGAGGGCCAGGAACGCCAGCGGCGCCATCAGCGCCGCCGTCCGTCCCCATTCCCCGCGCCCACGCCCTGTGCTCACCATTCTCCGCCCTCGGTTTTTGAATTCAGTTTTCAGTTTTCAGTTCTCAGTTTTCTAATCTTCCGGTATCCGACCACTGACCACTGACCGCTCCTACCGCAGGACCGCGGTCGTCCACGCATCCACCCAGGCCTCGCGCTGCTGGCTGATGAGGGTCGCCGGCAGGCTGGCCGGCGCGGCCGGCAAAACGGCAAACTGCTTGAAAAGGTCAGGCAGCGCGGCCGTCTGGTTGGCCGGGTAGACGAACATCTGCAAGGGGATGTCCTCCTGGAAGGTCGGGCCGAGCATGAAGTCAATCCACCGGGCGGCCAGGTCGCGGTTGGGCGTGCCTTTGAGGATGCCGACGAACTCGATCTGACGGAAGCTGGCGCCATCCGGCAGGATGTTGCCGGTAGGAGGCGTGGTTAGCTTGCCTTCGCTGAAGAAAACCTCGGCGGCCGGGCTGGTGGCGTAGCTGACCACCAGCGGTCGTGGGCCTTTGCCGCTGCTGCCGCTGAATTGCGTGTAGTAGGCGTTCTCCCAGCCGTCGCTGACCAGCACGTCATTGGCGCGCAAGGCCTGCCACCAGGCCAGATAGCCTTCGGGGCCAAAGTGGGCGACGCTGGCCAGAAGAAAGGCCAGGCCAGGCGATGACGTGGCCGGATTTTCGACTACCAGCAGGCCCTTGTACGCCGGCTTGACCAGGTCTTCCAGCGTCTGCGGCACGGGCAGCTGCTTGTCGGCAAACCACTGCCGGTCATAATTGAGGCAAACATAGCCAAAGTCAACCGGCAGCAGGCGTTGCTCAGGGTCGAGCTGCAGCTCGGCCGGGATGTCAGCCAGGCGCGGCGAGGCGTAGGCATCGAAGATGCCGCTGTCGAGCGCACGGCTGAGGAAGGTGTTGTCAACGCCGAAGAAGACATCGGCCAGCGGGTTATCCTTGCTCAGGATGGCCTGGTTGAGCGCGCTGCCGGCGTCGTTGGCCTTGAGAATCTTGACCACCACGTTGTTGGCTGTCTCGAACTGCTTGATCACCGCTTCGCTGGCGGCAAAGCTGTCATGGGTCATGATGGTCAGGGTACGGGGGGCGGGTGGTTTTGCGGTGGCAGCCGGCGTTACTGGCGTACAGGCGGTCACGCCGGCCAAAAGCAGGGCCGTGATGATGAGCGGAATCAAAGGAATCGGTTTACGCATCTTGTGTGCCCTCGATGTGCACGACGAACAGGAGGCCATGTTCGATAGAGAGATCGGTTGTGGCCGCGGTCAAGACGTTGCTGACGCCGCGGGCGACGCCCAGGGGCAGCGTGGCCGCGGCCAACGGCCATTCAAGCGGGCTGGCGCTCACGCCCCTGGCATCGCCGCCGATGGGAATGAGCGAGAGGGTGTCGCCCACGCGGCCGGCCAGGGTGAGCGCATGCCCAGGGCGCAGGACGCGCACGGTTTGGTTGCCATCCACCATGCAGACATCGCGTGCGGCCAGGTCAGGGCGGGTGAGGAGAAGAAGATTGGCCAGGGTGTGATCAATGCGCCCGCCCAGCACGCCCACAATGATGATCGTCGTTGCGCCGGCTTGCAGCGTGTGGTTGAGGGCCAGTTCCAGGTCGGTTTCATCTTTGCGCGTCGGCAGGACGATGAAGGGGCTGCCCTGGGCGATCAGCATGGCTTGCGCCGCGCCCGGCAGCGAATCGAGGTCGCCGATCACCAGGTCAGGCCGCCAGCCCCAGCGCAGGCAGTGCGCCGCGCCCAGGTCAGCGCCGATGATCAGATCGCCTGGCTCTGGCCGCAGCCGGGGCGGTCGTTTGACCTCCGGGCTGCCGGCAACCACAATCGCTCGCATTTTTCCTCACCCCTATCTTGCTGCAATAAAAAGGCCGCTTCACCCAAATGAAGCGGCCTTGTGTGCGCGACGGCAACATATCCCTACGCCGGCATTATCCAGGTCAGGTTCAAAGGGTCGAAGTCAGTGGCCGAACAGCCAGGGACTTCCTCTCAACCGGGCTTACTCCCAGCTCCCCATGGTGTCGTATCAGGTACTTTTTTGCAGGCTGCTGCTTACTCCAACACAGGCTCGAGCAGTTGCTCCATCACCAGGTCGTCCAGGTCACTGGCGGCCGCCGGCGTGGAAGCGATGACCTTGAACTCGATTTCTTTGGTCTCCGGGTTGTAATCGGCCAGCACGGTGTCGCCGGGGCCAAAGCGACCCGCCAGCACCCCTTCGCTCAAGGGGTCGTCGAGCAGGTTCTGGATGGCACGCCGCAGGGGGCGGGCGCCGTAATCTGGATCATAGCCGATATTGGCGACAAATTCCTTGGTCGCGTCGCTGATTTGCAGGACGATATTGTGCTCGGTGAGCTGCCAATGCACCCGCTTCAGTTCCAGGTCAACGATGTCGGTGATTTGCTGCTTGGTCAGCGCGCGGAAGACCATCACGCCGTCAATGCGATTCAGGAATTCTGGCCGGAACGTCTTCTTCAGCGCCTCGGTCACCCGTTCACGCATGGCCTGGTACTCGTCCTCGACCTTCTTCCCTTCGTCGCGGTTCGTGATGAAGCCCAGGCTGGTGGCGCGCTTGATGAGCTGTGCGCCCACGTTGGAGGTCATGATGATGATGGTGTTGCGGAAGTCGACGCGGCGTCCCTTAGCGTCGCTCAAATGGCCGTCTTCCATGATCTGCAGGAGCATGTTGAAAACTTCGGGATGCGCCTTTTCGATCTCATCCAGCAAGATCACGCAGTAGGGACGACGGCGCACGGCTTCGGTCAGCTGACCGCCCTCTTCGTAGCCGATATAGCCAGGCGGCGCGCCCACCAGGCGGCTGACATTGTGCCGCTCCATGAACTCGCTCATGTCCAGCTTGATGAGGGCTTCTTCGCTGCCAAAGAGGAACTCCGCCAGGGTCTTGGCCAGCAGCGTCTTGCCGACGCCCGTGGGGCCGAGGAAGATCAGGCTGGCAATGGGGCGCTTGGGGTCCTTCAAGCCAGCGCGTGCGCGGCGCACGGCCTTGCTGACGGCATCAATCGCTTCTTGCTGGCCCACCACGCGGCGGTGCAGCTCCTGTTCCATTTCGAGCAGGCGCGCCGACTCTTCGCCCGCGATGCGCGTGAGCGGGATGCCGGTCCACATGGAAACGACTTCCGCGATATCCTCAGCCATCACCCTGGGACGGTTATCTACATCTTCCCAGCCCATGCGCAGCTGGTCCAGCTCATGCTCCAGCTCCACCTCACGGTAACGCAGGTCAATGGCGTCGTCGTAGCGCTGGGTATTGAGGGCTTCTTCTTTTTCTTTCTGCAACGACTTCAGATTGACGAAGGTCTCGCGCAGATTGCGGGCGTAGGGCGCCTTGTACATGCGCACACGGCTGGCGGCCTCATCAATCACATCAATCGCCTTATCGGGCAAGAAGCGATCCACGACATAACGCGCAGCCAGGGTGGCGGCGGCGTGGATGGCATCCTCGGTAATTTCCAGTTTGTGGTGGGCCTCGTACGCGCCCTTGATCCCGCGCAAAATCTCGACCGTTTCCTCGATGCTTGGCTCGAAGACCTGCACGGGCTGGAAGCGTCGCTCCAGCGCGGCGTCGCCTTCGATGTAGCGCCGATATTCATCGAGGGTGGTGGCGCCGATGCACTGCAATTCACCGCGTGACAGGGCCGGCTTGAGGATATTGGCCGCGTCCACCGCGCTGCCGGCTGACCCTGCGCCCACCAGCATGTGGACTTCATCAATGAACAGGATGCTGGCGGTGTTCTTGATCTCTTCGATGACCTTCTTGAGGCGTTCTTCGAACTGGCCGCGGTACATTGTCCCCGCCACCAACGACCCGACATCGAGCGTCAGCACGCGTTTGTTGAGCAGCAGCTCTGGCACGTTGCCTTCCACGATGCGCTGCGCCAGGCCCTCGACGATCGCCGTTTTGCCGACGCCTGGTTCGCCGATGAGCGCCGGGTTGTTCTTGGTGCGCCGGCATAGAATCTGCACCACGCGTTCGATTTCTTTCTCACGGCCGATCACGCGATCGAGCTTGCCCTCTTCAGCTTGGGTCGTCAAATCGGCGCCGAGCTGATCGAGCATGGGCGTCTTGCGCTCGCTTTTTTGTTTTTCTTTGGTCAGCTGCGTCTGGCTCTGCAGGATGCTGCGGGCGGTTTGGGTACGCACCTTGTCCAGGTTGATGCCCAGGCTGCGCAGGACATTGACGGCGATGCCATCGCCTTCACGCACAAGCCCCAGGAGGAGGTGTTCCGTGCCGATGTAATGATGGCCCATCAGCCGCGCTTCATCAATAGCCAGCTCAAGGACGCGTTTGGTGCGCGGGGCCAGGTTGGGTTTTCCGACCGGCATGCGCTCGCCACGGCCCACCGTGCGTTCGATGGCGCGCACTACATGGCTGGCTTCCACTCCCAGTTCTTGCAGCACTTTTACCGCCACACCATTTTCCTCGCGCACCAGCCCCAACAGCAGGTGCTCGGTGCCGATATAGTTGTGATTCAGGCGCTGTGCTTCTTCTTGTGCCAACTGGAGCACGCGCCGTGCTCGTTTGGTAAACCGATCAAACTTGTCTGTCATGATGCCAATTCCTTTGGCCAAACGACTGCTTTTGGCATTGGGATAAGACTACCGCACATGGCAAGCACCGCCTGACCGTCAGGCGGATTCGTTCTTTTTCATGTGAGGTCTACAAAATCATTCGCTGCGCAGTGTACTCATAATCTACGGCTAATTCGGTGAGAAGCCGTACTCTTTACCTGGACAAAAACAAACCTGCCAGGTCTAGCCACCTGACAGGTTTGATTACGGCCTTTGTTTAGTCAACAGCCTCGTCGCTGTCACTTTCCTCGGCGCTGGCAGGCTCATCGTCCATTTCAGCCAGTTGCTCGCGCCAGTCCATCTCGGTGTATTCGTCCTCGGGCGCTTGCTTGAGGCTAAGGCCGATCCGGCGGCGTTGCGGATCAATGCGGATGATGCGCAGCCTCATGCGTTGGCCTTCCCGCAAAACATCGCGAGCATGGCCGACGCGCTTTTCGGACAGTTCCGAAAGATGAATCAGGCCTTCGATGCCGTCGTCGAGGCGGGCGAACGCGCCGAAGTTTGTCAGCTTGGTGATGGTGGCGTCCACCAATTGACCGACGGCGTAGCGCTCGTGCACCACACTCCAGGGCTCGGGCTGTAAGCGGCGCAGGCTGAGGCCGATGCGGCGGCGCTCCATGTCCACATTGAGCACATAGGCCTCGACGCGCTGCCCAACCTTGAGCACTTCGCTGGGGTGATTGATGTGACCCCAGGTGATTTCAGAAAGGTGCACCAGCCCATCAGCGCCGCCCAGGTCAATGAACGCGCCAAAGTCCGACATGCTTGTGACAATGCCGCTGCATTTATCACCCTTCTTCAACTCAGACAGCAGGCGCTCTTTGGCCTGCTTACGCCAATCGCGGTTTGCCTGCCGTTCAGACAGGATCAGCCGGTTGCGTTTCTGATCCATCTCAACGACTTTTAGCTTGAGTTTCTTGCCGACCAAATCGGCCAGGCGTGCTTCCAGGTTATCGCTGGCGCCTTCCTGGGGCATGGACTGTACAGAAACCAACTGCGATGTGGGGACAAAGCCGCGCAGCCGGCCAACCTTGATGGTAACACCACCGCGATTGAAACCTGCGACCAGACCCTCGAACACTTCCTGGCTCTTCAGCAGTTCTTCTGCCTTGAGCCAATCGCGTTCTTGCTGGGCGCGACTGAATGACAAGACCACATGGCCTTCTTCATCCTCTGGGCGAACGACGTACACCAGAATCTCATCGCCAACATTGAGCCGGGCAAGGGCTTCCTTGCCTACGCGCTCTAGCTCGCGATCAGAAATGATTCCTTCAGACTTGGCGCCAATGTCTACCAGAATCTCGGTCGGCGTCATACGGACGATAATTCCTTTGCGCACGGAGCCACTCGACAGCGGCTCAAACCCAAACGAACTATCCATCAACTCAGCCATTGGATTAACGTTTTCGGCCTGTGGCACCTCCTGTTCGGCAGTCAACGTGGGCGATAAATCGAGGTTTTCCATCCTAACTTGCGACATCTCCTCTTTGGTGGGTTTGGTTATTATAATGGATGTAGCGCCGAAACGCAAGAACGTCGTGAAACAAAAAACTTGCGCAGCGGTAAGGCTGCGCAAGTTGGAGTGCAAGCGGATGGCCGGCCGTTGGCTAACGCCGCGCGCGTCTGACCGGCGCAGCGGAGCGCGGCGCGGTCGCGGCCGCGGCGGCGGCTGGCGGCGC
>DAISHS010000164.1:0-9541 GCA_036822415.1 Chloroflexota bacterium
CCTGAGGGCTGAGGGGGTTGCTGACATCCACGATTTCCAAGACCCCGCTGCACCCAATCGAGATACAGGCGCCCTCGGATAGGAAAGCCAGGTTGCCGCTGATGGTGACATTCTGGATGGCGTTGCCTGTTGTAAAGACGCTCAACAGGCCAGGCGCGGCCAGATTGCTCACATCTACGATTTGCAGCGAGGTGTAATCGGCCACATAGGCCAGGCTGCCCACGACGCTGACGCCGAGCGCAAAGCCGGCCGTGTCAAAGCTGCCCACGAGCTGGGGATCGCGCGGGTTGCTGGCATCGTAGATGTAAAGCCCGCCGTCCCCCAGGGCGATGAAAACCAGGCTGCCTACGACTTGTAGATTGCGCACGATGTCGGGCAGCACCGGCGTTTGCCCGACCAGCACGGGGGCAGCCTGATTGGCGATGTCCAGGATTTGCAGTCGAAAACCGCTGCCCAGGTAGGCATAATGGTCGGCCACTTTGACGATGTAACTTGGGCCGCCAATCTGCCCCAGCGCGCTGAGCGTCAAAGGAGACGCCGGGCCTGCCGAGCCGGCAAGGGCGGGAGTAGGGGGCTGCAAGGTGATCTGTTGCGCCCAGGCCAGGCTTGAGATCAGCGCCAGGGCAAGAAACACAAGCCCAACCTGGACAAACGGCTTTTTCCGCATACCCTATGGCCGCCGGATGCCTGGCAGGAAGACCTGGGTGGCGGGAACAAAGACCTGCGCAAACAGACGATTGTTGTTTGGATTGGCGTCGTCCGGCGCAGGTGGGATATAGGCAAAAATGTCGTAGACGCCCGGCGCGACAGCGGGCCAATCGAAGGTTGCGATGACCGGAAGGGTCGGTGTATTTTGCACGTTCAGCATGACGCTGCCCAGGTGCACGCCGCTGTTCGGTTGGCCCTGCCAGAACTGCACTTCCAGGTCTCCGGCAACGCCGATGCCGCCCAGGTTGGAGATGTCCACGCTGAGGGGAATGGTGATCGTGCCGCTGACGCCGATCGCCGGCAGGACGGCTGGCGTCGTGCGCAGCTGGCTCAGCTTCAGGTCGAGGAACGCGGGCGCAGAGAGGGTGATCGCGCGGGTGTTGTCGTCCTCGCGAAACTCTCGCACCATGTCGAAGGGGTCAGCCAGGGCAAAGATCGGCATGGTTTGGCTGATCACAGATTCCCAACTCAAATCAACCGTGCGCGGGGCGCTGTGACGCGGGGGCAGGCCGGGCGTCACCGCGGCGTCGCCAATGACCAGCGTTGGGTTCGTGGGCGAACCGACGCCAAAGCGAACGGCAAAGGGGCTGGTAGCCAGGTTGCCGGTGTTCATCACTGCGGCGCTCAACGTCAGGCGGCTCGGCTGATTCTCGAACACCCCCCAGGTGGCTGAATAGGATGGGCCGGCGCTGATCTGCAGATCGCTGTACCAGGTGCGATGATTGAAACCCCAGGCGGCAAAGGCCTGGCCAATGGGCGTCAATTGGTGGGTGGTGCGGTCGAATAAGGATCGAACATACTGGCCTTCGAATTGTTCACTGTCTAGCGAGAACCAGCACCAGCGTTGCATCAAGCGGTAGTCATCCTCTGGCATGCCCAGGGTGGGATCACGCAGGGAATTGAAAAGATCGAAGGTGCCATTGAGAAAGCGAGTGACGCGGGCATAGTCGAAGCCGTAGTTCACCGGCAGGAGGATGCCGTACTCCGTGTTGATCAGCGGTTTGCTCTGCTGGCCATGATCCTTCATCCAGCGCCGAAAACGAATGACCTGTTCCTGCACCAGGTCGAGCCGGTCATGATCGTCAATTTCCCACAGCATCCCCTGGGTGGCATTGACGCCGGGCGGAATAGAAGCGCCCCATGAATTGATCTGTTCGCGCAGCACGAAGGTGTGCATATTCCAGACATCTACAGGCATGTCGCTGCCATAGCGGGCGCGATAGCTGTTCCACACCAGATCAAGCCACTGCAAGCGCAAGGGGGTGCCTTGCGTGACGCCGTTGATGGCAATTTTTGCACTGGGGTCGTGCTCTTTGATGAAGGTGTAGGCGTCATGGTAGGCGATGGCATAATCCTGGGGCAGCACGTTGTCCTGCCAGATGTTGTCCGCCTCATTGCCCACAATCCAGGTGCGTCCCAGGTTGTGACTGATGATGCTGGCCAACGAATCGCCGCTGGGCCGAAACGAGGCGCCGGTAACGCGCAGCATGGGCATGTAAATGTAGCCGGCCGGTTCAGCCGGCGCGAACTGGGCATCCCAGCGCACATACCAACCGCCGTTCAGTCTGCTGACGTCGAAATCACTGATATTCCAAACGACGCCGAAGCCGGCCCGTTCATTGTCAGAGCCGATGTAGCGGGCCGGCGGGGACGCGCTCTGGTGCGTCATGGCCAGCACGATGAAAATTGGCCCGGCCACGGTCCAAAAGCCGCTTGGCCAGCGCCGTCGTTGCAGGATTGCGCGCATGTTTACCTCCAATGCCAGGACGGGAACCGGTCCACCGCTTTTTGGTTGGTCAGGCGGCGCAGGTTGGCGCCGTCGCGGTCCATGATGTACAAGTCCCAGTTGGGGTCATCACGATCGGAGGCAAAAACAATGGCCTGGCCGTCGCGCGCCCACACGGGTGTGATGTTGTTGGCCGCCAAATCACTGATTCGCCGTACATTGCTGCCATCACGCTCCATGATGTAAATGCCGAAGTTGCCGCTTCCTTCCTGGTTGCTTTGGAACAGGATTTCGCGGCCATCAGGCGACCAGCGCGGGTACAGGTCGTCGCTTTTACTGGTGGTTAAGGCCTGTTGATTGCTGCCGTCGGCGTCCATGACATAAATGTTGCGATCGCCATCGCGCTCAGAGACAAAGGCGATTTTTTGCCCGTCAGGCGACCAATCGCCCCGGCTTTCGTTGGTGGTCGTGTTGGTCAGATTCTTGATATTGCTGCCATCGGCGTTGCAGGTGTAGAGCTGAAAGATGGCGTTTTCGCCGCGATTGGTCTGAAAGAGGATTTTGCTGCCATCGGGCGACCAGTCGGGCGACCAGCTGTGCGTGGCCTGGAAGGGCATGAGCGGACGCTGATTGCTGCCATCTGCCTTGCTGGTGTAAATCTGCAGGGCTTCTTTATCGACGCGGTCGCTGACAAAGGCAATTTGGCTGCCATCCGGCGACCAGGCCGGTTCCACATTGGTGCCGATGTCCGCGCCGGTTGTCAACTGACGCTTGTTGTTGCCATCGTCGTCCATGATCCAGACCTGCAGGTTATCGCTCGGCCCAGAATGCCAAACGATAAGCCCGGGCCGTGGTGTGGCCGTTGGCGCGGGGGTGTCGGTGGGCAGGGACACGGTCTGGCGCGGCGCGGTGCCGGGGGGATTGAAATACATCACGCCAGCGATGACCCACACGATCAGGGTGAACGCGGTCAAGAGTAAACGGCGCGTGGTTTGGCGCCCAAAAATGGCGCTGCCCAGGCTGCTTAGCCCAAGCAGAATCAGCAATGCAATCATCAGGTATCGTAACATGTCTTTACCTCACTTCACGATCTGTCGTGTTTTGACCAGGTTGTTGACTCAGATAGCGACATTCCTCAGCGCGCCCGTCATCGCAAAATGACGCGCCGCTAACGGCCGCGCAACGGTTGTCTTGTGTGGGCGATCACAGACACTGCCGAGAGGGCGTCGGGTGATGTGGCGCAGGGTACATTTCAAACTGGGGGCAGATCGGGCGACTGCAAGTCGCTGCAACGATTGCAAAGTCCACCTGCGTGGACTACACCCCGAAACTGAAATGCACCCTGCGGCGCACGCGCAACGCACGCCCTGCATGACCCCGCCGAGGTTGCATGGGACGGTCACGAGACGGGTTAACATTCGGCGCATTATAGCACGCGCGGGGCGCAACGATCAAAACGGACAAGGTTCGAACCCAGCAGTTTTCTACGTCACCAGTCGGTGGTCAGCAGCCGCATGACATCGGCCGCCGTATGACTGCCGCGGATGCGGACGCGCGTCAGCTCAAAAAGGCTGTCGCTGCTGTGCGTCGCGCCTTGACGCGTCGTGACCGCCCCCCAGAAATTGGCCGACTGCACCACCTGCATGGCCTGCGGATCGTAACGGCCGCTGGGATAACAAAACAGCCGCGGCGTGAAACCGAGACGACTTTCGATCATTTCGCGCGAGCCGAGCACCTGCCAGACCAGGAAATCCAACGGCCGCCCCGCTAGGTCAGGATGATCGCGCGAATGTGAGCCGATCTCCATGCCGGCCTCGTGCATGGTCCGCAGCTCGTTCCAGGTCATGTAACCGGGGCGACCCGTATCTACGAAATCAGTGATGACAAAGAAGGCGGCGGTGAAGCCTGCTTGCTTGAGCAAGGGAAAGGCGTTGTCAAAATTGTCCTGGTAGCCGTCGTCGAAGGTGAGCACGACGCTCTTGGCCGGCAGGGTTGGCTGGCCCGTTGCCAGGTAGCTGATGAGATCGCTCAGCCTTACGCTGACGAACCCGGCCGCGGACATCGCCTCGATCTGCGCGGCTAACTGCGCGGGCGTCACTGATAAATCGCGACGGTAGACATCGGCCGTGGGCGGCGGTTCGGAGACGTAGTGATACATCAGGATGGGCACGGTAGCGGTGCGCCGCGTGCTGTCGGGCGTTGGGCCGGGCGTGGGGGTGGCGGTGGGCGTGGGCGTTGGGGTGGAAGTTGCCGTGGCCGTTGGCGTGGCGGTGGGCGTCGGGGTGGAAGTGGGCGCGGCGGTAGGCGTTGGGGTGGCGGTTGGCACAGCCGTGGAAGTGGGCACAGCCGTGGGCGTCGGCGTCGCCGTTGGCCCACAGGCGGTCAGAATCACGAGGAGCCAGGCGCTGAGCAGAACCCGGCGCGCGGCGCGCACGAAGGGATCAAAATTCAATGTCAATACTCTGACGCCTGGGCACGACGACGTTGTCCTCTGTGATGATGCCTGATTTGCGCGCGTTACGGGCCAGGGCTTCGTCAATCAAGACGCGCCAGCCCAGCAAAAATTCGCGTTCAGACGCGTGCATGTGCGTCCAGAATTCGTCGGGCGGGCAGAAGTGATCCGCCTCGCGACGCAGCGCCTGGAATCCATCCAGAAGCCAGAAGGCCCAGGAAAAATCAGAGGACGACTCTCGCTGATGAGCAGGCATACGCAGAGACTTCCCTTACTTGCGAGCCAGACAAATGATGGATGTGCCAATGGGCAGGGCCAGGCGTTGTATCAAGGCTGCTTCCACGTTGCCTACGGCGGTCAATACGCTGTTGACGAGCGGCGGCGCGGCTTCCATCTCGACCTGGTAGGCGTCATCGTCGAAATGCGGTGATGCCAGTTTTGGTTCGGCCCGGCCGCGGCGCAGCATAATCAAGCCGGCGGCCAGGGGAAAGGCAAAGAAGTTGTTGTAGCTTTTGTGCAGAACCTGGAAGCCGTGCTGTCCCAGCTTGGAGGCCAACTCCGGCGCAGTGTAACGACGCTGATGCGCGTTGAGGGTGTCGTTCTGGCTCCACAGCCACATGAAGGCCGGCACCGTGACCACTAAATGGCCGCCGGGACGCAAAACACGGTAACATTCGGCAAAAACGCCCGCTTCATTGGGTACGTGCTCCACGGTATCGAACAGCGCCGCCAGGCCAAAGGTGTTATCCGCAAAGGGCAGGGCATCGGCGCTGGCTTCGCGCACATCCAGGCCGCGCGCACGCGCCACCTGCAGCGGTTTGGGGTTGGGGTCCACGCCGAGCACGCGGCCGTAGGCGGCCAGGTGATGGGCCATGTTGCCCGCGCCGCAGCCTACATCCAGCACCAGACGCTGCGCATCGGCCTCCAAAAAGCGGTCGAGGAGACCCAGAATGGCCCGCGTGCGACTGGCAAACCACCAGTGTTTATCTTCTTCGAGCAATGTCTGCATAGGTATCGTTGGCATGAAATTTGATATAGATTTGTTGAATTTTAGTCACGAATTCATTGTACCTCAGACGCGGCCTGCGCACAAGAAGCGCCGGTGTGGGGCTGCATTTCAAACTGGGGGCAGATCGGGCGACTGCAAGTCGCTGCAACGATTGCAAAGTCCACCTGCGTGGACTACGCCCCGAAACTGAAATGCACCCCCGGTGTGGGGCTGCGGACGCTCAGCCCGGCTGGCCCGCGGCCAGCCCAGCCGGCAGCGCGGCCAGCACTTGCTCCACGCTGATGGCGCGTACGCAGGGGTGTAAGGGCAGCTCGGCCTGGCTGAAATCGAGCCGGTTGCACGGGGCGCAGGGCCAGTCGGAGGTTAGAACACGATGAGGCGTGGGGGAGGCTGGATCAGCCCAGGGGCCGAAACGGGCGGCGTCCACCGGGCCGTAGAGATGAATCGTCGGCGCGCCCACCGCCGCCGCCAGGTGCATGGGGCCGCTGTCGAGACCGATGACCAGGGCGCAGCGTTGCAACAGGGCGGCCGTTTGCTCCAGGCTGGTGTCGCCGACGAGCGAAAGGATGGGCTGCGCCAGCCGCTCGTTGATGGCGCGCGCGAGTGGCGTTTCGCCCGCGCCGCCGATCAGCAGCAGCGCCAGCCCTTTTTCCTGCAAGGCCGTTGCCAGGGCCGCCCAGGCTTCGACACGCCACAGTTTGACCTCTGCGCCGCTGCCCGGTTGCAGCGCCGCCAGTCGCCGCGTGTCTATGCCGTGCTGCTGCAGCCAGGCCGCTGCCCAGGCCGCGGCCGCGTCTGGCACGCGAAAGTACAACGGCGCCGCGGTGGTGCAGGGCTGACCGACAGCGGCCGCGGTCAGGGTCAGGTTTTGCAGGACTTCGTGCTGCTGCGGGACATAGGGAACCGCGGTCGTCAGGAAGGGCATACATTCGGGGATGGCAAACCCGATGCGCCGGGGAATGGCGGCGCGCTGCGCCAGCCACGCGCCCCACCAGTGATCGAAGCGCAGGATCAGCGCCAGGTCGAAGTGACGCGGACGCAGGCGCGCGGCCTCTGTGACCAGCAGTTGATACGGCGCCAGCGGGTTGGCGGCCGGCTCACGCGTGAAACCGGGGAAGGGCAGCGTCAGCAGGTCGTCCAGGGCCGGATGACCGGCCAAAATAGCCTGCCCCCACGGCCCCACGAGCGCACTGATCTGCGCGTGGGGCCAGGCCTGGCGCAGGTGCTGCAAGGCTGGCGTTGTGAAGAGCAGGTCGCCCAGGTGGTCTGGCCGGATGAGCAGGATGCGTTCGGGGGTAGAGGCGGGCGCGCGCGCCGGGGCCGGCGTGGTTGCGCGGCTGAGCGGGGCCAGCGCGCGCAGCAGGAACAGCCGCAGCGCCTGGCGGCGGGTGCGTTGCTGCCGGCGCGCAGTTTCCGCTCGATGCTGGGCGGCCAGATCAGCCTGCGCTGACGCTGACCAGGTCAGTGCGTCATTCACGGCGCATACACCGCTTCCATGCGCGGCACGATGCGTTCCCAACCGTAGTTGGCGGCGACGAAATCGTGCGCTTGGGCGCCCAGGCGCGCGCGTTGATCGGCGTCGGCCAGCAGCTCCACCAGCGTTTGGGCAAAGGCGGCGGCGCTGTCGGCCAGGCGCAGTTCATGACCATCACGCAGACCGTAACCCTCGGCGCCCAGGGTGGTCGAGATCACCGCCTTGCCCAGGGCCAGCGCTTCCAAAACTTTGAGGCGTGTGCCGCCGCCCATGCGGAAAGGCAAGACGCACACGGCCGCGCCCACCAGGTAAGGGCGCACGTCGGGCACGCGACCGGTGATGGTAATGTCGGGCCGGCCGGCCAGGCGGGCCAGGCGCGGATGCGGCTGCTGCCCGACGATCCAGAAGTGCGCGCTGGGGGCGTGGGCGCGCACGCGCGGCAGAATTTCATCGGCAAACCAGAGCGCCGCATCCACATTGGGCCGGTAGTCCATTTTGCCGCTGAAGACCAGGGCCTGGGCGCGCATGTCGGGCGCGGGGGCGCTGCAACCAGGGGCAAAGGTTTGCAAGTCAACGCCGTTGGGCACGACGGTGACATCAATCCCTGGCAGCAGGCGGCGCAAGGCGTCGGCGTCGGCCTGCGAAACGGCAATGACGCGCTCCGCTGCACGACAGACCGCGGCTTCATAGGCGGCCAGTTTACGCCACTGGATCAAGGAATAGACCGCGCCAGCCCAGCGCGCAGGTTGGCGTAGATCGGCCAGGGCGGTGCGCAGCTGCAAGAGGTATTCGGCGTTATGGTCGTCGAACACCAGGCGCGGCCGGCCGGCGGCGCCGGCTGATTGCTGCTGCAGCCAACGGACGTAGGGGGCCATTTCGATGCCTTCCACCTGCAGAACGGTATAAGCAGCGGTTTGCAGGAGGTGGAGCAGGGCGGCCTGAAACGCAGGGCTTCCCGCCAGCCGCAGCGCCATATCGGGCTGCGGGGTGCTGAACGTGGTCAGCAGGCGACGCCAGGCCGGACGGGGCGAGGGCGCTGGCACGGTAATCACCTGGCGGCACAAGGCCGGCAGCGGCGTCTGCGCGGCCGCGGGATCGGCTGGCTGCGTCAGGCTGAGGAGGTCAACGTCATGGCGTTGGGCCAGGCCGGCGATCAGGTTGAAATTGCGAATGGTAGTGCCCTGGTGCGGGGGATAGGGCAGCTGCGGTGTGAGCAAGAGGATGCGGGCCATCAGGTTTGCTTCAAGACTTTCGGGCGGCGGACTCGGCGGGAATTGGAGATGAGGGGCTGAGCGAGCGATAGACATCGAGGGTTTCGCGCGCGGTGCGCGCCCAGGAGAAACGCTCGGCGCGTGTGAAGCCCTTTTGCTGCAATTCTTTCCAGACCTGGTCGTCGGTGAGCAGGCGCCAAAGAGCCACGGTCAACTCCTCGGTGTCGTTGGGCGCAACCAACAGCGCCGCATCGCCGACTACCTCGGGCAGGCTGGAGACGTTGGCAACGACCGTGGGCGTGCCGCAGGCCATGGCCTCCAGCGGCGGCAGGCCAAAACCTTCGTAAAACGAGGGATAGGTCAGGCAATGAGCGGCATTGTAGAGCAAGACCAATTCTTTGTCATCCACGGCGCCTAAGAAAAAGCATTGTTTGTCGAGCTTAAGCTCGTGCACCAGGTCGTAGGCTTCCTGGGAGAGCCACCCTTTGGCTCCGGCCAGAACCAGCGTGACATCGAGTTTGTAATCGTCGAGCAGGCGGCGGAAGGCCTTCAGCAATCCTTGCACATTCTTGCGCGGCTCGATGGTGCTGACGAACAGGATGAAATCGTTCGGTATGCCGTAACGCGCCTGCACCTGGGCTAAGGCCTGCGCGCGATCCATGGGGCGATACATTGGATTGGCGGCTTCGTAAATGACCGTGATTTTTTGCTCATCCACCCCCAGGAGGTTGATGATGTCGCGCCGCGTACTGTTGGAGACGGCGATGATGTGATCCGCGCGTTTGACGGCGTCTTCGATCTGCCCGTAGTAGCGGGCGCTGGCTTTGGTCAGGAAGTGCGGGTAGTGCAGAAAGGCCAGGTCGTGAATGGTGATGACCGATTTACAGCCGCGCGGTTTCCATTGGGGGGGAATGAAGTCGGTGCTGTGAAGAATGTCCAGGGCCAAACCAGACGACAGCAT
>DAISHS010000165.1:0-9459 GCA_036822415.1 Chloroflexota bacterium
CCCGCGCTTTGCAGGTCGCGCAGGATCTTCTCGTAGAGATCGCCGAAGAGGTGGCGGTCCTCCAGCGCGTTGAAGTCAATGCCGTTGATCTTGTTGATCACCTGGCGCAGCAGCGTGCCCGACTTCATGTAGTTGTACGCGTCCGCGAAGACGTCGCGCACCACGAAGCCGCGCGGGTCATCGCCCGGCGCCAGCGCCAGATCCTTCAGGCCGGGGAAGAGCTCGTTGTTGATGAACGCCAGCAGCTCGTCGCCGGTCATCCCCTCATCGTCCGCGGCCCAGACCCGCCAGCGCAGCCGCGCAGGGATGGGCGAGACGTAATGCGGCGCGATCTCGTATTCCTGCTCTTTGTCGTCGAAGATCTTCAGGAAGAGCATCCAGACGAGCTGCGAGATGCGCTGCGCGTCGCCGTCCACGCCCGCGTCCTGACGCATGATGTCCTGGATGGATTTGATCAGGGTAGAGATGGACATAGGGTTACGCGGTCTCCTGGTCGGGGGATAGCGCAGCTTCTAATTCCTCGATCGTCGGCAGGTTGCCGCGCAGCGTCTCCGGCAGCGCGCGCGTCAATTCATAGGCCGACACGCCGATGGGCTTGCCCAGGTCGCGCAGCGCATACTCCACGATCACCCGGTTCTTCTCGCGGCACAGGATGAGGCCGATGGCGGGCTGGTCGGACTCCCCGCGCAGGCGGTCGTCCACCCCGGACAGGTAGAAATTCATCTTCCCCGCATCTTCCGGCTCGAACGCGCCGGTCTTGAGGTCAATCACCACGAAACAGTGCAGGCGGAAGTGATAGAAGAGCAGGTCGAGGTAGAAGTCCTGGCCGCCGATCTCCAGGTGGTACTGGCTGCCGATGAACGCAAAGCCGATGCCCAACTCGAGCAGGAACGCACGCAGGTGCTCGATCAGCGCCCGTTCCAGGTCGCGCTCGTAGGCCTCCTCGCCCAGGCTGAGGAAGTCGAAGGTGTAAGGATCTTTCAACAACTGTTGGGCCAGCTCCGATTGGGGCGCGGGCAGGGTGCGGGCGAAGTTGCTTTGGGCCGCGCCCAGCCGCTCGTGCAGCCGCGTGTCAATCTGATGCGCCAGGATGTTGCGGCTCCAGCCGTTCTCAATCGCTTTGCGGGCGTACCAGACACGATCTGAGGGTAGATCGAGTTTTTCGAGCACGGCAATGTTATGATACCACGTGATTTGTGCAAGCACCTCTTGCACAAATGCCTCATCAGGCCAAGCCTGAGCGAACGCGCGCATGTACTTCAGATTGCGCGCGGAAAAGCCCTTCATCTCCGGGAAGGCCCGGCGCAAATCTTGCGACAGCCGATCAACCACCCTGGCGCCCCAGCCCTGCGCGCCCTGTTGGGCCAGGATCTCGCGGCCGATCTGCCAGTAGAGCAGCACCAGCTCGCGGTTGACCGACAGCACAGCCCGCGCCTGCGCGCCGCGGATGCGTTCCTGCAAGCTTGCTAGAAACGCAGCATAGTTGAAGGGAATCTCCAATTCGGAAGATGCCATAATCGTCCCCTCGTTTTCAAGCCACCCGGTAAATCTCGCGCTCCAGCGCAGCCAGCGCCTCGAAGTAGCGTTTCTTGCTGCCGAAAGCGTTCAGGATCTGCACCGGCCGGCCGATCGCGTTCAGCGGCGGCAGCTGCAACACGCCGGCCGCCTTGGTCTCGTCGCGCGCGTCCTCGACGGCGGCGATCCCCTGGTCGGCGTACTTGTCCAGCAGGGCTTCCAGCGTGCGCCGCGCCATGCCGCCGTACGCATCGAACAGCGCGCTGCGGGCTGCGCTGCGGGCGCGCTCGCGGCGCGTCAAGGGCGGCCGGTCGAACGCGACCGCGCAGATCAGGTCGAAGGGGTCGAGGTCGGCGTCCGCGGCCGCGCGCAGCTTGTCCAGCAGGAAGCCCTGCTCCAGCAGCTCGGCCAGCAGCGCCTCCTTGCGGCTGGCCGCGTTCCAGCGCGTCAGGAAATCGTCCAGCGACGCGTACTGGCTCCGCAGGTTGTCCCGGCTGAACTCGCGGAACGAGGCGGTCTTGAGCACACCGTCCGGCCCCAGGTATTGGACCCGCTCCGCCAGGATGCGCACCTCGACGCCGTCCACGTAGTACTTCTGGCGCGCCTGCGGCCGCTCCGCGATCACGGCGCCGGCCGCGGCGTCCGCCCCGGCCGCATATTCGGCCGTCCCAGCCGGCGCCTCGTCGTCCGTCTCCGGCGGCACGGCCGGGTCGCCCGGCCCCGGCTCGTAGATCTGCACCGGGTCGCCGTCGAACGCGGGATCGGCGAAGAGCCGCGTCACGTTGCGGAAGTCCATGATGGTGAAGTAGGTCTTGCCGAAATCCTCGCGGATGCGCGTGCCGCGGCCGATGATCTGCTTGAACTCGGTCATCGAGTTGATGGTCCGGTCCAGCACGATCAGCTTGCACGTCTGCGCGTCCACGCCGGTCGCCATCAGCCGCGAGGTGACGGCGATCACCGGGTAGGGTTCTTCGGGGCTGATGAAGTTGTCCAACTCCGCCTTGCCGGCCTCGTTGTCGCCCGTGATGCGCATCACGTAGCGGCGGTTGGCGTTAACCAGGTCGCCGTTCAGGTTGGCGATGGCGTGGCGCATGCGCTCCGCGTGCTCGATGTCCTCGCAGAAGATGATCGTCTTCTGCATGCGGCCCGTGGCGCGCAGGTATTCGCTGACGCGCCAGGCGACCAGCTGCGTGCGCTCATCAATCACCAGCGTGCGGTCGAAGTCGCGCGAGGTGTACAGCTCGTCGGGGATGGGCGCGCCGTAGCGGTCGAGCCGGCCCTGGCCGGGCCGCCAGCCGTCCACGTCGCGGTCCAGGTCAAGGCGGATCACCTTGTAGGGGGCCAGGAAGCCGTCGGCGATCCCCTGGCGCAGCGAGTAGGTGTAGATCGGCTCGCCGAAGTAGTCCATGTTGGAGGCGTCCTTCGTTTCCTTGGGCGTCGCGGTCAGCCCGATCTGCGCCGCCGCGGCGAAGTATTCCAGCACCTCGCGCCAGGCCGAATCCGCGTCCGCGCTGCCGCGGTGGCACTCGTCCACGATGATCAGGTCGAAGAAGTCGGGCGAGAACTGGCGGTAGACGTCCTGCCAATCTTCGCTCCCGGAGATGCCCTGGTACAGCGCCAGGTAGATCTCGAAAGATTTGTCCACCTGGCGCTTGACGACTTTCGTCATCTTATCGCCGAAGAAGCGGAAGTCGTTGGTCATGGTCTGGTCAACCAGGATGTTGCGGTCGGCCAGGAAGAGCACGCGGCGCACCGCCCTGGCCCGCCACAGCCGCCAGATGATCTGGAACGCGGCGTAGGTCTTGCCGGTGCCGGTTGCCATCACCAGCAGGATGCGCTTCTGTCCCTCGGCGATGGCGCGCACCGTGCGGTTGATCGCCACCTCCTGGTAGTAGCGCGGCTCACGGCCGTAGCGGTCGTAGTAGTAATCCTCTCCGGCGACCTTCGCTACTTCCGCGGCCATGCCTGTCCCCCGCAGGGTGCGCTGCCACAGCGCCTCCGGCGACGGAAACTCGTCCAGTCCCAGCTCGCGCTCCACCGGGCCCTCTTTCAGCGTCCGGTCATGCTCCATGAAGCCGTCGCCGTTGGAGGTGTAGACGAACGGCACGTCCGCCATTTCCGCGTAGGCCAGCACCTGATCCATGCCCGCGCTGAGGCTGTGGTTGTTGTCTTTGGCTTCGACCAGGGCGAGGGGAATGCCTGGCTTGTAGTTGAGGAGATAGTCCACCCGTTTGCGGTTGGCGCTGCGCATGGACAGCGCGCCGCGCACGATCACCCGGCCGGCGTCGAAGGTCACTTCCTCGCGGATTTGGCCCGGTTTCCAGCCCGCGGCCTGGACAGCGGGCGTGATGTAGCGGGTGCGGATTTCCTGTTCGCTGAGCTGCTTTTTGTTCATGGTTGGGGTTTTGGGTCTGTTCGTCGTATTGGTCGCAACGATGCGCCAAGTATAGCATCAGATGCCAATAACGGCAATGCCTCTCTCGGTCACGAGATCCTTTGATTTGGCATACGCCCGCCGCCTGGTAACGACCTGGCCGCGGGGCCGGCATTGTGCCAGGCGGCGCCATCTGCCCTGGCGTCATTCCCTCGTCTGGCGCAAGCTGGCAGGGAGGAATAAAGCCAGCATTTTGTACCCCTGTACCGTTGTGTTAGAATACTATCGGGCCTGAACCACGGTGACGGCTGCCTCGCCGCCGTCCACATCCGCCTGCTGCACGACGCCAGCGCGCCCCGTCAGGCGATCCTGGACGGCCGGGCAAGCGGCGAATGGCTGGCGTCGCCAGGCCGACGTATCGCGATTGGGCCGGCATGAACGAACAGGAGTAACCGTGACAACACCGTCCATCTATGCCGATCTCGATGATCTCCTGCGCTTTCTGGGACTGGCCGGCGAGTACGGTCAGATCGAGTGCAAGGAGAGCGCCTGGCAACTGCCCCGGGACGTCTGGGAGACCGTCTCGGCCTTCGCCAACACGAACGGCGGCACGTTGCTGCTGGGCATCGCCGAACAGGGAGGCCGGTTCGAGGTTGCCGGCCTTGTGGATGCAGTCAAGACCCAGCAAGATCTAGTCAGTGGCCTGCGGGAGATACTCAACGTCCCCATCGCCGCCCAGGTCGAACCGCTGGTCGTCACCGTCGGTGACGAGGAACGGGTACTCCTCAGCGCCTACATCCCCGAAGCGATCGCCTACCAGAAGCCGGTCTACATCCGCCGCCAGGGACTGGACAAGGGGTGCTACAAGCGCGTCGGCGGGCACGACATGCCCTGCACCGAAGATGACCTGGCGCGTTTCTTCCAGGATCGCGCCCTGATCAGCTCTGACATGTTGCCTGTGCCGCTGGCGCAGCGGGCCGAGCTCGACGCCGGGCAGATTCGCGCCTTCCGCCAACTGGTGGCGACGCAGAACCCTGCCAACGCAGTCCTGGGCTACGACGATGATGACCTGCTGCGCGCCTACGGCGCAATCAGCCAGCCGAAGGGAGAACCCGACTGGTCGCCGACCGTGGCGGGGGTGCTGATGTTCGGCACGCCGGCGCTCATCCAGCGCTGTTTTCCAGCCTTCCGGGTCGATCTGGTCGAGGTCGAGGGAACCGAGTGGGTGACGGCTCCGACCGAGCGCGGGGCCGGACGCAGCTTCCAGGGACCGCTGCTGGAGGTTACGCGTGAGTTGCTGCGGGTGCTGCGTCAGGAGATTCCCGAACGGTTTGCGCTCCGGCCGGGCGAGGCGCAGCGCATGGCCGATCCGATGCACGTGGCGCTGCGGGAGGCGATCCACAACGCCCTGATGCACCAGGACTACCGTATCCACCGCCCCACCCAGGTGCGCCGCTTTGCCGACCGGCTGGAGATCGAGAATCCCGGTGCGTCGCTGCGCGATCCCGAGCGGCTGGGCGAGCCTGGTTCGGAGCTGCGTAACCCGCGCATCGCGCAAATGTATTATGAGATCGGCTGGGCCGAGCAGAAGGGGACTGGCATCCGCGCCATGCAGCAGGCCATGGCCGAGCTCGGTCTGACGCCGCCAGCCTTCGAGAGCGATCCGCAAGACCGCGCTTTCCGCGTCACCTTCTACCGGCACCACTTCATGGATCGGGACGACCTGGCCTGGCTTGACCAGTTCCGCAACCTGGCGCTGAGCACCGAGGAGCAGAAGGCGCTGGTCTATGCACGCAAGACCGGCCGCGTGGACAACGCTGCTTATCGAGGTCTCAACCGCGCCGACACCCTTGCCGCCAGCCGATCACTGACCCGCCTGAAAAGCCTGAACCTGCTCCAGCGCTCGGAGCAACGCCGCGGGCCGGGTGTCTTTTATACGCTGGTCGGCGCTCAAGACGGCGGGACTCCTCAGGTTACTCCTTGGGTTACTCATCAGGTTACTCCTCAGGGAATATCGCAACTACTTGCGGCAGTCATGCAGGGAGAACGCCTGACCCAGGGTCAAATGGACGATCTGATCATCGCCCTCTGCAGAGAACGGCCGTTGCGCACTCGAGACCTGGGAAGGATTCTCCACCGCAGCGCCAGACACCTGCGAGACGGCTATCTATCTCGACTGGTTGCCGAAGGCCGGCTGGAACTGACCAGTTCGCCGAACGACCCGAATGTGGCGTATCGCGTCAGGAGCGACGAGCGGGCAAGGAGCGCATCATGACCAATACCTTTTCCCACGGTTACGCCCTGCTGATCGGCGTTGGCGAGTCCGCCTACCCCAAATGGTCACTGCCTGTCACCGTCAAGGATATGCAGGCGCTGCGCGCCGTCCTGACCGACCCCAGCCTGTGCGGCTACCCTGACGACGACGCCCACATCCACCTGCTGCACGACGCCGGCGCCACCAAGCAGGCGATCCTGGACGGTCTGGCCTGGCTGGCCGGGTGCGCCGCCGCCGATCCCGATGCTACAGCGGTGATCTTCTACTCCGGCCACGGCTGGCTGGATGACGGCACAGGCCGTTACTACCTGTTGCCGCATGACATAGAGCCATTCGACCTGACTGCGTCGGCCCTGCCGGCGACGGCGTTCAGCGCCGTGCTGCGCCAGGTGACAGCGCAGCGACTGCTGGTCTTCGTGGACAGCTGTCACGCGGCCGGCATGGCGACCGCCAAGGAGCCGCCCCTTTTCAAGCTGCCGACCGGCTTCAGCCAGGCCGCCCTGCCTAAGGGGCTGGTCGAGGAGTTGAAGCAGGGCGCGGGCCGCGCCGTGTTCACCTCGTCGCTGGGCGAGCAGCGCTCCTGGGTGCGCCCCGACGGCAGCCTGAGTCTGTACACCTTCCATCTGATCGAGGCCCTGCGGGGCGCCGGCAACCAGCCCGGCGACACTACCGTGCGCGTCTCCAACCTGATGAATCACCTGGGCAAGGCCGTGCCGGTCAGCGCGCAAGCGCTGGGCCAGGAGCAGACGCCCTTCTTCGACGCGGCGACGGAGGATTTCCCGGTGGCGCTGCTGCTGGGCGGTAAGGGGCTGAGCGGCGCCGATTTTGCCCCGGCCCAGGGCGCCACAGCGTCGCAACCGGCCATCCAGGCCAGCGGCGAGCGCAGCGTGGCTGCCGGAAGCATCAGCGACAGCACGGTGGTCACCGGCGACCGCAACGTGGTCCAGCAGGGCAAGTACAACATCCACATCGGCAGCGCTCAGGGTATAGCCATCGGCGACGGGGCGCAGGTGACGCAGGTGTTTGGCGGTGGGCCAGCGGCCGGCCTCGACCCAAGCGGCACGCGGGGCCAGAAAAAGCCTGAGGGAGATGCGGCCAGACGGCATCTGCAGCAGCAGTTGGTTGAACTGCAAGCGCGCTACGAGATGCTGTCGCGTCGGATGGCGGCGTTGGATAGGGACATCGGGCGCGAAACCGACTCAGAGCGCCGGTTCGTGTTGCAGGAGCGCCGCCAGGGACTCGCACAGGAACGCGAGCAGGCAACAGATGAGATGGCGCTGATGGAGAAGCGGCTGGCATCTTGAGCATGACTGGCCGCCTTGTGCAAACGATCAACCGTGCAGAGAAGTCTGTTGCGCGGCATAGCCCAGTCAATTTAGGTCGCTGTGAATACTGCCCATCGTCGCATGACCCGCTACTATCTTGCCTACGCCCGCCAGCACAAGGACGACTGGCAGGCGCTGGACGGCGCGCAGTTTGCGCAGATCCGGCGCGGATGGGTCGTGGCGAGCGAGGGCTGCACAGGGCTGACGGTCGAGGACCAAGCCAATCTGATCTTCGGCTACCTCAACCTGGATCTGCCGGATGATAAAGAGTAACCGTGACCGCTGCCACGTCGCCGCCCGCCTTCGCCCACCAGATCGAATACTTCCGCCTGGCCATCGCGCGCGACGACCACGACGGCCTCTACCGCTGGGCCGACCGCTTCGTCCACGCCTGGATGGACAACGCCGTCGAAGAGTGTCGGCTGCTGCTGACCGGCATCAAGCGCAGTGACGTCCGCCTCTCGCCGCACAGTCAGGCCATCGCGCTGCGCTGTCAGGCGCTGCTGGAGCTTCTGCTGGCAGACTACGAGCGTTGCGAAACCGACTTCCTGCGCAGCCTGGCGCTGTTCGACCAAACCAGCGACGACTTCAACGCCAGCCGGGTGCTCAATGACCTGGGCACGCTGCACCAGGCGCGCGGCGAGCTGAGCCAGGCCGTCGAGCGCTACCGCCAGGCCCTGGCCCGCCTGCTGCCCCGCTGGGCCGGCCAGAGCGAGGAAGCGATGATGCATAACAACCTCGGCCTGGCGCTGGTCAGCCTGGGGGATCGTGGAGCCGGCGCGAGCGAGCTGGAGCAGGCCCGGGCGCTGTATGAGCAGTTGGGCCAGCCGCAAGGCGTGGCGCGGGCGCAGATCAACCTGGGGCAGGTCTATCGCCAGCGCGGAGAATTGGCGCAGGCGTCAGCGGCCTACGCCGGGGCGTTGCAGGTGCTGCGTCGCTTTGGTGAGCAGCGCGCCCTGGTTGATGTGCTCAACAGCCTGGGCCTTCTGGCTCGCCAGCAGGGGCAGCTCGAACAGGCAATCGGCTACTACACCGAAAGTCTGACGACGGCGCAAGCGGTGCAGGATCTGGGCGGCCAGGCGCAGGCGCTGGGAAACATTGGCGCGGTCTACCAGATTCAGGGCCGCCTGGATCGAGCGCGGCCATACTATCAACAGGCCCTCGCCCTGTACGAAACGCTGGCCGATCAGCAGGGCCAGGCGCTGATGTGGGGCAACCTGGGGCAGCTGGAAGGCCTGGATGACCGGCCCGCGGCTGCGTTGGCCGCCCATCAGCGCAGCCTCGACCTCTACCGCCGCGCCGGTGCGGAACTGGACGCTGGCATCGCGCAGGTCAATCTGGCCAGCGCCCTGCGCACGCTCGAGCGTCACGACGAAGCCGAGGCGCTCTACACCGCGGCGATCGCAACCGGCCGTCGCTTGGGCGACCTGCGGCTGCAAGATCGCGCGCTGGGCGGACTGGGCATCCTGCGCTCCATGCAGGGCCGCTTCGCCGCGGCGCGGGCGCTGCTCAGCGAGGCGCTCGACCTGCAGCGCCAGCGCAGGGACATCCATGCCCAGATCGAGACCCTCTACAAGTTCGGCCTGGTGGCGCGTGATGAGGGGCAAGGGTATGCGCAGCTCGCCGAAACCCTGCAGCCGGCGTGGGACCTGGCGCAGGAGCACGACGCGGGTCGCTGGCTGGTGGCCATGGCCTGGCTCCTGGGTGACGTCGCGCTGGACGAACGGCTGCTGCTGGCGTACAATGCCTACGCGACTGCGGCAGCCATTGCTCGCCAGCACGGGGACGAAGTCCGCTACCGCCGCAGCCTGGACGCTATCTGCCGCAACGTCGAGGAATTGCTGGCGCACGGTCAGGCGGAGGAGGCTGCGCTCGTGTGTCGGTATGTGATCGAGTGTTGGGAGAAGCAGGATCTGGCGGGATGGGTAGAGGACGGGATCGCGGAGATCAACGGTCTGATGCCCCAGGCG
>DAISHS010000166.1:0-1453 GCA_036822415.1 Chloroflexota bacterium
CGTCATCGGCGACCCGGATCAGGCCATCTACGGCTTCCGCGGCGCGGACCGCCGCTACTTCCTGACCTTTGCCCAAGACTACCCCGGCGCCCGGCGTCTGCACCTCAGCCAGAACTACCGCTCCACCCAGATGATCCTGGACGCGGCCGCGCAGGTCATCGCCCAAAACGAGGACGAGCGGCTGTCTTTGGAAGCGGTGCAGCCGCTGGCGTCCTTCATAGAGCAGGTGCGCATCGAGATTTTGCAGACGCCGACCGATCGCGCCGAAGCGGAAACCGTGGTGCAGCAGATCGAGCAGCTGGTGGGCGGCACCAGCTACTTTTCACTCGACTCCGGCCGCGTCGCCGGCTCAGCAGAGAGGCCGCGCGGCTTTGCCGATTTTGCCGTGCTCTACCGCCTGGGTGCACAGAGCCGCCTGCTGGTCGAGGCTTTCGAGCGCTCCGGCATTCCATTTCAGTGCGTGGGGCAGACGCCGCTGCTCGAACAACCGGCTGTCCGCCTGACGCTGGCCTACTTGTGGCTGCGTATCCAGCCGGCTGCCCAGGTTCACCTGGAGAGCGTGCTGGAGGTGGGCAAGGGCGCGTTTGCCAGCGGCGCGTTTGGCCGCCTGGCGACCTACCTGGCCAGCCAGCCCCTGGGGTTGAGCGAAGCGTTGCAACGAGCGGCCGCCGCGGACGACCTCAGCGCCTCGCAGCGGCAGCGCCTGCTCAGCCTGGCCGCCTTCTGGCAGACGCCAGAGCTGGCGCCTGGTCAGCCGGTGGCCGGTTCGATCGAAGCGATCTACCGCTTTGCTTGCAGCCAGGCCAGCTTGAGCGGGGAGCCAGGCGAAGCCGAGCACATCGCCCAATTGGCGCGCCGGGCCGCGCCGTTCGATGACCGCCTGGCCGACTTCCTGGAAAGCCTGGCCCTCGCAGGCGAAACCGACGCCTATGACCCGCGCGCCGACCGCGTGACGCTGATGACGCTGCACGCATCGAAGGGCCTGGAATTTCCGGTGGTCTTCATCGTCGGCTGCGAAGAGTCGCTCCTGCCCTACCTCCGACCCGGCGTCGAGGGCGACGCAGGAATGGACGTGGAAGAGGAACGACGCCTGTTCTACGTGGGCATGACCCGCGCGCAGCAGCAGCTGATCCTGACCTACGCGCGCACCCGCCTTCTGTTTGGCCAGACCAGGCAAAACGCCCCTTCACGCTTCGTGGACGACATCGCCGCGGCGCTCAAAGCCCTGCGCACCCCGGAAAGGCCGCCGACGCGTCCGCTGCCAAGCGGCGTGCAGCTCGCCCTGTTTTGAATCGAATCCGATCCTGATTTGCCAATCGCACATTTGTTCTGTATAATACCGGCGCTCCCCTATCTTCTTGGGGTTGGTTGTACACCATGGATGTGCGCACGAAGATCGAGTGGTTGCAGCAGGCCGCGCAGTACGATGCCTGCCTGGAGGCGGGTGAACCGG
>DAISHS010000166.1:1553-9457 GCA_036822415.1 Chloroflexota bacterium
CTTTCGCCGCGAAACCCTCAGCCCCGATGAACTGGCCGCCTCTTTCGACCAGATGCAGCGGGCCGGCCTGGTGCAGGGCATTTTTCTCAGCTCCGGCATCATCGGTTCCGTGCGCTCGATGGACCGCATGCTGCAGACGGTGGAGCTGATTCGCCACCGCTACGGCTTTCAGGGTTATGTCCATCTGAAGATGCTGCCCGCGGCCGAAGAGGCGCAGATCGAGCGCGCCGTTCACCTGGCCGACCGGGTCTCCACCAACCTGGAAGCGCCCAGCGCGCAGCATCTGAGCCGGCTGGCGCCGATGAAAACCTTCGAGGAGAGCCTGGTGGAGCCGCTGAAGCGCGCGCGGCGCCTGATCCAGCAGGCCCGTTGGAACAGTGGCCAGCAGGTGGCCCGCGCCGGCATGGTCACGCAGTTCGTGGTTGGCCCGGCCGGCGAAAGCGACCGCGATCTCCTCAACACCAGCCAACGCCTTTACCGCGAGGTGGGACTGCACCGCGCCTACTTCAGCGCGTTCAGCCCTATCCGCGACACGCCGCTGGAGGGCCTGAGCGCCACACCGCCGCGACGCGAATTCCGCCTTTACCAGAGCGATTTTCTCTTGCGCGCCTACGGCTTCGGCGTCGAGGAGCTGCCATTCGATGACGACGGGAATTTACCGCTCGCTCAGGATCCAAAAACGCTCTGGGCGCAGGGGCACCCAGAGCATTTTCCGCTGGAAATCAACCAGGCCGCCGCGCAAGAGCTGGTGCGCGTGCCGGGCATTGGGCCGCAGACCATGCGCAACATCCTGCGCGCCCGTCTCGATGGGGCGCTGCGCGACCTGGGGCAACTCAAAAAGTTGGGAGTAGACGTGGCCACGGCCGCGCCGTTCATTCTCCTCAACGGTCGTCGGGCGCCTGTGCAAATGCGGCTCAATTACGAATGAGCGGCCTTCAACCCTTCCACGCAACCACGGCCCGTGCGCTGCGCATGACCAGTTTCTTCTCCTCCGCGCCCAGGTGACCTGGGTCACGATTGAGCAAGAAGGCCACATCGCGCAGGTCCTGAATGATCTGATCCAACGAGGCCCGGTTCTCCACCAACAACGGCAGCGCATCCTCCGGCGAGGTAGGCATCGTCGTTGGCTCCATAAGGGCGACTTTGAGCGCCTTACCCACGAGAGTCAGCCGATAGGGGGTCAGCGCCGCTTCGGCCTCCGCCTCTGAGACCGGCAGCGCCCAATGTTTGTCATTGGGAAAAGAACGAAAACGGCGGCCGGGTACGCTTTTGACCTTTTCCACCATTTCAGTAAAGCCGCCGCCAGTCAGCGTGTAGCGGCTGTCGCCAATTTGGATCTGAATCTCCTCGACTGCGCGTTCTTTAGCCATGGATCTATAGCCCGTGCGTTCGTTTGAAGCCGGTCACTGTATTTTGCAGCAACATGGCAATGGTCATCGGGCCGACGCCGCCCGGCACGGGGGTAATGGCGCTGGCGACCTCTTTGGCTTCCTCGAACGCGACATCGCCCACCAGGCGTGACCCACTCTTCTTGCTGGCGTCTTCGATGCGGTTGATGCCCACGTCAATCACCACGGCGCCCGGCTTCAGCCAATCGCCGCGGATCATCTCCGGCCGGCCAATGGCTGCCACCACAATATCGGCCTGGCGCACTTTGGCCGGTAAATCACGCGTGCGGCTGTGACAAACCGTGACCGTGGCGTCGTGATTGCGCAGCAGCGCGGCCATGGGAATGCCGACGATGTTGCTGCGACCGACCACCACGGCGTCTGCGCCGCTGATGCGCACCCCCGCGCCCTGGAGCAGCGTCAGGCAGCCCAACGGCGTGCAGGGCACAAAGAGCGGCGGGCGTCCCTTCATGTTCAGACGCCCGATGTTGATCGGATGAAACCCATCAACGTCCTTTTCCAGGCTGATGGTGCTCAACACGGCCTCTTCATCCAGGCCCGCAGGCAGGGGTAATTGCACCAGGATGCCGTTGACAGCCGGGTTGGCGTTCAACTCGCGCACCAGCGTCTCCAAATCGGCCTGACTGATAGACGCCGGTAGTTCGTGTCCAAACGATTCGATGCCAAGCTCAGCGCACGCCTTACGTTTGGAGCTGACATAGGCTTGCGAGGCCGGATTCTCGCCGACAAGCACGGTCGCCAGGCCAGGCACGAGGCCGGTTTTTTCACGCAGTGCGGTCACTTCCAGCGCCAGGTCCGCGCGAATCCGCGCCGCTACCGCCTTGCCATCAATGAGGGTTGCAGTCATGATTTTTCTCGCTTTTCACGTTGCTGCCGTTGTACTTTTCAGTTTCGGCTCGTTTGGGTCAGGGGTTGGGGCTGAAATACCACATCCAGCGCGAGCCGCGCATCTCGCGCACAATGTCGGTCGTCGAAAGCACGCCAACAGGGATACGAGCGCCATTTGGCCCCGCCTCCGTGACAACCACGCGGTGGATATGCTTCTCGACCATCAACTTCATGGCCTCCGCCACGGTGTTTTCCAGGCTGGCCGTGATGACATTACCGGTCATGATCTCGCCTGCGGTTTTACCTTCCAGCGGCTGCCCATAGAGGGGAATAACGTCCATATGCGAGATGATGCCCGTCAGTTCGCCATCGGGGCCGGTGACGACAATCGCATGGACTTCGGTATCTGCCAGCACGCGTACGACTTCGGTTACTGCCGTGTTGGGATGACAGGCAATGACGCCCTTGTGCATGATGTCCTTGACAATTTTGACCGACATGATGTTCCTCTTTCTATTCCTGTGCCCAAAAAGTAAGGGCGCGCCCGTGTGGTCGCCCGGCGGGCGGGCTTGCAGCCGCGCCCCAACTGCGAACAGTGTAGCAGGTCACAGGCTGCGCGCCAATGATGCAGGTCAGGTATCTTCTCAACAAGCGGCCAGCGCTCGAATCGGGACGGCCAACGTCGCCCCCTGACTTGTGCAGGCAGCCGGGTCTCTAAACCTGGCGAACGTCCGTGCGATCGAGGTAGGTCAGCAGATAGGTCGTGCGCCCGGCCGGCGCCGATTCGTAAAAAACGGCAGACCCCGCCTCCATCTCCAGGGCCAACGGCGCCTGCGCCTCGACCAGCACGCGGATGCCGCCGCCCTCGTCAGCCAGCGCCGCCAGTCGTACAGGCTGGCCGCCCAGGCTGACCTCTATCTCTACCGGTACAGCGCCGATGCGCCAGATCAGGCGGTTTTCAGCCGCGATGATTTCGACGGCCGCGCGGGGATCAGGCGGCAAACTGATGACGCTCGACATGGCGCTCCTTTGTTGACAAAATGAACAGGAGGGGGCAAGGTGGCGACACATTCGCCTTCCAGGCGTCCTGTGCTATAATCTAACCGACGGCGCTTTGCAAGCCGCCAGACAACCTGGGACAGAGAACATGCTCGATCAACAACCACCGGCGGCCCGGCGCCCCCTCATCGTGATTCTCGCCATTTTCCTACTGCTAGGTTTTACGTACAGCACCATCAATCCGCTCTTCGAGTCGCCGGATGAAGACCTGCACTTCCAGTATGTGCGCTGGCTGCGTCAGGGCCACGGGCTGCCGCCGACCCAGGCCATGCCCGCTTTGCCGATGCGTCAGCTGGCCGCGCAACCGCCGCTCTACTACCTCCTGGCCGACTGGCTCACACTGCCGATTGACCTGAGCGATGCCGAGCAAGTCATTCGGCTCAATCCGTACGCGGCCCCCAATCAAACCGATGCCGTCGCTAACGTCAATCACGTCATTCACGGACCAGACCTGGCCTGGCCTGGTCGCGACACAGTGTTGGCCATGCGCGTCCTGCGTCTGCTTTCGCTGCTGCTCGGCGCAGTGACCGTGGCGGCGACCTATGGCCTGGCCTGGCAGGTCTTCCCAAACCAACCTTCGATTGCTCAGCTGGCCGCGCTGTTCGTCGCATGCAACCCGCAATTCATCTTCATCAGCGCGTCGGTCAACAACGATAACCTGATTATCGCCGCCACCGCTTTGATCTTGCTGCTGCTGGCGCGCACCCTCGACCGGCTGCCGACCACACGCCGCCTGGTGGGGCTTGGCCTGGCGCTGGGCCTGGCCACGCTGACCAAACAGAACGCCCTGCTGCTGCTGCCGCTGACCTTCATCATCTTGACCGCGTTTGCCATGCACGAGCGCTCCTGGGCCTACTTCTGGCGCTGGCATGGCATCACCTTTGGCCTGGCCTTCCTCGTCGCCGGCTGGTGGTATGTGCGTAATCTGCTCCTCAGCGGCAATGTCTTTGGCCTGCGCAGCTTGTTCGAGCTGCTGCCGCCGCGCCCAGACTGGCCTAGCTGGAGCGAATTTTTGTGGCATGGCAGCCGCGCCTGGCGCTCGTTCTGGGCGCTGTTCGGCTGGCTCAACGTATCTCCGCCCGCCTGGGTGTATGTGGTTTACAATGTTCTGGCCATCAGCGGAGCCATTGGCTGCCTGGGCGCGCTGATCGTCTGGTGGCGTTTCAATCGCCTGCGCCTGGTTGAGCGCAGCGCCAGCGAACACCTGGCCCGCGCCGCGCGTGGCAGTGCGCTCAAGTTATGGCTGCTCATCACCTGGTGCTTGATCGTCTTTATCTCTGTCTGGGGATGGGCCACCCTGTACCCGCCGCAGGGCCGCTACCTCTTCCCGGCCATGATGGCCCTGGCCGTGCTGTGGGCCGCCGGCATCAACACGCTAACGCCCTTCGTCTGGCGCCACCGGATTGGGCCGTGGGTGGGCAGCGGCCTGGCCGCGCTGGCCCTGGCCATCCCCTGGTTCACGATCGCGCCGGCCTATGCGCTGCCTTCGGCGCCGCGCCCGGCCGCCATTGCCGCGGCCACGGCCGTGGAAGCAACGTTCGACAACACCCTGCGCCTGCGCGCGGTCTCCCTTTCCCAAAGCGACCTGACGCCCGGCCAAACATTATCGCTGACGCTTTACTGGCAGGCGCTGGTTGCGCCCGGCGCAGATTATAGCATCAACCTGAAGATCGTGGATGATGCGGACCGGGTCATCTTGCGCCAGGACAGCTTCCCGGCACGCGGCAACTATGCCACCAGCCGCTGGCGGGCCGGAGAACAGGTGCGCGATGAGCATACGCTCGCCTTGCCGCTCACCACCCCGGCGCCCTGTGCGTGTCGTCTGATCGTCAGCGTGACCCGCGCTGATAACGAACAGCCCGCGGCTGTCAATCTGCCGACCCCCGTCGCCGCCGCCAGCGTTTTGCTCGCCAACCTGCGCGTCTACCCGCGGCTGAACGAGGCCGGCGTACCCAACCCTGTGGCCTGGAATTTCGATGACCAGCTCGAGCTGGTGGGCTATGATGTGGATCGCCGCAGCCTGACGCCCGGCCAGACCCTTGATCTGGCCCTTTTCTGGCGTCCATTGCAGCCTCTGCGCACCGATTACCTCATCACGCCTCAGCTGCGCCCCGTCAGCAGCGGCGCGGCGACCATCGACGCGCAAACGCCCCGCGCGGCCGACGTCGCCCCGACGCAAATATGGCAGGTCGGGCGGCTGCGCGAGGCGCACTACCGCTTTGTCATACCGACCGCGGCAGCCCTGGGCGAGTATGACATTCTTGTCAGCATCACAGATCCAGGCGCGCCCTTTCAGCTTCCTGTCAACGAAACCGAAAAAGCCGCCACGTTGGGCCGCGTGCGCTTACAGTAAACGATGCGCCAGGGCGCGCTGAGCCGTGCTGCAGCCGCCTGCTCGCGGCCAGGGATGGCGGCTAGAAATCTTTGGCCTCCGGTGAAACCAAGACGATGCCGGTCCAGCGCATCTGGCCTTGCTGGCTGGCCAGGTAGAGAAATGCCGACCAGGTTCCGTCCTTGCCCCAGCCCGTGCTATAGGCCACATGCTCCACGTCGGCCGGCGCGTCGCCGCTTGGGGCCAGCAGCCGGCGTGCATCCACCGAAAAATCAACAAAGACCTTTCCGTTGCCCAGGCCATACGACGTGAGCAGCGTCATGATCTGCGCGGGATCCTCGCTCTGCAACCCTTCACTGCGGTAAAGGCCAAACAGGAAGGGGGAGCCGAGGAGCTGACGGAGCGCCGCTTGATCGCCCTTCTCCAGCGCCGTCTTGAGCTGCTCCAGCGCGGCATCCAGCCCGGAACCGGGCAATTGCACCGACACCGAGTTGAGGTGCTCGAAAGCGCCGTCGCGTGGGCTGGCCTCGAAGACCTGGATCCGTCCCGGCTGCGCGTTGGCCGGCATGGTAAAGGTGATGACGCCGGTGTAAGGCCCGCGCTCGCCCAGCTCACCGGTAATCATGGCCGCGCCGCTGCCGATCTCGAAGCCGCTGGCGTCCAAAATGCGCACGCCCAGGTTCTGCTCAAAGCCGCGACCGACGCCGCGCACCGTCACCGGGCTGGTGATGGTCATGCCCATGGATGGCTGGATGATCGTAATCTCTTCCACCGGCTCTGTGGGCGCGGCCGTCGGGGCGGAGGTGGCCGTGGGCAGCGGCTCGGCCGCTGGAATCCACAGGCGTTGGCCGATGTAAATGCGATTGGGATTGACGATGCGGTTGAGGCGCATGATGGACGTGGTAGAGACATTGAAGCGCCGTGCAATGGAATAGAGCGTATCGCTGCGCCGAACGACGTAAACGATGGCGCCGCCCTGGGCAGCGCTGGCTACAGGGGCCGCCAACGACGCCTCTCGCGCCGTCGCGGCCAGCGCCGGGCCCTGCCCTACGCTCGTCAGCCACAGCGCGCCCAACAGGACACTGCCCACGACCGCCGCCAACCACAGCCTGCTCATTGACTTCATCTGACTTTCTCCTTCCTGGTTGCTCTCACCGTCTTCTTTCTTTTGGTTGTTCTTCGTTTAGACAAAAAGAACGTGTGATTGAGAAGACGCTGCTATAGACCCTGAAGATACTTTCCCGGTCGCCCTTCTATGCTCACATCCTGCTGTAAACGGCCGGCCGCATGCAGACGCGTCACGATCTGCGCCAGTCGCCAGGCTTCCCAATCAAATAGGCGGCAAATGGCGGCCGGGGTGGCCGCCACGACCGTGTCGAGGTACGCCGTCAGGATTTGGCTCATGGCCTCGGTGCTGTTAAGCTGGCGAGCGGCGGCGGCGATGGCGGGAAAACGTCGTGGGAGTAAGTCGTAGATATAGCAGTATTTCCAGGCGTTGGCGTCAGAGATGCCAGTTTTGACGATTTGCCATTTCATTTGCAGCTCGGCCAGCGCGCGATCGAAGCGCGTCATGTTGTCCTGGCCGGCCAGACGGGCGGCGCGCCGCAGCTCACTGGTGGGCAGCGCGCCCTGCAAGAAAAGCGCCTCGGCCACCTGGCGCGCCTCCGCGGTCAGTTTCGCATCTTTGTACAGCTCCACGAAGTCATCCAGCTCGCCGTAACTGCCGCTGAGGGCGTAGAAAGCCGGGGCCAGGCGCAGGCTGATGAAAACCGGCTTGCGCTTGAGGAACTTACCGTAGAGCACCTCACCGGCAATGGGCAGATCGTCCTTCCACTGCCAGGCCAGCCCCAGCTCACGCTCATTGTGGTGAGCCGGCGGGGCTTTTTCCAGGCCGCACAGCGCGCCGTACAGCGTAGGCAGCTCGATGTCGCGCGCCGAAAAGAGCAGGCACATCCCCACCTGGTTGACAAAGGCCACGGCCTCGGCCGGCGTATTGATGCGCAGGGCCAGCTGCTGGCGATAGCGCCGTGCGCGCTCCGCCTGTAAAATTGCCTCGGTCAGCACGTCCCGTCTGTCCTCCTTCTCAGCCAAACCATCCATCAGCGCCCTCTCTGAGATGAGCGAGGGCGTCGCCTCCAACGGCTTGTCTCCAACGGCTTGTGATGGTCATTCTGGACACAGTATAGGACAAAGGCAGCGGTGGGTCAAGGCTCAGCGAAGCGCCGGGTGCATTTCAAACTGGGGGCAGATCGGGCGACTGCAAGTCGCTGCAACGA
>DAISHS010000167.1:0-9421 GCA_036822415.1 Chloroflexota bacterium
CGGGAGTGGGACGTTTGGATCACGAAGATACGAAAGGTAGCGAAGTGCACGAAGCGTGAAGGCGCTGGCCGCGGCGCACGATCGGCGGGGTGGTGTACACCCTGACCTACGACGCCGAGAACCGGCTGACCGGCATGAGCGGCAGCGTCACGGCCACCTACGTCTACGATGGCGACGGCAACCGGGTCAAGGAGACGATCGCTGGCGTGACCCGGGTCTTCGTGGGCAACCATTACGAGGTTGACAACGGTGTCGTCAAGAAGTATTACTACTGAGCCGCGCCGAGCACTACATGCGCCAAGGCACGTTGCAGTCAGTCAATCCTACCGGACAAGGCAGCATTGACCTTGTGCTCTCGAATAGTACCGGCGTGGAGGTGAAGTATTGGCGAGCCCAGACGGTGATAAATGATATTGGAAGCCTAGCAAATCAATTTCAGGGTTTCAATAAGCTGGGGCTAAACAAGATTGTCGTCGAATTTGTACAGACGCAAAAGGACCCCATTACTCAAACCATTCTTGCAGACCTGCAACAACAACTGGTCTCACAATATGGCCTGGACTTGTCGAAGTTTGTGTTCAACATCGTTGCCAACCCAGGCATTCCATGAGGAGAGGTAACGATGAGTTTTGAGAACAAAGAACGGGTCTATGCCGTTAGCCTGGTATTCCGGTATTGTCGAGGTTTGCCCAACGTTGAAAGCGTTATGCTAATCGCACATCGCCTGGCGCAATCGGGGCTCAGGCCAGCACGAGTGGTTGCCCCAGACACAATTCAAGTTGCACTGAATATTGATGAATTAGTCATGGCGCAGTATATTGACCGCACGATCAACGATAATGTGATAGGCGGTCAATTGCGGAATGTGGGATTCCCTCTAGAGATGGAGACCTTTACACAAGAACGCGCACGATGCGTGCTTCACTGGATGGAATTTGAAGATGGCTATATTCAGATGACTTTGGGGGGGTGGATCGTTGCAATGCCGCAAGAACATAGACCCTACAAGGAAGCCTTTGCTGAAATTCTGTTGACAACGGCCGCAAAACTGTATCCTCTCGTTCGTCCAGAGTATGGTTTCATCGCCGCCAGTTACACAGATTGCTATCCGCTCGGCCAACATCTTTTTGTCAAGAAACGCAGAATTCCTACCTTGAGTTGGGTTGATTTTTTTGGGCCTGAGTATGTGGCGCACTATGGTCGAGACGTGTTGGCTGGTATTCCCGGTTGGCGCATTGAAGACCTGCCCGATGGTGGGTTAATGTATCAATCGCGACCAAACTGTGTGGTCACAGATGTAGTTGCCCATCGTCGTTGGCAGGAGCAGGCAACAGCTTATCTTGCCAAGCATGGCACTTCAATACGATTTGATTATCCTGCTGATTGACCGACAAGAGTGTGCCTGTTTTTGGGCGCTTCACCGGTCAACGCTGGGATAGCGGCACGGCGTTGTATTTCTACCAGTCCCGCTGGTATGATCCAGCCGTGGGCCGTTTTCTGCAAGCCGATACCATTGTCGCACATCCTGGAAATCCGGCCGCACTGAGCAGGTATGGCGCCGATGACGCCAAACTCTGGAATTTAGTTGGGGATCGAAGCAAACTATGTCATTCATACTATCTATTACTGTATTCCTACCCCTGGTAGGCGCCTTGATCTTGCTCTTTTTGCGTGAAGAGCGGACCCAGCGCGTTTGGGCGCTGTTTGTTTCCCTGGCGACCTTCCTTGTCTCCCTGGGCCTGCTGGTCTGGTGGCAGAACGGTCAGACTGGCATGCAGTTCGTGGAACAGCGGGCCTGGATTCCAGCTTTCAACATCCAGTACTACCTGGGCGTGGACGGCATCAGCCTGTGGCTGGTGCTGCTGACCACCTTCCTGACGCCGCTGGTCATCTTCTTCTCCTGGCAGAGCATCCACAGCCGCACGCGCAGCTACTATTTCTTCATGCTGCTGATGGAGACCGCCATGCTGGGCGTCTTCACTGCGCTGGACCTGATCCTCTTCTACGTCTTCTGGGAGGCCAGCCTGGTGCCGATGTATTTCATCATCGGCCAGTGGGGCGGGCCGCGGCGCGTGTACGCCAGCGTCAAGTTCTTCCTCTACACCCTGGCCGGCAGCGCGCTGATGCTGGTCGCCATCCTGGTGGTCTATTTTTACGGCGGCACCTTCGACGTGATGGTGCTGCAAACCAAGAACCTGGCCTACGTCGTGCAGTTTTGGGCCTTCCTGGCCTTTGCCCTCGGTTTTGCCATCAAGGTGCCGCTCTTCCCCTTCCACACCTGGCTGCCCGATGCGCACGTCGAAGCGCCCACGGCCGGCTCGGTGATCCTGGCCGGCGTCCTGCTGAAGATGGGCACCTACGGCTTCCTGCGTTTCTGCCTGCCGCTCTTTCCGCAGGCCACCGTCACCTTCGTCCCGTGGCTATCGGCCCTCGCGCTGATCGGCATCCTCTACGGCGCGCTGGTCGCCCTGCGCCAGCGCGACATCAAGAGCCTGGTCGCGTATTCATCGGTGGCGCACCTGGGCTTCGTCGTGCTTGGCATCTTCACCCTGACGCCGCAGGGCATGTCGGGCGCCGTGTTGCAGATGGTCAACCACGGCCTGAGCACAGGCGGCCTGTTCTTGCTGGTGGGCATGCTCTACGAGCGCCTGCACACCCGCATCATGAGCGAGTTTAGCGGGCTGTGGAAGGAAATCCCCATCTTTGGCGGCCTTTTCCTGGTCGTCATGCTCTCCTCGGTCGGCCTGCCCGGCTTGAACGGCTTTGTGGGCGAGTTTACCATTCTGGTCGGCGCGTTCAAGGCCAACCCAGTCTTTGCCTGGCTGGGCACAGCCGGCATCATCCTGGCCGCCTGGTATCTGCTCACCGCCTTCCGCCAGATGATGCAAGGCCCGGTCAGCAAGCCCAAGGCGATCGCGGTGCTGCCTGACCTGACGCGGCGCGAGGTGCTGATCATGGCGCCGTTGGTGGTGCTGTTCGTGGTGATCGGCCTCTTCCCCAACCTGTTCTTCGATAAAATCAATCCCTCGGTTGAAAGTCTGGCCCAGCAGCTCAGGACGCCCCCGCCGGCGGTCATGCTTGACCAGAGTCGCCCCGGATTTTAGAGGGTCATCATGCCAATTCAGATTCCGACGCTTGATTTTCTCGCCATTCTGCCCCAGCTCGTGCTGGTGGGCATGGCGCTGCTCGTTCTCATGGCCGAAGTCACGCTGCTGCGCAGCCGTAAGCATCTCCTGGGCTGGCTGGCGTTCGCTGGCTTGTTGCTGGCGTTGGCCGCCAGCGCCTGGCTCTGGCAAGGGCCCGCGCGGCACTTCCAGAACATGGCGGTGGCCGATTCCTTCGCCCTCTTTGCCAATGTCATCATCCTGACGGCTGGCGCGCTGGGCGTCCTGCTCTCGTTCGATTACATCGAGCGCATCAGCGACAGCGTCGGCGAATTTTATGCGCTGCTGCTGTTGGCCTGCGCCGGCATGACCGCCATGAGCGCCTCCCTCACCCTGATGACCGTGTTTTTGAGCCTGGAGATTCTCTCCCTGGCGCTCTACATCATGACCGGTTTCAATCTCAAGCAGCCGCGCTCGACGGAAGCCGCCATGAAGTACTTCTTGCTGGGCGCCTTTGCCAGCACCTTCTTCCTCTACGGCGCAGCGCTGATCTACGCGGCCACACAGACCACCGACCTGGTGCAGGTCGCGCGCTTCCTCATGCTCTCCTCGGCCTCCAGCCCCATGGCGCCGCTGCTGCCGGTGGGCGTGGGCCTGCTGCTGATCGGCTTTGGCTTCAAGGTGGCGATGGCGCCGTTCCACATGTGGACGCCCGACGCCTACCAGGGCGCGCCAACGCCCGTCACCGCGTTCATGTCGGTCGGCGCCAAGACGGCCGCCTTCGCGGCGCTGCTGCGTGTGCTGGCCGCGCTGACCAGCCTGGACAAGCCCTGGCTGTGGGTGATTGCCATCCTGGCCGTGCTGACCATGACGATCGGCAATCTGGCCGCGCTGCGCCAGAGCAGCCTCAAACGCCTGCTGGCCTATTCCAGCATCGCCCATGCCGGCTACATCCTGGTGGGATTGACCGGCAACAACGATCAGGCCGTCGGCGCCACGCTCTACTACCTGTTTGCCTACGCGTTCATGAACATCGGCGCCTTTGCCGTCGCGCAAGCGCTGGAGAACCAGGCCGAGATGGATGTTGACATCCACGCGCCCAACGGCTTGGGCAGCCGCCACCCCGCGCTGGCTGCGCTCATGACCCTCTTCATGCTTTCCCTGGCCGGCATTCCGCCGCTGGCCGGCTTTTTCGGCAAGCTCTACGTCTTCAAAGCCGCGGTGGATGCCGGTTGGGCCTGGCTCGTCATCGTGGCCGTCCTCAACAGCGCGTTGAGCGCCTACTACTACCTGCGCGTCACGGTCAACATGTACCTGGGCAGCGAAACGGCCAGCGGCCCTATCACCCTGACCCCGCGCTGGAACCTGGTTTTGCTTGTGGCCGGCCTGGGCACACTCCTCGTCGGCCTGTGGCCCACGCCGTGGCTCACCCTGGCGCGCACGACGTTACTTGCCCTCGTGGGTGGATAAGGCAGGCTGGAAGCAGAATAGACAGGATCAACAGGATTCCGAGCAGAATAGCAGACAGGCGGCGCTGTTCAGCGCCGCCTGTCTTTTTGTTTCAACGCTCCCCTGTCCTTTGTCGTCGATCCGCCTTAGGCGGCTGGCGCCGCCTGCGCGGCCTGCCAGCGGCTGAAGGCCAGATTGAGCAGTGGAATGAATTCAGCCGTGGCCTTCTGGTTGCCCGCCGGCGAGGGATGATCATCGCCTCCACCATCGGGATAGGCCGTGGTGTTGCGTCCTTGATCGGTGACGTACTGCACGCCGCCGTCACGCCAGCGGTGATGATTGCCGGTTGCACGGTCCAGGTCGTTGGCGCGCCAACTGCCGCCGTTGCTGGTCAGCACGTTGTAGAAATCAAAGACCAACACGTTGGGGTAGGGGTAGTTGTCCAGCCACTGCTCTGTCAGCCAGCGATTGAACGCACGGGCATTGGCGCCCAGGGTACTTTCAGTATACGCCTTTGACCGCGGCTTTGCAAGACCCTCTTTGTGCACCTCCAACGTTCCTTGACAGCCAGCACGCACGATGCTAGAATCTGTCTGTTCTTGTAATCTGAACTTTGGATGGACCGCCATGCCGACTGCGAATCGTATCATCTATTTCGACCACGCCGCGACGACGCCGGTGGCGCCGGACGTCGTGGAGGCGATGCTGCCTTACTTTACTGAATCCTACGGCAACCCGTCCAGTATTCATCGCTTGGGCCGTGAAACCGCCCGCGCCCTGGACCAGAGCCGCCAGGGCATTGCCCACTTTCTCAACTGCCAGCCCAACGAGATCGTTTTCACCAGCTGTGGCACTGAAGCCGACAACCTGGCCCTGCGCGGCGTCGCCCTGGCGCAGCGGGCGCGCGGGCGCGGTCAGCACCTGATCGTGTCCGCGGTCGAGCACAAGGCCGTGCTGCAGACGGCCATTGACCTGCGCGATCATTACGGCTTTGCACTGACGGTGCTGCCGGTGGACAGGGATGGCCTGGTGTCGGTGGCTGACCTGCAGGCGGCCCTGCGTCCAGACACCGTGCTCATCAGTATCATGTACGCCAACAACGAGATTGGTACGATCCAGCCGCTGCCTGAGATCGGCGCGCTGGCGCGGGCGCATGGCATCCCCCTGCACACCGACGCGGTCCAGGGCGGCGGGCTGCTGCCGCTCGATGTAGATGATTTGCAGGTAGACCTGCTGGCTCTTTCGGCGCACAAGTTTTATGGGCCAAAAGGCATCGGCCTGCTCTACGTGCGTCGCGGCACGCCGCTGTGGTCGCAGATCAGCGGCGGCAGCCAGGAGGCCAAACATCGCGCTGGCACAGAAAATGTGCCTTACATCGTGGGCATGGCCAGGGCGCTGACCCTGGCGCAAATGTCACGCGTGACCAACAACGCGCATCAGGCCATCCTGCGCGACCGCCTGATCAACCGCATCCTGCGTGAAATCCCCGATGTCCGTGTCAGTGGCCACCGCACGCAGCGCTTGCCCAACCATGCCAGCTTCCTGATCGCCGGCCTAGAGATTCAGGGCGTGCTCATGGGCCTCGATATGGCCGGCATTGCCGCCTCGAGCGGCTCGGCCTGCACCAGCGCCGCGCAGGAGCCGTCGCATGTGCTGATGGCCCTGGGCGTTGACTCCCTGACCGCGGCCGGCCATCTGCGCCTGACCCTGGGGCACAGCACCACCGATGCCGACATCGAAGCGCTGGTGGAGGTCCTGGTTCCTCTGGTGGCGCGCCTGCGCCAGCTGACGGCGGCCTACGCATGACCGCTCACAAGGATCTGGTGGATATGACAGAGGTGAGAAGATGACTGTTACCCTTACGACACCAGCACGGACCAATCATAAGCCGCCGCGTGTGCTGCCACAGGTGGGCCGTGGTTGGCCACGCGATATCCTCGAAGCGTACGCACGCATCAACGGCCCCTACACGATTGACAATGCGGAGACGATTTTGGATCAGGAGGCAGTCGAGCTTTACAACGGCTGGCTGGTATGGCAGGAAATGACTGACTTCTTTGAGCGTATGGTGGCCGGCAATATCCAGGCAATGTTGGACCTTTCGGCGCGCAAGGCGGGCTTTGGTACCGGCTTGCCCGACCAGATGGAATGTTTACTGAGCAATGGTGACGTCATCAAGCCCGATATTGCTTTGATCTCATGGACGCGTGCCGCGACCGCGCAGCCGACAGGCCCCAGCGAGCGCTTGATCCTGCATGGCTGTCCAGAACTGGTGGTGGAGACGCGGTCGCCCTCCAATCGTCGCGCCCAAGAGCGACGCAAGCGCCAGCTTTATTTCGCCAATCAGGCGGAGGTGGTGTGGGATGTGGATCTGCGCCACCAGCGCATCTATGTCTACCGGGCGCCAAACCCACAGCAGCCGGTGGCTTACGGCCTGGCTGATATGATCACGTGTGAGCCATTCCTGCCTGGCTGGCAGCGCCGCGTGGCCGACATCTTTTCTATGCAGGCGTCAGCCGAAACCGTGGCCGGTGAAGTCGCCACGGCCTGGATAGCCGAAGGGCGGACGGAAGGGCGCGTCGAGACCCTGCGCAACTTGCTGCCGACGCTGGCTCGCTACCGCTTCGGGGCCGTGCTACCACCGGAGGCCGTGGCGCGCCTGGCGGCCTGTGACGAAGCGCAACTGCTGCATTTGCAGGGGCTGATCGAGTCAGCGCCAACCCTGGCCGCGTGGATGGCTGCGATTCCGGCATGACCGATAAACGTGACATAACGGTGGTAGTCGCCATGAGCGGCGGCGTGGACAGCTCCGTGGCCGCCGCGCTGCTGGTGGAGCAGGGCTATCGCGTCATCGGCGTGATGATGCGCCTGTGGGCTGAGATCAGCAACGGCGTCGAGCGCAGCAACAAATGCTGCTCCCTCGAGGCGGTGACGGACGCGCGCCGCGTGGCTGCGGCCCTGGACATTCCGTTTTACCTGCTCAACGTGGAACGACCGTTCAAAGAGAAGGTGGTGGATACCTTCATCCAGGGCTACAGCGACGCCTTGACCCCCAATCCCTGCCTGGCCTGCAACCGCACCATTCGCCTCGGCCTTCTCTTCGACTACGCACGCACCCTGGGCGCGGATTACCTGGCGACCGGTCATTATGCGCGCATCTCCCGGGTTGATGCTCCCCGCGGCGCGCTGACGGCCTGGCCCGGCCTCGCTTATCCGCTCTGGCAGCTGCAGCGCGGCGTGGACGCGTCCAAAGATCAGAGCTACGTCCTGCACATGGCCGGCCAGCGGGAGCTGGCTCACCTGTTGTTCCCGCTCGGTGAGCTGACCAAACCGCAGGTGCGCGCACTGGCCGCGGCCCGTGGTTTGACCGTGGCGGCCAAGCGCGAGAGCCAGGACCTCTGCTTTCTGGCCGACAATGACTACCGCCGCTTTCTGACCGATTGGGCGCCGGCCGCGGTGCAGCCCGGGCCGATCATCAACCAGGCCGGGCAGGTGCTGGGCCAGCACGAGGGCCTGGCCTTCTACACGATCGGGCAGCGCAAGGGCCTGGGCATTGGCGCACCGGAGCCGCTGTTTGTGCTGCGCCTGGATGCCGCCGACAACGCCGTGATCGTGGGGCCGGCGGCTGCGCTCGGCCAGACGCAGCTGACGGCCAGCCAGGTGACGTGGGGCGTGGGGCAGCCGCTGACCGCGCCGGTCGAGCTGCAGGCGCGCATCCGCTACAAGGCGCACGATGTACCGGCGACTGTCATCCCCCTGACGCCGGATCGGGTGCGGGTCACGTTCGAAAACCCTCTGCGCGATATCACGCCGGGGCAGGGCGTCGTTTTCTATGACGGCGACGCCTGCCTGGGGGGAGGCATCGTTGACCGGGCTGGTTGATCTGCTCGTGCATCCGGCGCTGTGGCTCAGCCTGGTCCTGGCCTTGCTCTATGCGGCGATTTTTCACGCCTGGCAGGGGCGCACGCTGGCCGGGCTGGGGTGGTTTATCCTGGCTTCGGTGGCCGGCTTCACGGCCGGACATTTCGCCGGGGCTGCGCTGCGCTTTCCTGCCCTGGGCCAGGTGCAGATCATGACCGGAACCCTGGGCGCCGTCGCCGCGCTCGTTCTGACGCGCGCCCGCCTGCACAAGGCGTAATCATCAAGGAACCATGCCGCCCGCGGCCGCGCTTGGGGGGCGCCGCGGACGGGTGACATCAGCGCCGCCGTTCAGGCGGCCGGATCGAGGAAGCAATGGATAAAAAGACCAAAACGTGGATCATCATCGGAGTCGTTGTCGCCGTCTTGCTCTTCATCGGCATCATCTATCTGCTCGTCACGCATCCGCCGGTGGCCGCGGTCGTGCGTGACCTGTTCATCATTTTCGTCACCCTGGAACTGTTCATCATCGGCGCGCTGCTGACCGTGCTTGTCTGGCAGATTTACACCCTGACGCGCATGATGCAGCAGGAAATCAAGCCGATGTTGACGGCCACGCAGGAGACGATTGGCACGGTGCGCGGCACTGCGACCTTCATGAGCGATCAGGTGGTGCAGCCCGCCATCCGCGTCACGAGCAAGGTGGCGGGGTGGCAGCAGTCGCTGAAGGTGCTGCTGGGGCGCAGCAATCCGTAGGGCAACCCCTTGCGGGTTGCGGTAGGGCGGCCCCTTGCGGGCCGCCTCCTTGCGGGTTTGGGGCATGTGGGGCGGCCCCTTGCGAATGTCTGGGGTGCGTAGGGCGGCCCCTTGCGGGCCGCCTCCTTACGGGTGTCTGGGGCGTGTAGGGCAACCCCTTGCGGGTTGCCTCCTTCGGTCGTTCAGTGGAAGGAGACTGGCTATGTTTTCGGGATTCATCATTGGCGCGGCCATTGGCTTTGGCCTGGCGCTCT